>NZ_JBTYHB010000002.1:0-515478 GCF_054871485.1 Streptomyces sp. UC4497 | reverse complement strand
TTTTTGAAGAGGACCCTTGGTCCCGGCACACATGCTGGGACCAAGGGTCCTTTTTGTATTTCCAGAGCTTTTCTCGGAGCGCGCCGGCACCCCGGTTGCGCGAGAATGACTGCGGTACCGAAGACAGGAGTCAACCGATGGCCACCAACTCTCCCGATGAGCGTCCGGAGCGCGATCAGCGCCGACGGGACAGTGGTGACCGGGGGGACCGGGGCGGGTTCCGCGGCAACAGCGGGGCCCCGCGTCGGGACCGTCGGGACGGCGACCGGGAGCGTCCGCCCTTCCGGCGGGACGACCGGCGTGATGACCGTTCGTTCGGTGATCGGGACCGTGACCGTGGGCCGCGTCGTGATGACCGGCGTGACGACAACCGTGGCGGCGGGTTCCGGCGGGACGACCGTCGGGACGACAACCGTGGCGGTGGCTTCCGTCGCGACGACCGCGACCGTGATCGTGACCGTGGGCCGCGTCGTGATGACCGGCGTGACGACAATCGCGGTGGGGGCTTCCGTCGGGACGACCGGCGGGACGACAACCGTGGTGGCGGGTTCCGTCGCGATGACCGGCGCGATGACAACCGTGGCGGTGGCTTCCGTCGGGACGACCGCGACCGTGACCGTGACCGTGGGCCGCGTCGCGATGACCGGCGCGACGACAACCGCGGTGGCGGCTTCCGCCGTGACGACCGCGACCGTGATCGTGATCGTGCGCCGCGTCGGGACGATCGGCGTGATGACAACCGTGGCGGTGGCTTCCGTCGCGATGACCGCGACCGCGATCGTGCGCCGCGTCGCGATGACAACCGTGGTGGCGGGTTCCGCCGCGACGACCGGCCTGATGACCGTTCGTTCGGTGATCGGGACCGTGACCGTGGGCCGCGTCGTGATGACCGGCGCGACGACAATCGCGGTGGGGGTTTCCGGCGGGACGACCGTCGGGACGACAACCGTGGTGGCGGGTTCCGCCGTGACGACCGCGACCGTGACCGTGATCGTGGGCCGCGTCGTGATGACCGGCGTGACGACAACCGTGGTGGCGGCTTCCGGCGGGATGACCGGGGCGGGCGTCCCGGTGGGTTCCGTGGGCGTGACGACCGGCGTGATGACCGTGGGCCGCGTCGTGACGACCGCCGTGACGACCGGCGCGGTGGGCCGCGGGTGCGGGACGACCGGGAGCGGGACCGTGAGCCGATCAAGCGGCTGCCGATCCCGGACGACGTCTCCGGTGCCGAGCTCGACAAGAGCGTGCAGCAGGAGCTTCAGTCCCTGCCGCGCGGGCTCGCCGAGGATGTCGCCATGAACCTCGTGATGGTGGCGCGTCTGATCGACGAGGACCCGGAGCGCGCGTACGCGTACTCCAGGATCGCGCTGCGTCTCGCGTCGCGCGTCGCCGCCGTGCGGGAGGCCGCCGGGTTCGCCGCGTACGGGAACCAGAAGTACAGCGAGGCGCTCGCCGAGTTCCGGGCCGCGCGGCGGATGACCGGGAGCGCGGAGCTGTGGCCGCTCATGGCCGACTGCGAGCGCGGGCTCGGGCGTCCCGAGAAGGCGCTGGACATGGCCGGTGCCCCCGAGGTGTCGAAGCTGGACAAGGCCGGGCAGGTCGAGATGCGGCTCGTGGCCGCCGGCGCGCGGCGGGACATGGGGCAGCTGGACGCCGCCATCGTGACCCTGCAGAGCCCCGAGCTCGCTTCGAACTCCTCGCAGCCGTGGACCGCGCGTCTGCGCTACGCGTACGCCGACGCGCTGCTGGAGGCCGGGCGCGAGGGCGAGGCGCGGGAGTGGTTCGCCAAGGCCGTCGAGTCCGACAAGGACGGCAGCACGGACGCGTCGGACCGGCTCGCCGAGCTGGACGGTGTCGAGTTCGTGGACGCCTTTGACGACAGTGCCGAGGACGGCGCCCCGGCGCCGCAGGGCGACAGCGACAGCGCGGGCGTCGAGGGTGACGAGCGGTAGAGCGTGACATGAAGAACGGGCGGGCTCCCTCAGGGAGCCCGCCCGTTCTTCGTTTCGCAGCCGTCGTACTCAGTCGTCCGTGAGCGTGCGCAGCACCAGGCCCGTGGCCGGCTTCGGGCCGAACGACGTGGACTTGCGGGGCATCGTCACGCCCTGGCGGGCCAGCTCGCGGACGACCTCCTCGCGGACCGGGTGCATCAGGACCGCCGTGCCGCCGTCTTGGCGCGCCTTGTCGACCGTCGCCTGCGTGTCGTGGATGTACGTGACGTCGGCGGGGGAGTCCTCCGGGATGCCCCAGACGTCGCCGAGGAGCGTGGAGTGCAGCACTGTGGCGTCGAGGGTGCGCCAGGCCTCGGGGCGATCGGCCGGGATCGTACGGTCCAGGAGCGCCGGGTCGGGGCGGTCCAGGAGGTGGTACGTGTCCTCGGTGCCGGTGAGGAGGAAGGCGTTGCCGTGGGACGCCGCTTGAGCCAGGGCCTCCATCGCGTGCGGGAGCGGGCCGGCGACCTCGCGTACGCGGAAGTGCGGGGCGGCCGCCGCCAGGGCCCGGTCGAGGGGGAGGCGGCCCAGCAGGCGGTGGATGGCGCGGACCCGGAGGGGGTAGCGGGCCGTGTCGACCAGGAGGACCAGGCCGTAGTCCCAGGGGGTGCGGTCCGTCGAGCCGTGTTCGGTGCGCAGGCGCAGGTAGGTGGCCCAGCGGTGGTGGCCGTCCGCGATCAGCGCCTGGTGGGCGGCGAGACCGTCCTGGACCTGGCGCTGGTCGGCGGGGTCGGTGAGCGCCCAGAGGCGGTGGCTGTAGCCGTCCTCGGTGGTCGTGGAGAGCAGCGGGGCGCGCTGGACGGTGCGCTCGATGACGGCGGTGGCGCCCGTCGCGTTGCCGTTGCCCCGGTAGGTCAGCAGGAGCGGTTCGAGGTTCGCGGCCGTCGTGCGCATCAGTCCCGCCCGGTCCTCGACCACATGCGGCATGACGTCCTCGTGGGGGAGGACCACACCTTCCGAGGCCTCGGAGAGGTGGAGGGCGCCGATGATGCCGCGCTGCAGCATGTCGCCGTTGCGCTGCTCGTATACGTAGAAGGCTGGTTCGGCGTCGGGGGCGAGGACGCCCTCGGCGAGCCAGCGGTGCAGGGTGGCGGCCGCCAGTTCGTTGCGGGTCCGGGGCTCCACGGCCTGCGGCAGGATCAGGCGGACGATGTTGTGCGGGTCCGCGTTCTCCAGGTGCAGCAGACCGTCCGGCCGTACGACCACGTCGTACGGGGGTGAGGTCACGGCGGCGAGGCTGCCGACCTGTTCGGGGACGTAGCGGACGCCCCTGAACGGGATGAGGTCCAGGCCGTTGCTGCCCGACTGTGCCGTGCGACCTGCAGTGTTCATCCCCGCATCGTACGAGTGTCAGTGCCGTGAGGGATGATCGGGGGAGTGGGATCGAGCGAGGAGAGATGCGGAATGAGCCAGGGCCACAGTGCGAGCGGGACGGCCGACAGTGGGGCCCGGCTGCGGCCCGGTGGCAGCGAGCGAAAGCTGAGCGAGGCGTACGACACCGCGCTGCTCGATCTCGACGGGGTCGTGTACGCGGGCGGGCAGGCCATCGCGCATGCCGTCGAGTCGCTGGCGGTGGCGCGTGGCGGCGGGATGGGGCTCGCGTATGTCACGAACAACGCGCTGCGCACGCCGGATGCCGTGGCCGAGCATCTGACCGAGCTCGGTATCCCGACCGGCGCCGCCGATGTCATCACGTCGGCGCAGGCCGTCGCGCGGCTCATCAGCGAGCAAGTGCCCGAAGGGGCGCGGGTGTTGGTGATCGGGGGCGAGGGCCTCCGGGTGGCGCTGCGTGAGCGGGGGCTCGTGCCGGTGGACTCCGCGGACGACGACCCGGCCGCCGTGGCGCAGGGGTACGGCGGGCCGGACATGGCGTGGGGGCGGTTCGCCGAGGCCTGTTACGGGATCGCGCGCGGTGTGCCGTGGTTCGCGTCCAATACCGACCTGACGATTCCGAGTGCGCGCGGGATCGCGCCGGGGAACGGGGCGGCGGTGGAGGTCGTCCGGATCGCGACGGGTGCCGAGCCGCAGATTGCGGGGAAGCCGTTGCCGCCGATGCATCGCGAGACGATTCTGCGGACCGGGGCGAAGACTCCGCTGGTGGTCGGGGACCGGCTCGATACGGACATCGAGGGGGCGTTCAACGGGGGCGTGGATTCGCTGCTCGTACTGACCGGTGTCACCGATGCCGCGCAGCTGCTTGCCGCGCCGCCGCAGCATCGGCCCACGTATGTGGATGTGGATCTTCGGGGACTGCTTACCGGGCAGCCGGAGGTCGAGGAGGTTCAGGGCGGCGACGGTGGGTTCCGGTGCGGGGGCTGGACGGCGCGTGCCGGGAGCGGGGAGCTGGAGCTGGAGGGGGACGGTGCCGCGATCGACGGGTTGCGGGCGTTGTGCGCCGCCGCCTGGGCGGCTGCCGGGGACGGGGCGTGCGAGCTGGATTCGGGAAAGGCGGTGGCTCGGCTGGGGCTGTAGGCGGGGCGTTTGTGCCGGGGGAGGGAAAGTCGCCCCCTCCGCCCCTTCCCGTCCCGTCCCTGGGGGCTGCGCCCCCAGACCCCCAAAAAAGATGCGCAGTTCCCCGCGCCCCTGGGGGAGCGGGATGTGACCGAGTTGCAGGGTAGGCTAACCTAACTTCGTGTTGGTCGACAGTCCTCCCGAAGCCAGCGCGGTGACCGCTCCCGCGCCCCCCGACCGTCGTGCGTTGATACGCACCGTCGGGCTGCTCGCGTCTGTCCTGGTGCTGGTGGCCGTCCTTGTGGCGAGCATCGCCGTGGGCGCCAAACCGCTCTCCCTGGACCAGGTCTGGCACGGCCTGTTCCAGGACACCGGGAACTACGCGGACGTGGTCGTCGGTGAGCGTGTCTCGCGCACCCTGCTCGGCCTGCTGGCCGGAATCGCGCTCGGCCTCGCCGGCGCCGTCCTTCAGGCGCTGACCCGCAACCCCCTCGCCGACCCCGGCATCCTCGGCATCAACATGGGCGCCTCGGCCGCCGTCGTCTCCGCCATCAGCTTCTTCGGGGTCACCTCGCTCACCGGCTACGTATGGTTCGCCTTCGCGGGCGCCGCAGCCGTGGGTGTCCTTGTCTACGCGCTCGGCGGCACCCGCAACGCGACGCCCGTGCGGCTCGCGCTCGCCGGTACCGCGATCAACGCGGCGCTCTCCGGCTATCTCTACGCGGTGATGATCACCGACGACATGGCCCTCAACCGGATGCGGTTCTGGCAGGTCGGCTCGCTGGCCACGTCCACCATGCACACCATCCAGCAGGTGTGGCCGTTCATCGCCGTCGGCGCCGTGCTCGCGCTGCTGCTCTCCCGCCCGCTCAACGCCATGGCCATGGGCGACGACACCGCACGCGCGCTCGGCGCCCACCTCGGCCGCACCCGCGCCCTGAGCATGGTCGCCGCGACGCTGCTGTGCGGCGCGGCCACCGCCGCCTGCGGCCCGATCGCCTTCGTCGGCCTGATGGTGCCGCACATGGTCCGCTCGTTCACCGGCCCCGACATGCGCTGGATCATGCCGTACGCGGCGGTCCTCTCGCCCGTCCTGCTGCTCGGCGCCGACGTCATCGGCCGGATCGTGGCCCGCCCGTCCGAGCTCCAGGTCGGCATCGTCACGGCCGTCATCGGCGCGCCGGTCTTCATCGTGCTCGTACGTCGCCGAAGGATGGCCCAGCTGTGACCGCCACGAAGAACGCGACCGAGACCCGTACCAAGAAGGCCGCGAAGACCAAGGCGATACGCACCCCGGGCGGCCTCTCCGTCCGGCTCGACGTCCGATCGCTCGTCGTCGTGGCGATCCTCCTCGTGGCGGCGCTCGCCGCGAGCGTCTTCCTCATCGGCACCGGCGACTTCCCGATCCCGGTCTCCGACGTGCTGCGCACCCTCGCGGGCAACGGGGACGCCGGTCAGGAATTCATCATCAACGACCTGCGGCTTCCGCGGGTCCTCGTCGGCCTGCTCGTCGGCGCCGCGCTCGGCCTGTCCGGCGCGCTCTTCCAGTCCGTCTCCCGCAACCCGCTGGGCAGCCCGGACGTGCTCGGCCTCGGGCAGGGCTCGACCGCGGGCGCGCTCGTGATGATCGTGATCTTCGGGGGCAGCGCCACGCAGGTCGCCCTCGGCGCGCTCGTCGGCGGTCTGGTCACCGGGTTGGCGATCTACGTCCTCGCGTGGAAGCGGGGCGTGCACGGCTACCGGCTCGTCCTCGTCGGCATCGGCGTCTCCGCGTTCGTGACCGCGATCAACGGCTATCTGCTCACCAAGGCCGACTTCGTGGACGCCGCCCGCGCCACCGTGTGGATGACCGGTTCGCTCAACGGCCGTGACTGGGCGCAGGTCTGGCCGCTGCTGATCATGTTCCTCGTCCTGATCCCGGTCGTCGCCGCGTACGCGCGTCCGCTGCGGATGCTGGAGATGGGCGACGACGCGGCGGGCGGCCTCGGCGTGCGCGTCGAGCGCACCCGGCTGCTGCTGCTCACGGCCTCCGTCGTGCTGACGGCCGCCGCCACCGCGGCCGCGGGCCCCGTCACCTTCGTGGCGCTCACCGCCCCGCAGATCGCCCGCCGGCTGACCAAGTCGCCGGGGCCGAACCTGGCGGCGTCGACGATCCTGGGCGCGGCCCTGCTGATCGTCGCCGACCTGGTCTCGCAGCGGGCGTTCGGCGCCGACCAGCTGCCCGTCGGCGTGGTCACCGGCGTCGTCGGCGGCATCTATCTGCTGTGGCTGCTGGTCACTGAGCGGAAGGCGGGGCGGATATGACCTCGCGCGACCCGCACACGCCCCGCCCCTCTCGTACGAACCAAAGGAGCACCGCAGTGAACAGGCTGATAGCCGACGACGTGACCCTCGGATACGACCAGCGCGTCATCGCCGAGAAGCTGTCGGTGGAGATCCCCGACAACTCCTTCACGGTGATCGTCGGCCCGAACGCCTGTGGCAAGTCCACGCTGCTTCGCGCCCTGTCGCGGATGCTCAAGCCGAGCGCGGGCCGCGTCCTGCTCGACGGCAGCGTCATCCAGTCGATGCCCGCCAAGAAGGTCGCCAAGACGCTCGGCCTGCTGCCGCAGTCGTCGGTGGCGCCCGACGGCATCACCGTCGGCGACCTCGTGGCCCGCGGCCGCTACCCGCACCAGGGGCTGCTGCGCCAGTGGTCGTCCGACGACGAGCGGATCGTCCAGGAGTCGATGGCCTCCACCGGCGTCGCCGAGCTCGCCGAGCGGTACGTCGACGAGCTCTCCGGCGGCCAGCGCCAGCGCGTGTGGATCGCCATGGCGCTCGCCCAGCAGACGCCGCTGCTGCTGCTCGACGAGCCGACGACGTACCTCGACATCCAGCACCAGATCGACGTCCTCGACCTCTGCGCCGAGCTGCACGAGGAGCAGGGGCGCACGCTCGTCGCCGTCCTGCACGACCTCAACCACGCGGCCCGCTACGCCACCCACCTCATCGCCCTGCGCGACGGCGCGGTGATCGCCGAGGGCGCGCCCAAGGACATCGTCACGGCCGAGCTCGTCGAGCAGCTCTTCGGCATGAAGTGCCAGGTCATCGACGACCCGGAGACGGGGACCCCGCTGGTGGTGCCGGCCGCGCGGCACGCGCGCCGCAAGGAGACCGCTACAGCAGCGTCCTGAGCCGCAGCAGATCGCGGAACGAGGCCTCGAGCTTCACGCGTCCCGATGCCCACGCCTTGGCGAAGTTCAGCTCGCCCTCGACCATCGACACCAGATCGTCGCCGGTCATCGCGAGCCGGATCTGCGCCTTCTCGGCGGGCGGCCCGGGACGCGTGTCGAGGACCTCGATCCGGCCGTCCTTGAGTCGGCCGGAAAACGTCACGTCGAGGTCGGTGATCCGGCAGCTCAGCGAGCGGTCCAGGGCCGCGGCCGTGCGCACGTCCCCGTCGGCCCCCGCCATGTTGTCCGAGAGTTTGTCGAGCGCCGCCCGGCACTCCTCTGTCGTCGCCATCGTGATCGACGGTACACCGGCGCTTCGGGGTAGCGTCGGGGCATGAGCGAGACGCCCACCGAGCCCACCGACGTGCCGGAACCCGCGCAGGAACCGGCAGCGGAACCCTCGTACGACCCCGCGGCCCCCGCCCCGCTCGGAATCGGGCGCACCCCCACGGACAACGCCGAGGTGGACGCGTCGCTGGAGCGGCTGGGCGATGTGGACCACCTCGCCGCGGACGGACACGCGGAGGTGTACGAGGATGTACATCAGGGGCTGCGGAACGCGCTGACCGCGCTGGACGCACGCCCCCCGTCCCCCTCTACGCATGACAACAGGAGCTGAACCACCGTGGCAGGTGTGGCACGTCGCCGCCTCGACGCCGAACTCGTCAACCGCAAGCTGGCGCGTTCGCGCGAGCACGCGAGCCAGCTGATCGCCGCGGGCCGGGTCAGCGTCGCCAAGATCGTCGCGACCAAGCCCGCGACGCAGGTCAACGAGGGCGTGTCCATCGTCGTCGCGGCCGACGACAGCGACCCCGAGTACGTCTCGCGCGGCGGGCACAAGCTCGCGGGCGCGCTGGAGGCGTTCGGCCCGCAGGGGCTCGTGGTCAAGGGACGCAGGGCGCTGGACGCGGGTGCGTCCACCGGTGGGTTCACCGATGTGCTGCTGCGGGCCGGTGTCGCGCACGTCGTGGCCGTCGACGTCGGCTACGGGCAACTCGCGTGGTCACTGCAGAGCGATGAACGCGTCACCGTCAAGGACCGTACGAACGTACGCGAATTGACGCTGGAGGCGATCGATGACGTACCCGTGGACCTCGTGGTGGGGGACCTGTCCTTCATCCCGCTCGGCCTTGTGCTGCCCGCGCTCGTGCGGTGCGCGGCTCCGGAGGCGGATTTGGTGATGATGGTCAAGCCCCAGTTCGAGGTGGGCAAGGAGCGGCTCGGCAGCGGGGGCGTCGTGCGCAGCCCCGAACTGCGGGCCGAGGCGGTGCGCAGGGTCGCCGAGCAGGCATGGAAGCTCGGGTACGGCGTGCGCGGCGTGACCGCGAGCCCCCTGCCGGGACCGTCCGGGAACGTCGAGTACTTTCTGTGGCTGCGTGCCGGGGCGGAACAGCTCGACCCGGCCGACGTAGATCGCGCAGTGGCGGAGGGGCCGCGTTGACACAGACCCGAGCTCGTACGGTTTTCCTGCTCGCCCACACGGGGCGGCCCGCTGCGATCCGCAGCGCCGAACTCGTCGTACAGGGGCTGCTGCGCAGCGGCCTCGGCGTGCGGGTACTGGAGTCCGAGGCCGAGGACCTGCCGCTGCCCGACACCGTGGAAACGGTGAAGGAGGCCACGCCGTCCTGCCTCGACGGCTGTGAGCTGCTCATCGTGCTCGGCGGGGACGGAACGCTGCTGCGCGGCGCCGAGTTCGCGCGGGCGTCCGGGGTGCCGATGCTCGGGGTGAACCTGGGCCGCGTCGGCTTCCTCGCGGAGGCGGAGCGCGACGACCTGGACAAGGTCGTCGACCGCGTCGTCACCAAGGAGTACGAGGTCGAGGAGCGCATGACGATCGACGTCGCCGTGCACCGCAACGGTGACGTCGTGCACCGGGACTGGGCGCTCAACGAGGCGGCGGTCCAGAAGATCGAGCCCGAGCGGATGCTGGAGGTCGTGCTCGAGATCGACGGCCGGCCCGTCACGGGATTCGGCTGCGACGGCATCGTGTGCGCGACCCCGACCGGGTCCACGGCCTATGCGTTCTCCGCCGGCGGGCCCGTGGTGTGGCCCGAGGTCGAGGCGCTGCTCATGGTGCCGATCAGCGCGCACGCCCTGTTCGCGAAGCCGCTCATCACGTCGCCGGACTCGGTGCTCGCCGTCGAGGTCCAGCAGCACACGCCGCACGGCGTGCTGTGGTGCGACGGACGGCGGACCGTGGAGCTGCCGCCGGGCGCGCGGATCGAGGTGCGCCGGGGCGAGGTGCCGGTCCGGCTGGCCCGGCTGCACCACGCGGTGTTCACCGACCGGCTCGTGGCCAAGTTCGCGCTCCCGGTCGCCGGGTGGCGTGGCGCCCCGCACTGACCGGCACGTTCGAGTGACGGCGGCGTGAAGGTTTGTCGCCGTAACCGCCCTCCTACCTGCGGAATCGGGGTAGGGGGCCGGGGTCCGTCGCACGGACGGCCTTGGACCTCGTAAGGTCAGAGGCGTGTTGGAGGAGATGCGGATACGGTCGCTCGGAGTCATCGACGACGCCGTGGTCGAGCTTTCGCCCGGCTTCACGGCGGTCACCGGTGAGACGGGCGCGGGCAAGACCATGGTCGTCACCAGTCTCGGCTTGCTGCTCGGCGGGAGGGCCGACCCCGCGCTCGTACGGATCGGCGCGAAGAACGCCGTGGTCGAGGGGCGCATCGCCGTGCCCGCCGACTCGGGCGCGCGTGAGCGGGCCGAGGAGGCCGGGGCCGAGCTCGAGGACGGGGTGCTGCTGCTCAGCCGCACCGTGTCCGCCGAGGGGCGCTCCCGGGCGCACCTGGGCGGGCGGTCCGTGCCGGTGGGTGTGCTGAGCGAGCTGGCCGACGAACTGGTCGCCGTGCACGGCCAGACCGACCAGCAGGGACTGTTGAAGCTCGGCCGCCAGCGGCAGGCGCTCGACCGGTACGCGGGGGACGCCGTCGCGGCGCCGCTCGCCAAGTACGGAGCCGTCTACAAGCGGCTGCGCGCCGTCGGCACCGAGCTGGAGGAGATCACCACGCGCGCCCGTGAGCGGGCGCAGGAGGCGGATCTGCTGCGCTTCGGGCTCGAGGAGATCGGCGCCGTGGAGCCCCG
Source organism: Streptomyces sp. UC4497 (assembly GCF_054871485.1). Taxonomy (NCBI): domain Bacteria; kingdom Bacillati; phylum Actinomycetota; class Actinomycetes; order Kitasatosporales; family Streptomycetaceae; genus Streptomyces; species Streptomyces sp. UC4497. The sequence continues at coordinate 504,737 of NZ_JBTYHB010000002.1, read as the reverse complement.
GGCCGGCGAGGACGTGGAGCTGGCCGAGGAGGCCTCCCGGCTGGGCCACGCGGAGGCGCTGGCCTCGGCGGCGGCCGCCGCGCACGCCGCGCTCGCAGGCAACCCCGAGGACCCGGAGGGCGTCGACGCGCAGACTCTCGTCGGCGGCGCGCACCGGGCCCTGGAGGCCGTGCGCTCCCACGACTCGGCGCTCGGCACGCTCGCGGAGCGGATCGGCGAGGTGCAGATCCTGCTCACCGATGTCGCCGCCGAACTCGCGGGCTACGCGGACGATTTGGACGCCGACCCGCTGCGGCTGGCCGCGGTGGAGGAGCGGCGGGCGGCGCTCACGGCGCTCACCCGCAAGTACGGCGAGGACGTGACGGCGGTGCTGGCCTGGGCCGAGACGAGCGCCGCGCGCCTTCTCGAACTCGACGGCGACGACGAGCGGATCGGCGAGCTGACCTCGGAGCGCGAGTCGCTCCGCGGCGAACTGGGCGTACTGGCGCAGGAACTGACCCACGCGCGCGTGGAGGCGGCCGACCGCTTCGCGGCGGCGGTGACCGAGGAGCTCTCCTCGCTCGCGATGCCGCACGCCCGGGTCTCCTTCGACATTCGGCATACCGAGACGGACGCCGCCGACGGCGTCGAGGTCGACGGGCGGAACGTGGTGTGCGGGCCCAGTGGTGTCGACGAGGTCGAGCTGCTGCTCGCCCCGCACCCCGGCGCGCCGCCCCGGCCCATCGCGAAGGGCGCGTCCGGCGGTGAGCTGTCGCGCGTGATGCTCGCCGTGGAGGTCGTCTTCGCGGGCAACGAACCGGTACCTACGTATCTCTTCGACGAGGTCGACGCGGGCGTGGGCGGCAAGGCCGCCGTCGAGATCGGCAGGCGTCTCGCCAAGCTCGCGAAGTCGGCGCAGGTCGTGGTCGTCACGCACCTGCCGCAGGTCGCCGCGTTCGCCGACCGGCAGCTCCTGGTCGAGAAGACCCACGACGGCTCCGTGACGAGTTCCGGTGTGACCGTGCTCGAGGGTGAGGACCGGGTGCGGGAGTTGTCGCGGATGTTGGCCGGGCAGGAGGACTCGGAGACGGCGCGGGCGCATGCGGAGGAGTTGTTGGCGACGGCGAGGTCGGACGCGTGACGGGTTTGTTGCGGGTGGGCGTCCGCCGGTCGCGGGGCTCTGCCCCGGGCCCCGCGCCTCAATCGCCGGCGGGGCTGGAATGGGGCCCTGCGCCTCGACCACTGGCGCGGCTTGATTCCGCCGCAGTCGCTGCAGGCGTCACCCGTGGTGCGCTCGGGCTTCTGCGGCGCGTGAAGCCCGATGGAGTCGGGGAGCGGAAGAATTACGCGGGGCGGACCGTCGATCTGTGTTCGGGGCCTGCCGCCACGGTGGGTGCCGCGGCGGGGGCGCTCGTGGCGGCTGAGCCGGGCGCGCGTGGTGCCGCAATGCTCGCCACGCTCGTGGCCGGGGCCTGCGGCGGATACGACGACGTGGCGGGGGCCGGTGATCCGCGGCGCGGCTTCCGGGCCCATCTGGGCGCGCTGCGGGACGGCGAACTCACCAGCGGCGCCGTAAAGTTGTTCGGGATCTCGGCGGCAGGGCTCGTCGCGGGCGGACTGCTCAAGGAACGGTTTGTCGACAAGGTGCTCGCCGGTGTCGTCATCGCCGGCACCGCGCACCTCGTCAACCTCGTCGACGTACGGCCGGGGCGCGCGGCCCAAGTGACCCTCGCCCTGGGCGTTCCCGGCCTGCTGCGCGGCCCGCTCGCCACCGCGCCGATGGGCGCCGCCGCTGCCGTGCTGCCCGACGATCTCGCCGAGCGCGGGATGCTCGGCGACGCGGGCGCGCACGCGCTCGGTGCCGCCGTCGGCGTCGCCATCGTCGCGGGGAACGGGCGGCCGGGGCTGGTGGCGCACGCCGCCGGGCTCGTCGCGGCGACCGTGTACGGGGACCGGGTCAGCGCGCTGGCGCAGGGCTCACTTACGTAAGCATCGGGCCTCTCAACTCACCCATGTGGGTGGTCCGGTGTGCCGTGTTGCCCAGGACCTGGCGGTGCGGGACGGCGACCGGTGCCGGAACATCGGTATGGGCTGGCATCCTGGGGGACCGACGGTATACGTATCCCTGAGCCCGTACTCTCCGTATACCTAACCCCTTCCGTACCTACCGAGTTCGCCGACACCCTTCAGGAGCCCGGCCGCGTGAGCCACCCCAGCAGCCCGTCAGCGCACGGACAGTCGACGCTGCGCACTGTGCAGGTGCTGGGCGGCGGCAGTGCGGGCAGCAGCGCTCATGTCCGGTCCCTGACCGCGGGGTTGGTGGCCCGCGGCGTGCGGGTCACGGTGTGCGCGCCGATGGCGGCCGAGCGGGCGTACGGGTTCGCGGACGCGGGCGCCCACCACCTTCCGGTGCCGCGCCGCAGCGATCCGGCGTCCGTCGCCGCGCTCCGCGTCGCCTGCACCGACGCCGACCTCGTGCACGCGCACGGGCTGCACGCCGGGCTGCGCGCCGCCCTCGCGCTCAGCGGCCGCCGCGTCCCGCTCGTCGTCACCTGGCACACCCGCTCGTACGCCGAGGGGGCCCGCGCCCACCTGCTGCGCGCGCTGGAGCGGCGCGTGGCCAGGGCGGCGGCCGTCGTCCTCGGTACGTCCTCCGACCTTGTGGACCGGGCGCGGGCGCGCGGCGCGCGGGACGCCCGGCTTGCCGCGGTGTCCTTCCCGGCGCCGTGCGGACCGCTCCCGGAGGGCGAGGAGGCCGAGCGCACCCGCAGCAAGACGCGGGCCGAACTCGGCTGTGTGGACCGGCCCTTACTGATGGCCGTCGGCAGCCTGGAGCGGCACCGCGGCTACGACGTGCTGCTCGACGCCGCGCACGCGCTGCTCGGGCTCGACCCCGTGCCGCTGCTTGTGATCGCGGGGGAGGGGCCCGAGCGGCCCGCGCTCCAGCGGCGCATCGAGGCCGAGGGCCTGCCGGTGCGGCTCGTGGGGCGCCGCGACGACGTCGCCGAACTGCTGCACGCCGCCGACGTCGCGGTGCTGCCCAGCAGTTGGGAGTCCCGCTCGCTGCTCGCGCAGGAGGCGCTGCACGCGCGCGTACCCCTCGTGGCGACGGATGTCGGCGGCATGGCCGAACTGGTCGGCGACGGCGCGGAGTTGGTCCCCTACGGAGACGCGCCCGCGCTCGCCCGCTCCGTGGAGCGGCTCCTCGCCGATCCCCGGCGGCGGGACCAACTCAAGGAACGCGGCGCCGCGCAGGCGGCCTCCTGGCCGACCGAGGACGCGACGGTCGCCCAAGTGCTGAGCGTCTACGACGAGTTGACGGGCTATCACTAGAAGCCCGACCGCAAGGTCTAGAGCGTGACCGAGGTGTGTCGCCGTGCGCGCAGTGCCAGGCTCAGCGCGAGCACCGTCTGCGGATCGTCCAGGTCCGTGCCGAGCAACTCGCCTATCCGCGCCAGGCGGTTGTAGAGCGTCTGCCGGTTCAGATGGAGTTCGCGCGCCGTCTCCGCCTTGCGGCCCGCGTGCGCCAGATAGGTCTGGAGCGTGGGCAGCAGCGGCGGCTTCGCCCGTCTGTCGTGCTCCTGGAGCGGGCCGATCGCCCGCTCCACGAACGCCGCCAGGGCGTCCTCGTCGCGGCGGGACAGCCGCCACAGCAGCAGGTCGATGTCGAGGCGCCGCGCGTCGAACCACGGCCGGTCGTCCAGGCCCTGCGCCGCCGTCGCCGTCTCCGCCGCGTGCCGCAGCCCTGCCGCCGCCGCGGCCCAGCCGCCCGCCCCGCCGACCACCACGACCGGCGGGGGCCCGCCCGCCCGCTGCATCCCGGCCCGCGCCACGCCCGCCCGCAGCGCCGCCGCGACCCGGTCGGCGACCGCCGTGCGCTCCGAGTCCGAGCGGAGCCCGAGCAGCAGCGGCACCCGCCCCTCCACGGGACGCACGCCCAGCAGCACCGGCACCCCGACCGAGGCCAGCTCCTCCGACACCGCCCGCGCGAGCACCGCCCAGCCGCCGCCCGGCGAGAGGCCCATCGGTGTCTCCGGCGTGCCCGGCAGCCTCATCACGACGGGCAGCAGCGGCCCGCTCCCGGTCGGCTTGAAGCCGAGGACGCGGGCCTGCGCCGGGGCGTCGTCCGGCGTGATCCGGCCCTCCGCGAGGTCGGTGAGGAAGTCGCCGCGCCCGCGCGCGGCCAGCTCCTCCTCCTGGCGAGCCTGCATCAGCACCACGGCGAGCGAACCGGCGGCCCGCTCGGCGGCGATCCGGTGCACGGGCGCGAGCGACCCCGACACGGGCAGCAGCACGAGCCTGGCCCGCACGGACCCGGCTCCCGGGCCACCGCCCGGCACGTCGACGAGGACGGCCCCGCCCGGCGGCTCGTCCTGGTGCGTGCCGCGCATGCCCTCCCACACCTGGAGCGGATCGGTGATGTCGTCCTCGGCCCCGGCCGCGTAGAGCAGCTGCCCGTCGGCGGTCTCCAGGAAGACCGGGTTCCCGCTGAACTCGGCGAGAATGCGCAGGACTTGAGGGACTCCGCCGCCACCGAGCAGCGCGTCCGTGCAGCGCCGGTGCACCTCCTCCGCCCGCTGAAGCAGCGCGTAGTGCCCGTTGACGATCTCGGTGTGGATCTCCTCCGTCACCGTCACGAACGGCACTTCGCGGTGCAGCTGCACCAGCGGAAGGCCCGCCGCCCGCGCCGTCTCCACGAGGGCCGCGGGCAGCCGCGCGAACCGCTGGCCCAGCTCGATCACGAGCGCCGCGATGCCCCGCTCGGCCAGCTTGCGCACGAAGGCGCGCTGTTCGGCGGGGCGCGTCCCGATCCCGTAACCCGTGGTCAGCAGCAGTTCGCCGCCCTTGAGCAGCGACGCGATGTTCGGCACCTCGCCGGCGTGCACCCAGCGCACGGTCCGCTGGAGCCGCTCCGCGCCCGCCACCACCTCGGGAAGACCGCTGCGCAGCCCCGGCAGTTCCAGGGCGCGCCGCACGGTGATGCCGCCGGGCGAGGAGAAGGCGGAGAACTCGGGCGAGGTGCTGTCCATGACACGGACGCTACCGGCGCACACGCCCGTGCAACATCTCCGCCCCCGCCCGTGGCCCCGCGCTACCCGCCGTACGCCCCCGAAGCCGTCAGCCGCAGTGCCGTGTCGATCAGTGGCACGTGGCTGAACGCCTGCGGGAAGTTGCCGACCTGGCGCTGCAGCCGCGGGTCCCACTCCTCGGCGAGCAGACCCAGGTCGTTGCGCAGGGCCAGCAGCTTCTCGAAGAGCTTGCGGGCCTCGTCGACCCGGCCGATCATCGCGAGGTCGTCCGCCATCCAGAACGAGCAGGCGAGGAACGCCCCCTCGTCACCGGGCAGTCCGTCCACGCTGCCGTCCTCGCTGTCCGTCGGGTAGCGCAGGATGAAGCCGTCCGGCGTCGACAGCTCGCGCTGGATCGCCTCGATGGTGCCGATGACGCGCTTGTCGTCGGGCGGCAGGAAGCCCATCTGCGGGATCAGCAGCAGCGACGCGTCCAGCTCCTTGCTGCCGTACGACTGCGTGAAGGTGTTGCGCTCCTTGTCGTAACCCTTCTCGCAGACGTCCCGGTGGATGTCGTCGCGCAGATCGCGCCACTTCTCCAGCGGGCCGTCCGCGTCACCGGACTCGATGAGCTTGATGGTCCGGTCGACCGCGACCCACGCCATGACCTTCGAGTGCACGAAATGCCGGCGCGGACCGCGCACCTCCCAGATGCCCTCGTCCGGCTCGTCCCAGTGCTTCTCGAGGTAGCGGATCAGCTTGAGCTGGAGCAGTGAGGCGTAGTCGTTGCGTGTGAGACCCGTCATGTGCGCCAGGTGCAGCGCCTCGGTGACCTCGCCGTACACGTCGAGCTGGAGCTGGTGCGCCGCCCCGTTCCCGACCCGGACGGGGCCCGAGTTCTCGTACCCGGGCAGCCAGTCCAGCTCCGCCTCGCCGAGCTCACGCTCGCCCGCGATGCCGTACATGATCTGCAGGTTCTCCGGGTCACCCGCGACCGCCCGCAGCAGCCACTCGCGCCAGGCCCGTGCCTCCTCCCGGTACCCGGTGCGCAGCAGGGAGGAGAGGGTGATCGCCGCGTCCCGCAGCCACGTGTAGCGGTAGTCCCAGTTCCGTACGCCGCCGATCTCCTCGGGCAGCGAGGTCGTCGGCGCGGCGACGATGCCGCCGGTCGGCGCGTAGGTCAGGGCCTTGAGGGTGATCAGCGAGCGGACGACGGCCTCGCGGTACGGGCCGTGGTACGTGCAGTGCTCCACCCACTCGCGCCAGAACTGCTCCGTCGCCGCCAGGGCACCCTGGGGGTCCGGCAGCGGCGGCTGCTGGTGGTGCGAGGGCTGCCACTGGATCGTGAAGGCGACCCGGTCACCGGGCGCCACCGTGAAGTCCGAGTACGTCGTGAGGTTCTTGCCGTACGTCTCGGTCTCCGAGTCCAGCCACACGGAGTCGGGCCCGGCCACCGCGACCGTACGACCGTCCACCTTGTGCACCCACGGAGTGATCCGGCCGTAGCTGAAGCGCATGCGCAGCGTCGAACGCATCGGCACGCGCCCGCTCACGCCCTCCACGATCCGGGTCAGCTGGGGTGCGCCGTCGCGCGGCGGCATGAAGTCGGTGACGCGGACCGTGCCGCGCGGGGTGTCCCACTCCGACTCCAGGATCAGCGAGTCGCCGCGGTATCTGCGCCGCGCCGCGGTGGGCGGCTCGGCATCCGCCGCGTGCGCGGGACCAAGGCGCCAGAAGCCGTGGTCCTCGGTGCCGAGCAGCCCGGCGAAAATGGCATGCGAGTCGAAGCGGGGCAGGCACAGCCAGTCGACTGTGCCGTCCCGGCAGACCAGGGCAGCGGTCTGCATGTCTCCGATGAGTGCGTAATCCTCGATGCGCCCGGCCACGTGCATCTCCAGTCGAACGGCCACGGTTGGAGGGAAAAGTTGGAGCGAAGGGTTGGGGGATGAGACGAGTTGGGGGGATGGGACGACGGATCGTGTTCTTCCGTTGATACGCCGTCCGGATACGTCGTTGTCAAACGATCTGACGAGCCGGTTGTTCCGGTCGGGGTCGTGGCGAACGGACGGACTGCTCCGGTGAACGGTGGGGGACGGGCGGGGGTGTTGCCGTCGTGACGCCGTATTCCGTTGTGACTCGCCAGCCGAGTGTCCGAGCAGGATACGACGCGCTCAAGTGATCCGCGTGCCGCTCAGTACAACGCGTTGCGGCCGGACGGGTGGTGGCCGCGCCTCGTCCCACCTGCGTGGTGGGCCGTACGCGGAGCGTGGCCGGAAGCAGCCTCCTCCCGTCGCTGATACCCTGGTAGCCCGTGAGCCGGTGGTCATAGAACCCCCGAACCGCAGCGACGGCGCCTCCCGAAAACCTGGGCGAGCGCGTCGGCACGCACCCCCACGACCGCGACCACGGGAGCCCCCTCTTGGCCATGCAGCCGAAATCTTCGACGACCAAGCACATCTTCGTCACTGGGGGTGTCGCCTCGTCCCTCGGTAAGGGCCTCACCGCCTCCAGCCTCGGCATGCTGCTCAAGGCCCGTGGCCTCCGTGTCGTCATGCAGAAGCTCGACCCGTACCTGAACGTCGACCCGGGCACGATGAACCCCTTCCAGCACGGCGAGGTGTTCGTCACCAACGACGGCGCCGAGACCGACCTGGACATCGGCCACTACGAGCGCTTCCTCGACATCGACTTCGACGGCTCGGCCAACGTGACCACCGGCCAGGTGTACTCGCAGGTCATCGCCAAGGAGCGGCGCGGCGAGTACCTGGGCGACACCGTCCAGGTCATCCCGCACATCACGAACGAGATCAAGCACCGCATCCGCCGCATGGCGACGGACGAGGTCGACGTCGTGATCACCGAGGTCGGTGGCACCGTCGGCGACATCGAGTCGCTGCCGTTCCTGGAGACGGTCCGCCAGGTCCGCCACGAGGTCGGTCGCGACAATGTGCTGGTCGTCCACATTTCCCTCCTGCCGTACATCGGCCCGTCGGGCGAGCTGAAGACGAAGCCGACCCAGCACTCGGTCGCGGCCCTGCGCAACATCGGTATTCAGCCGGACGCCATCGTGCTGCGCTGCGACCGCGAGGTCCCGACCGCGATCAAGCGCAAGATCAGCCTGATGTGCGACGTCGACGAGGCCGCGGTCGTCGCCTGCCCCGACGCCCCCTCGATCTACGACATCCCGAAGGTCGTGCACAGCGAGGGCCTGGACGCGTACGCCGTCCGCAAGCTCGACCTGCCGTTCCGTGACGTGGACTGGACGCAGTGGGACGACCTGCTCGGCCGCGTCCACAAGCCGGACCACGAGATCGTCATGGCGCTGGTCGGCAAGTACATCGACCTGCCCGACGCCTACCTGTCGGTGACCGAGGCGCTGCGCGCCGGCGGTTTCGCCAACCGGGCAAAGGTCAAGATCAAGTGGGTCACGTCGGACGACTGCAAGACGCCGGCCGGCGCGAAGAAGACGCTCGCCGACGTCGACGCGATCTGCATCCCCGGTGGCTTCGGCGACCGCGGTGTGTCCGGCAAGGTCGGCGCGATCCAGTTCGCCCGCGAGAACAAGATCCCGCTGCTCGGTCTCTGCCTGGGCCTGCAGTGCACGGTGATCGAGGCCGCGCGGAACCTGGCCGACATCCCGGACGCCAACTCCACGGAGTTCGACGCGGCCACGGCCCACCCGGTCATCTCGACCATGGCCGAGCAGCTCGACATCGTCGCCGGTGAGGGCGACATGGGCGGCACCATGCGGCTCGGCATGTACCCGGCGAAGCTCGCCGAGGGCTCCATCGTGCGCGAGGTGTACGACAACAAGGAGTACGTCGAGGAGCGCCACCGTCACCGCTACGAGGTGAACAACGCGTACCGCGCCGAGCTGGAGAAGAAGGCGGGCCTGCAGTTCTCCGGTCTGTCCCCCGACGGCAAGCTCGTCGAGTACGTCGAGTACCCGCGTGAGGTCCACCCGTACCTGGTCGCCACGCAGGCGCACCCGGAGCTGCGCTCGCGTCCGACGCGCCCGCACCCGCTGTTCGCCGGTCTGGTGAAGGCGGCCGTGGAGCGCAAGGTCGCTGCCGCGAAGGGTGGCTCGGCCGGTTCCGCGGGGGCCAAGAAGGCCAAGTAAGGGCTCTGCGGGGCTTGTCACACGAGCGATGTACGGTAACCGGGGTGTACGCCTTTTGCGGCGTGCGCCCCGGTTTCTTGTGAGTACAGCTCATGCGTACGTAGGAGGGCTTTCGGTATGACGGCCAACACGCCGCTCGTGGACACCGCCGAGGAGTGGGAGGTCCGGGCGACCGACACCCCCTTCGTCGGGAACAAGACCTCCGTGCGCACGGACGACGTCGTGATGCCGGACGGCTCCGTCGCCCGGCGCGACTACCAGGTGCACCCCGGTTCGGTGGCCGTCGTGGCCCTCGACGACCAGGACCGGGTGCTGTTGTTGAAGCAGTACCGGCACCCCGTGAGCATGAAGCTCTGGGAGATCCCGGCGGGGCTCCTCGACATCCCCGGTGAGAATCCGCTGCATGCGGCGCAGCGGGAGCTGTACGAAGAGGCGCACGTCAAGGCCGAGGACTGGCGGGTCCTCACCGACGTCTACACGACGCCGGGCGGCTGCTCCGAGGCCGTACGCATCTTCCTCGCGCGGGACCTCTCCGAGGCGGAGGGTGAGCGGTTCGAGGTGGAGGAGGAAGAGGCGGACATGGAGTTCGCCCGCGTTCCTCTGGCCGAGCTGGTCCGGGGTGTGCTCGCGGGGGAGCTGCACAACAACTGCCTTGTGGTCGGCGCGCTTTCGCTGGCCGCGGCGTTGGCGGGGGACGGCCTCGACGCGCTCCGCCCGGCGCTGGCGGAGTGGCCTGCGCGGCCGTTCGAGGCGTAGGCCCCGGCCCGGCCCCACGGCGTTGCGGCCTCGGGGCTCTGCCCCGGACCCCGCTCCTCAATCGCCGGAGGGGCTTGATGTGTGGTCACATCATCCGCTGATCCGATTGGGGGACTCGGGCGCGCCGCTCGCCAAGGGGAGCCGTACACCCTCAACTAGGCTCGGGAACGCCCCCTGCCGACCCCCGGAGGGGATGGGTGAGACGGAGCGTGGCCCGTGACGGATCAGGCGGTCGAGTCGGACGACGTGACGGAGGTCGAGTCGGCCCCCGGACGGTCCCGCAAGCGGCGTCGCACCCGTCGGGGGCAAGAGGTGGCGGAGCGTCAGTTCCTGGGGCGTAAAAGGGAGTTGTCGCAGCTCAGGTCCGACATCGAGCGGGCCGGGCTCGACACTCTCTCCGGGCGGAAGGCGCCTCGTGCGAGGGTGCTGCTCATCGCGGGGCGCCCGGGCACGGGGCGTACCGCCCTCGCCGAGGAGCTGTTGCGGGACGTCCGCGAGCAGTACCCCGACGGCACCCTGCGGACCCGCCTCACCGCCCCCGACGGCACCCCCGTCCCCACCGAACGCGTCCTCCGCGACCTGCTGGACGCCCTCGAACTGCCCGCCCCGCCCGGTGAGAACGCCGACGACCTCTCCGAGCGGCTGCGCGAAGGACTCGCGGTGCGCCGCGTGGTGCTGCTGCTCGACGACGCGGGCAGCGCCGAGCAGGTCGACCCGCTGCTCCCCGACACCCCAGACTGCCTCGCCGTGGCCGTCGCCGAGGGTCCGCTGACCGGCATCCCGGACGTGCGGCCCTGCACGCTCGGCGGCCTCGACACCAAGGCCGCGCTCGAACTCCTCACCCGGCACACCGGTTCGGTCCGCGTCACCTGCGACCCGCGCTCGGCCGAATCCCTGGTGGAGCTGTGCGGCGCCGGGCCCGCCGCCCTGGAGATCGCCGGCGGCTGGCTCGCCGCGCGCCCCAAGGAATCCGTCGCCGACCTGGCCAAGCAGCTGCACGCCCTGGAGCCCGACGGGACCGCTCTCGCCCGTGTCTTCCGGTTCTCCTACGAATCGCTGCCCGGGCCCGCCGCCCGGATACTGCGCTACCTGTGCCTCGCCCCCGAGGGCTACGTCGACCCGCACACCGCGTCGGCGCTCGCCGGCTGCTCGGTCGCGGCGGCCCACTCCACCCTCGACGCCTTCGTCACCCTCGGCCTGGTCCGCGGCGTGGACTCCGAGCTGCCGCAGTACGAGGTGCCCGGCTGCCTCGCGCCGTTCCTGCGCGGCCTCACCGAGACGGTCGACCGGCCGGGCGAGGTGCACCTGGCCCGCGCCCGGATGCTGGAGCGGACCGTACGGCTGCTCACCTCGTGCCGCGCCGTCACCGAACCCTTCGACTCCCCGGCCCGCAAGAAGCTCGCAGGCCTGCCGAGCGCCCTGCGCTTCGCCGACCGGGAGGCGGCCGCCGAGTGGCTGCGCGTACGACAGCCCGCACTGCTCGCCGCGGCCCGACTGGCCGTCGCCGACGGGGAGTTGGACACGCTGGCCCGGCGCCTCATGGCCGCTCTCGTACGGGCGATCGTGGCGCACCGGGGCACCGAGGACGCCGCGCCCGAGCTGTACGGGATCCACCGGCTCGTGCTCGATGTCGCCGAGCGCCGGAACCTGCCGAGGGAGAAGGCCGCCGCCCTGCTCAACCTCGCCGACCTCGACGCGCGGACCGGCCGCACGCACGAGGCACTGGCCCGCTACCGGGCCGCTCTCGACGCCGGGCGCGCCGCGCAGGACCCGTACGCGACGGGCCGCGCGATGGAATCCGTAGGCGGCGCCTACCAGTCGCTCGGGGACTGGCAGCGGGCCGCCGACTGGTACGGGCGGGCCCTCGCGCAGCGGCTCACGCGCGGCGAGCGGGCCGACGCCGCGCGCCTTCACGGACGTATCGCGGGAGTCCACACGTACGCGGGCCGCTACGGCGAGGCACAGCGGTCGCTCCGCTCGGCCGTCGCCGGGTACCGCAAGGAGGGTGATGTGCCCGCCCAGGCGCGGGCGTTGAGCGAATTGGCGCGGGTGCTCGAATACGCAGGCCGGCCCGAGGAGTCGCTGCACACCTGCCAGGAGGCGATCGAGTGGGCGCGCCAGGCGAAGGACGCCCGGCTGCAGGCCGCGCTCCAGCTGCGCCTCGCCGACACCCTCGACCGGCTCGGCGACCCCACCGCGGCCAAGCTGCACCGGGGTGCGGCCGAGCGCATGCTGGGAGAGGAGCTCACCGGCTCCGACGGAGCGGAAGCAAACCCTTCGGAACAAGCCGCTAACACCTGCGAAATCCGTAGCGCATCCGCTGAAGATTGATGCATCGAAAGGCTAGACAGCTCAATAACCTTCATTAGACTGGCTCTGCCGCGGTCATCCGTGGCGTCTCCGGTGCGTCCCGTGGTGTGCCGGTATGTAGTGCATTGCCCGTTTAATCCCTGAGCCAAGGACCGTGATCGACGATGAAGGTCGGCATCCCCCGCGAGGTCAAGAACAACGAGTTCCGGGTGGCCATCACCCCTGCCGGCGTCCATGAGCTGGTACGCCACGGCCACCAGGTCTTCGTCGAGCAGAACGCCGGTGTGGGCTCCTCGATCACGGACGCCGAGTACGTCTCGGCCGGCGCGCAGATCCTCGGCACCGCCGACGAGGTCTGGGTCACGGCGGACCTGCTGCTGAAGGTCAAGGAGCCGATCGCGGAGGAGTACCACCGCCTCCGCAAGGACCAGACGCTCTTCACGTACCTGCACCTGGCCGCGTCCAAGGAGTGCACGGACGCGCTCCTGGAGTCGGGCACGACCGCCATCGCGTACGAGACGGTCGAGACCGCGAACCGCCAGCTGCCGCTGCTCGCCCCGATGTCCGAGGTCGCGGGCCGCCTCGCCCCGCAGGTCGGCGCCTACCACCTGCTGGCCGCCAACGGTGGCCGCGGTGTGCTGCCCGGCGGTGTGCCCGGCGTGCACGCGGGCAAGGCCGTCGTCATCGGCGGCGGCGTCTCCGGCTGGAACGCCGCGACGATCGCCATCGGCATGGGCTTCCACGTGACGCTGCTCGACCGTGACATCAACAAGCTCAAGGAAGCCGACAAGATCTTCGGTACGAAGATCCAGACGGTCATGTCGAACGCCTTCGAGCTGGAGAAGGCCTGCCTCGACGCCGACCTCGTCATCGGCGCCGTCCTCATCCCGGGTGCCAAGGCGCCGAAGCTGGTCACCAACGAGCTCGTGTCCCGCATGAAGCCCGGAAGTGTCCTTGTCGACATCGCGATCGACCAGGGTGGCTGCTTCGAGGACTCGCACGCGACCACGCACGCCGAGCCGACCTTCAAGGTGCACAATTCGGTCTTCTACTGCGTCGCCAACATGCCTGGCGCGGTCCCGAACACCTCGACGCACGCGCTGACCAACGCCACGCTCCCGTACATCGTGGAGCTCGCCAACCGCGGCTGGGCCGAGGCCCTGCGCCGCGACCCGGCCCTTGCCCTGGGCCTCAACACCCATGACGGCAAGGTCGTTTACAAGGAGGTCGCGGAGGCGCACGGCCTCGAGCACCTCGAGCTGGAGAGCCTCCTCGGCTGACCCGCCCCACGGACGACGTCAACGAAAGTCGTCAATCTCACGCCTACGGCCGGACCTTGTGAGGGGTCCGGCCGTACGTGTAATGGATCGGTACGGGTCCGGACATGGTCAACTCGCCTTGAACGTAACCCTTTACCCGATTCGCGAGGCGACGAAATGCACCGAAGAGCCGTCGTACGCCCTTGACATGAGGGTGTTTCGTTACCGACACATCGGGCCGGGTCCGGCGGATTGTGTTGCTGCGGACCGGTGACACGCCATAGAGTCGCCAACCGTCGGCATGGTGCCACGCTGACCTATCGATAAATGTTCCTGGCCATATCCAAGGAGGTAAGACGACTTGTGAATGAGTCGACATTTACTCCCGGGGGTGGCCAGCCAGGCGGACAGGTTCCCGCGGGGCTTCAGGCTGTCGGCCCCGTCGCTGTGCGTACCTTCGCTGCCCATCAGAGCAGTTATCAGGGCATCCCCCAGCAGAGTCCGACGCAGACAGCAGACCAGAGCATGGATGGCCATCACGTGAACGCCATGGCCGGCGACCGAAGCGGCGACACACAAAGTCACTTCGCCGACTACGACACCCTGCCCGAGGGGTCCTTCTACGACCCCGACGCCGAGTACGAGCCCGACCCCGAGTACGCGGCCACGCTCGCCCCCGACGCTGCCCGGCAGCGCCGCGAGCGCGTGGGTCCCACCGGGCGTCCGTTGCCGTACTTCCCGATTCCAGGACCGCTGACCGACCACGGCCCGGCGAAGATCATCGCGATGTGCAACCAGAAGGGCGGCGTCGGCAAGACCACGTCGACCATCAACCTGGGTGCCGCGCTCGCCGAGTACGGACGCCGGGTCCTGCTCGTCGACTTCGACCCGCAGGGTGCCCTGTCGGTCGGCCTCGGCGTGAACCCGATGGAGCTCGACCTCACGGTCTACAACCTGCTCATGGAGCGGGGCATGGCCGCGGACGAGGTCCTGCTGAAGACCGCGGTTCCGAACATGGACCTGCTCCCCAGCAATATCGACTTGTCCGCTGCCGAGGTGCAGTTGGTCAGCGAGGTGGCGCGCGAGTCCACGCTGCAGCGGGCGCTCAAGCCGCTGATGGCCGACTACGACTACATCGTGATCGACTGTCAGCCGTCCCTGGGCCTGCTGACCGTCAACGCGCTGACCGCCGCTCACAAGGTCATCGTTCCGCTGGAGTGTGAGTTCTTCGCGCTGCGTGGTGTGGCCCTGCTGACCGAGACGATCGAGAAGGTCCAGGAGCGGCTCAACCCGGACCTGGAGCTCGACGGGATCCTCGCCACGATGTACGACTCGCGGACCGTGCACAGCCGTGAGGTGCTCGCGCGCGTGGTCGAGGCGTTCGACGACAACGTCTACCACACGGTGATCGGCAGAACCGTTCGCTTCCCGGAGACCACGGTCGCCGGTGAGCCGATCACGACGTACGCCTCGAACTCGGTCGGTGCCGCGGCCTATCGCCAGCTTGCCAGGGAGGTGCTCGCCCGGTGTCACGCCGAGTGAGTCTGCCGGGGGCCGACGAACTGTTCCGTACGACCGGGGGCATGGGGCTGCAGGCGTCGTCCCCGAGACGCTCGGCGAACGGGGAGGCGCGGGTTCCCTCGCCTGCCGGGGAGAGCGACGAGGCGGCCGCGGCGGCCTCCGAGGGGGACGCGGAGGCGGCTCCCGCTTCCTCCGGTTCCGGGGAGCACTCCGCCGCCGAGGCCGAGTCGGACGCCGGGTCGCGGTCGCGGGCCGCTGCCGCGGAGGGCGCCGCCGACAAGGCGCAGCGCAGGGCCTCCGGCGGGGCGCAGGAAGGTTCCGGTGGGCGGGGTTCCACCGCGGCGGCGCGGAAGCGGTCGCGGGCGGCCAATCGGCGGCCCAGTGGGCGTGAGCGGCACGACGAGAAGATCACCGTGTACGTGTCCGCCGAGGAGCTGATGGACCTCGAGCACGCGCGGCTCGTGCTGCGTGGTGAGCACGGGCTTGCGGTCGACCGGGGGCGCATTGTGCGTGAGGCGGTTGCCGTGGTGCTGGCCGACCTTGAGTCCCGTGGGGACGCGAGCATTCTTGTGCGTCGGCTGCGGGGGCGCTAGGCCCTGGGCGGGTAGCGTCCTGCGTTGATGTCCGTGAACGAATCGTCTGAGCCGTCGGCGTCGCCCGGTCGTCGGCGTGCGCTGGGGCGGGGTGCGCTCTCCTCGCCGGAGGCGGGGCCTGAGCCGGGGTCGGTGCCGTCGGAACCTTCGGCCGGAGCCGGGGGCCGCCTTGCCCACCCTGCCGCCCCAGGCGGCAGATTGCCCAAGGCGGGGGCTGCGGCGGAGCCGGAAGTGGAGGTCGGCTCCCCGGAGGAGTCCGCGGACGTTGATGACGGGAAGTTCAAGGTTCGGCTGGATAATTTTGAGGGGCCGTTCGATCTTCTGTTGCAGCTGATCTCGAAGCACAAGCTCGATGTCACCGAGGTCGCCCTGTCCAAGGTCACCGACGAGTTCATGGCGCACATCCGGGCCATGGGGCCGGACTGGGACCTTGATCAGACGACGGAGTTTCTTGTCGTCGCCGCGACGCTGCTCGATCTGAAGGCCGCACGGCTGCTGCCCGCCGCCGAGGTGGAGGACGAGGCCGATCTGGCCCTCCTGGAGGCCCGCGACCTGTTGTTCGCGCGGCTGCTGCAGTACCGCGCGTACAAGCAGATCGCCGACATCTTCAGCGGGCGGATGGAGGACGAGGCGCGGCGGTATCCGCGGACCGTCGGGCTCGAGCCGCACCACGCCGAGCTGCTGCCCGACGTCGTCATCAACATCGGGGCCGAGGGGTTCGCCAAGCTGGCCGTGAAGGCGATGCAGCCCAAGCCCAAGCCGCAGGTGTACGTCGAGCACATCCACGCGCCGCTGGTGAGCGTGCAGGAGCAGGCGCAGCTCGTCGTCGCCCGGCTGAAAGAGGTCGGTGAGGCCCGGTTCCGGGACCTTGTCGCCGACACCGACGACACGCTCACCGTCGTCGCCCGGTTCCTCGCGCTGCTCGAGCTGTACCGGGAGAAGGCCGTGGGCCTCGAGCAGGAGACCCCGCTGGGCGAGCTGATCGTGCGCTGGACCGGGGGAGAGGACGGGACCGAGCCCGTGGTGACGGACGAGTTCGACCGGGCGCCCGAGGTGCCCGACCAGCCGGACCAGAAGCCCGACCAGAAGGAGGCTGCCACGTGAGCGAGCAGGACGTCCCCGGTGGCGTGGCCGAGCTGGAGCTCAAGCCGGCCCTCGAAGCCGTACTCATGGTGGTCGACGAGCCCGCCACCGAGGAGCATCTGGCCAAGATCCTGCAGCGGCCCAGGAGGGCCGTGAGCGACTCGCTGCGGGAGCTGGCCGACGAGTACCGCGTGCAGGGGCGCGGCTTCGAGCTGCGGCTCGTGGCGGGCGGCTGGCGGTTCTACACCCGGCCGGAGTACGCCGCCGCCGTCGAGGGCTTCGTCCTTGACGGGCAGGTGGCGAGGCTCACTCAGGCGGCCCTGGAGACCCTCGCCGTCGTCGCGTACCGGCAGCCGGTCAGCCGTTCCCGGGTCTCCGCGGTGCGCGGAGTCAACTGTGACGGGGTCATGAGGACCCTGTTGCAGAGGGGTCTGGTGGAGGAGGCGGGCGCGGAACCCGAAACAGGTGCGATCCTGTATAGGACGACGAACTACTTCCTGGAGCGGATGGGCCTGCGTGGCCTGGACGAGCTGCCGGAACTCGCGCCCTTCCTCCCCGAGGCGGACGCGATCGAGGGAGATACGCAGGAAGGGCTCCCGTCGTTCGACCCGGACGCACCCGATGCGCCGGGTGTCGAGGATGTACCCGACTAGACGGAACTTTGATGCGAAGCAGTAGCGGCAGGAACAGCAGCGGAAACAACGGCGGGAGCCGTGGTGGCAACAGCAGCGGCCGCGGCGGGAACAGCGGGGGCCGCGGCAGCCAGCGCGGCGCCGGCAACAACCGCGACGACAGGCGCGGCGGCGGCAATCGTGCCGACAACCGCGTCGACAACCGCGCAGACAAGCGCGACGACAAGCGTGACGACAGGCCCGCGCGCCCGAAGCGGCCGCGTCCCGAGGAGCGGCTCTACGACGTAGGCCCGAACGCCTCGAAGGAGGGTTCGAAGTCGGGCCGCGGCGCCTCCGCGCGCGGCGGCGCCAAGGGCGGCCCCAAGCGCGGTCAGCAGCAGGGCCCGGGCGGCCGCGCCCGTACGGCTCCCTCGCGTTCGCGTGAGTACGAGACGCGGACCGAGGAGCGCAACCGCGAGCGGTACGCGGGGAAGAAGGACGTCAAGCTCCCGAAGACGTTCCCCGGTGCCGAGCAGGAGGGTGAGCGCCTGCAGAAGGTGCTGGCCCGTGCCGGTTACGGTTCGCGGCGCGCCTGCGAGGAGCTGGTCGACGAGGCCCGTGTCGAGGTCAACGGCGAGATCGTGGTCGAGCAGGGCCTTCGTGTCGACACCGAGAAGGACGAGATCAAGGTCGACGGTCTGACCGTGGCCACGCAGTCGTACCAGTTCTTCGCGCTGAACAAGCCGGTCGGTGTCGTCTCCACCATGGAGGACAACGAGGGGCGGCAGTGCCTCGGCGACTACACGAACAACCGTGAGACGCGGCTGTTCCACGTCGGGCGGCTCGACACCGAGACCGAGGGCGTCATCCTGCTCACCAACCACGGTGAGCTGGCCCACCGCCTCACGCACCCGAAGTACGGCGTGAAGAAGGTCTACCTCGCGCACCTCGTGGGCCCGATCCCGCGTGACCTGGGCAAGCGGCTCAAGGACGGCATCGAGCTGGAGGACGGGTACGCGCGCGCGGACCACTTCCGGATCGTCGAGCAGACCGGCAAGAACTACCTGGTCGAGGTCACCCTGCACGAGGGCCGCAAGCACATCGTGCGGCGGATGCTGGCCGAGGCCGGCTTCCCGGTCGACAAGCTGGTGCGGGTCGCCTTCGGGCCGATCACGCTCGGCGACCAGAAGTCGGGCTGGCTGCGGCGTCTTTCGAACACCGAGGTCGGCATGCTGATGAAGGAGGTCGACCTGTAGGTCGGCCCGCGGGCGTTCGCGCCCGGGTCTTGTGTGCGGCGACCCCCTCCTTTTAAGGTCTGTTGGACCAATAAAGGGAGGGGGTCTTCGCATGTCCGACAACGGTCCTGTGGCGGGCTACGACAAGCACGCCTACGAACCCTTCGCCGTCACCGTCGACCTGGCCGTGTTCACGCTCCGGTCCGGGCGGCTGCACATCCTGCTCGTCGAGCGCGGTCACGAGCCGTACGCGGGGCGCTGGGCGCTGCCCGGCGGGTTCCTGGAGCCGCACGAGTCCGCGGAGGGGGCGGCGCGGCGCGAGCTCGCCGAGGAGACCGGGCTCGCCGATGTCGCCGGGCTGCATCTGGAACAGCTCCGTACGTACAGCGAACCGGGGCGCGATCCCCGGATGCGGGTGGTGTCCGTCGCGTTCGCCGCGCTCGTGCCGGACGCCCCGCAGGCGCACGGCGGCGGGGACGCGGCGCGGGCCGACTGGCTGCCGTACGGGACGCAGGGCCCGCTCGCCTTCGACCACGACCGGATCCTCGCGGACGCCCACGACCGGATCGGCGGGAAGCTGGAGTACACCTGCCTGGCCACCGCGTTCTGCCCGCCCGAGTTCACGCTCGGCGAGCTGCGGCAGGTCTACGAGGTGGTGTGGGGGACCGACCTCGACCCCGCGAACTTCCGGCGCAAGGTGCTCGCGACGCCCGGCTTCGTCGAGCAGGTCCCCGGCGCGTCCCGGCTCACCGGAGGGCGCGGCAAACCCGCGGCCCTCTACCGGGCGGGCGGCGCCACATCCCTGCACCCACCGCTGCTGCGGCCCGCGCACGAGCCGACCGAAGGATCCCGCCCATGACCCGCCGCCACGCCACCGGATCGCTGCTCGGGCTCGCCCTCGGGGACGCGCTCGGCTATCCCACCGAGTTCAGCGACGTACCCGCCATCCTCGACAAGCACGGGCCCTGGCGGGAGATGGAGCTGCCAGGGCACCCCGTCGCGTACATCACCGACGACACGCAGATGGCGCTCGCCGTGGCGCGGGCGCTGCGCACCGGCACGGCGAGCGGGACGCTCGGGCCGGAGGGCTTCGCGCGGCCCCTGCGCGCGGAGTTCGTCGACTGGTACCGCTCGCCCGACAACAACCGCGCGCCCGGCAACACCTGCCTGCGCGCGTGCGGACTGCTGGAGACCGGGAGCCGGTCCTGGCAGGAGGCCAGCCAGATCCACTCCAAGGGCTGCGGCGCCAACATGCGCGTCACGCCCCTCGGGCTCGCCCCCGGCCTGAGCGACGAACAGCGGGCGGGCGGCGCCCAGTTGCAGGCGGGCCTCACGCACGGCCACCCCACCGGCCTCGCCGCCGCCGACCTCACCGCGCACGCCGTCCGCCTCCTCGCCGAGGGCGCCGAGCCGACCGGGCTCGTCGGGATGCTGCGCTCGTACGCGTACGAGAACCGGGAGACGTACCACGAGGCCTGGCTCGGTGACCTGTGGCGGCGCGGCGACGCGGCCACGCCGCAGCAGTTCATCGCGCATGGCTGGGACGAGTGCCTCGGCGTGCTCGACCGGCTGCGGGACGCGCTGCGCGAGCCGTCCCCCGAGACCGACCCCTGCCTGGCCACGGGCGCCGGCTGGATCGCGGAGGAGGCCCTGGCCACGGCTCTCCTGTGTTTCCTGATGTTCGTGGGCGACCCGGTCCTGGCCTTGCGCCGCGCCGCCTGCACCTCCGGCGACTCGGACTCGATCGCGGCGCTGGCCGGGGCGTTCGCGGGCGCCCACCTCGGCGCCGACGCGTGGCCCGCGGACTGGGTGGAGCGGATCGAGCACCGGGACGAGCTGATCGGGTTCGGGGCGGAGTGGGACGTGGCGTAATTGGTAGGGGAGTTGGAGGCGCCACGACCCATCTCCCCTAGTGGTCCGGCTGCGCCTCCAGGGCCGAGGCCCGGCGTGTGCGGATCAGGAAGTCCTCGACCCGGGCGCGGTCCGGCTCCGTGGGGAGCGGGGTGCGGGCCGCCGCCTCCTCCGCCTCGGCCGCGAGGCGCGTCATCCGGCGGTCCACCTCCGGCCAGGTCACCTCGCCGCGCTTCACCGCGAGCAGTGCCGCGCGGTCCTGGCCCACGTCGATCGTCAGCCGTCCCGTGCGCAGCAGGTCGCGGCAGGAGATCAGGAGGCGGAGCAGGTGCATCGCGTGTTTCCAGCGCGGGGCGCCGTGCGTGCGGACGTCGGCCTCCAGCTTCTTGCGCTGGCTCGCCGCGTACCGGGCGAACGTCTCGTGCGCCCGGCGGGAGAGGAACGCCTCGCGCAGGGACAGGAGTTCGCGGCCGGTGTCCGTGATGTGCTCGACCAGCGGGGAGTGCAGACACTCCAGGATGTTCGGGTTGGCGCGCAGCGCGAGTTCGCAGAAGCGCTCAAGCTCCCACGAGAACTGTTCCTCGGCCGGCCCGTCGACGTGCGTCGGCGGCTTGTCGAAGCGCCAGAAGAGCGGCGTCGGGGCCAGGTACACGCCACGGCGGTCCGTGTCGCTCGCGTCCGTGGCCAGGCCGAAGGCGCGGGAGCCCATGACGCAGGAGTAGACGGTGTGGTCGCGCACCAGGTCGTGCGGGTCTTGCGGGGTCATCCCCGGAGCGTAGGCGGCCCCGTCAGGCCAGCGTGATCGAATTTCCGGTGACCTTGATCTGGCGGGCTCCGAGGGGGCTGCGGGCCGGGCCGTTCGCCACCGAGGCGTCGTCGACCTTGAACTTCGAGCCGTGGCACGGGCAGTTGATGGTGCCGTCGGAGACGTCCTTGACCGTGCAGCCCTGGTGCGTGCACACCGCGGTGAACGCCTTGAAGTCGCCCTTGGCGGGCTGCGTCACCACGACCTTGTCGTCGGGGAAGACCTTGCCGCCGCCGACCGGGATGTCGGACGTCTTCGCCAACTCGTCGCCCGCGGGCGGCTGTTCGGGGTCGCCGGAGGAGGGCTTGGCGGAGTCGTCCGCCCCCTCCGATTCCTCCGGCGCCTCGGATTTCTCCGGTGCCTCGGAGGACGGCGCCTCGTCGTCGCCTCCGCCGCCCTGGTCCTCGTCCCCGTACTTGCTGCAGCCCACCGCGAGCGCGCCCGCGCCGCCCGCGATCAGGACGCTCCTGCGTGATGTGGTGGTGCGCTTCATGTCGTCACTCCCACGGTCCGGAAGAACCACAGTGCAGACGTCAACCACAGCAGCGTCAGCACCGCGAACACAAGGCCGCCCACCACCGGCAGCAGCCAGCCCGGCAGCCGCTCCGTGCGCAGCAGCAGCATCTTGGCGCTGAACGCGCCGAAGAAGAAGCAGCCCAGGAGCGAGTGCCACATGACCCGCGTCGAGTACGTCTGGTAGCCGAGCGCGTAGAGGCAGTGCACCGCCACCGGCACCGCGAGCAGGAACGCGATCCGGCCCGACCAGCGGTGCAGCGCGGGCGCCCACGACGGGCCGCCCAGCTTCCCGTACACCATGAACGCCGAGACGATCTGGACGAGCGCGAAGGCGAAGGCCGCCGTCCCCAGCCAGGACTTCACCGCGCTCGTGCTGGAGAAGCCGGCGAGGTTGAACGCCGTGCCCGCCGGGTCGTGCACCTTCCCGTACGCGCCGAGCGCCACGGCCACCGCCGCCGCGACGAGCGCGGGCACCAGGTAGCGGGCCGCGGACGGGCGGCGGTGGTCCGGGTTCGGGAAGCTCTGGGTGGCGGCGTTCGGGTCGACGGTCATGGGAACCCTCTCTGAACCCTCTGCTCTCTGGAGCCTCTGCTGGCGGAACCCTCTGCGTGCTGCCCAGGGGACGACGTGCCCCTCAGGGAACGACCGGGCGGGCCGTCAAACGGTCGCCGTCGACCGTCACCGCCCCCGATTCCGGGTCGATGGGCGGCGCGGCGGACGGCTTGTCGTCACGGCGCACGATGCCCACCTGGCGGCCGTCGGGCAGCACGATCCAGCCGCCGTCGATCTCCGCGCCGCGCACCTCGGTGGTCGCCCGGTACAGGCCGGACGGCTTGACGGCCTTCTTCGCCGTGAAGCCGTAGGGCTGTTTCTGGATGGTCGTGGTGCCGCGCACCCGGTCGCCGGTGAGCCTTCCGTCCAGCTTCGCGCCGTGCTTGCCGGACAGCTTCATCTCACCGTTGTCCTCGACGTTCCCCTTCAGCCACGACTCCTTGGTACGGCCGTCGCAGAAGTAGGCGATCGCCTTGTCGCCGCGGATGGATATGGAGATCGCGGACGAGTCGTCGTCGGTGCGGCCCGCGTAGCTCGTCTTGGCGCGGGCCGTCCGCGTCGGGCTCGCTTTCGAGGGCGACGCCGACGGTTCGGCCGAGGCCGAGCCCGAGGGTGAGGTGGAGGGCGCGGGCGATGCCGTCGCGGCGGGAGCCTCCCCGTACGACGAAGTGCCCTCGCCCGTCGTCGCGTTGAGCGACAACACGAACAGGCCGAGGGCCAGTCCGGCGAGCAGTGTGTACAACGGCCCGGAGCGCTTCATGGCCGAGCCTCCCCCCGAGGCGGCAGCGGTACCGCCTCCATGCAAGCAGCTCCGGCCGGGTGGCGACAGGGGGCGGTTCGTCTGACATTGAGGTGGTCCGGGATTCCGCACAGGCGAATGTCCCGGTGTCCGTCTCGGCAGACGGGCGGCGCGCGCCCGCGTGTCCCGCCTTGATTACGCTGGTCTCCTATCCAATTGCGCGTACGTGGAAAAGGGGCAGTGACGTGGCGGTACGAGCGGTCCGGGGCGCCGTCCAACTCGAACGGGACGAGGCCGGCCACATGGACGAGCAGGTGAGCGAGCTGCTCACCGCCGTCCTCGAGCGCAACGAGCTGACCGCCGACGACCTGATCTCCATATGGTTCACGGCCACCCCCGATCTGCACTCCGACTTCCCGGCGGCCGCCGCCCGCAAGCTCGGCATCGTCGACGTGCCCCTGATCTGCGCGCAGGAACTCGACATCGCCGGCGCCCTGCCGCGCGTCGTCCGGATCCTCGCGCACATCGAGACCGAGCGGACCAAGGCCGAGGTCGCGCACGTCTACCTCGGTGCCGCGGCCACCCTCCGCAAGGACATCGCCCAGTGAGAACCGCACTCGTCATCGGTACCGGCCTGATCGGCACCTCCGCCGCCCTGGCCCTCGCCTCGCGCGGCGTCAGCGTGCACCTCGCCGACCACGACCCCGGGCAGGCCCGCACCGCCGCCGCGCTCGGCGCCGGGACCGACGAGGCGCCCGAGGGCCCCGTCGACCTGTGCATCGTCGCCGTCCCGCCCGCGCACGTCGCGGCCTCGCTCGCCGACGCGATGCGCCGCGGCCTGGCCCGTGCCTACATCGACGTCGCCAGCGTCAAGGGCGGCCCGCGCCGCGAGCTCGAGGAGCTGGGCCTCGACCTCGCCCCGTACATCGGTACGCACCCGATGTCGGGCCGTGAGCGCAGCGGCCCGCTCGCCGCCGACGCCGACCTCTTCGAGGGGCGGCCGTGGGTGCTGACCCCGACCCGTGACACGGACACCGAGGTCCTGAACCTGGCCCTGGAACTGGTCGCCCTGTGCCGGGCCGTCCCGGTCGTGATGGACTCCGACGCCCACGACCGGGCCGTCGCGCTCGTCTCGCACATGCCGCACCTGGTGTCCAGCATGGTCGCGGCCCGCCTGGAGAACGCCGAGGAGGCTGCCGTACGACTGTGCGGGCAGGGCATCCGCGACGTGACGCGGATCGCCGCCTCGGACCCGCGGATGTGGATCGACATCCTCTCCGCGAACCCGGGCCCCGTCGCCGACCTGCTCTCCGCCGTCGCGGGCGACCTGGAGGAGACGGTGCAGGCCCTGCGCCACCTCCAGTCCTCCGACGACGCCAAGCGCCGCGAGGGCGTGGACGGCGTCGAGACGATGCTGCGGCGCGGCAACGTCGGCCAGTCCCGGGTCCCCGGCAAGCACGGCGCGGCCCCGGCGGCGTACGAGATCGTGGCCGTCCTCATCTCCGACCAGCCGGGCGAGCTGGCCCGGATCTTCTCCGACGCGGGCGCCGCCGGCGTCAACATCGAGGACGTGCGGATCGAGCACGCGACCGGGCAGCAGGCCGGTTTCGTCCAGCTCATGGTGCAGCCGGCGCAGGCGCCGAAGCTGGGCGCCGCGCTGCGCGAGCGGGGCTGGGCGATGCGTCAGTAGCAGTGTCGGCAGGGGCGCCGGTGGAGGCACGTAAGAAGGGGTCTTCCAGAGCCAGTAACCTTGTCTGGGGCGCTGCCGCGCCTCGTACCCATGCCCCCGTGCAGTGAGAAAGGTGTCCGTCACCTATGGAAACCGCCGCGACCGCCGCCGCAGCAGTGATCGTCGCCATCGACGGACCCTCCGGCACGGGCAAGTCGAGCACCTCCAAGGCCGTCGCCGCCCAGCTCGGCCTGAGCTACCTGGACACCGGCGCCCAGTACCGGGCGATCACCTGGTGGATGGTGAACAACGGCATCGACCTGGACGACCCGTCCGCGATCGCCGCCGTCGCAGGCAAGGCCGACATCGTCTCCGGCACCGACCCGGGCGCCCCCACCATCACGGTGGACGGCACGGACGTCGCCGCCCCGATCCGCACCGGCGAGGTCACCTCCAAGGTCAGCGCCGTCAGCGCCGTCCCCGAGGTGCGCGCCCGGATCACCGAGCTGCAGCGCACCATCGCGCTCGGCGCCGAGAAGGGCATCGTCGTCGAGGGCCGTGACATCGGTACGACCGTGCTGCCCGACGCCGACCTGAAGATCTTCCTCACCGCCTCGCCCGAGGCCCGCGCCGCCCGCCGCTCCGGCGAGCTCAAGGGCTCCGACGTGAAGGCCACGCAGGAGGCCCTCGTCGCCCGCGACAAGGCCGACTCCAGCCGCAAGACGTCGCCGCTGGCCAAGGCCGACGACGCCGTCGAGGTCGACACGAGCGACCTCACGCTGCAGCAGGTCATCGAGTGCGTCGTCACCCTGGTCGAGGAGAAGCGAGCCTCCAAGTGACCCAAGCGCCCTCCGAGCGAGGCGCCGAAGTAGGTCGGCGCATCGGCGTCGGCCTCATGTACGGGCTGTGGAAGCCGCGGGTCCTGGGATCCTGGCGGGTCCCGGCGGCCGGACCGGTGATCCTCGCGGTGAACCACTCCCACAACATCGACGGCCCCATGGTCATGGGCGTCGCCCCGCGTCCGACGCACTTCCTGATCAAGCAGGAGGCGTTCGTCGGACCGCTCGGCCCCTTCCTCGAAGGCATCGGGCAGGTGAAGGTCGACCGCACGAGCGCCGACCGCACCGCCATCACGCGGGCGCTGGATGTGTTGAAGCACGGTGGCGTCCTGGGAATCTTTCCGGAGGGCACGCGCGGCGACGGCGACTTCGCGTCGCTGCGGGCCGGACTCGCGTACTTCGCGGTGCGCAGCGGGGCGCCGATCGTTCCGGTCGCCGTCCTGGGAAGCACGGAGCGCCCGGGACGGTTGATAAAGAAGCTGCCCCCGCTCAGGAGCCGGGTCGACGTCGTCTTCGGCGACCCCTTCGAGGCGGGCGACGGCAGCGGACGGCGTACCCGCAAGGCGCTCGACGAGGCCACCGTGCGCATCCAGGAGCGGCTCAGCAGCCACCTGGACCATGCCAGGCGCCTGACCGGGCGCTGAGCGAGACTTTCAGTAGTGCGTGTGTTCCCAAGGGGTACGCGCACCGATCACCACGAATGAACGACGAGGTACGGACTTCATGAACGACCAGATCCAGCCCGAGGGATCCCCGGAACACGAGCACGGGGAGCTCGGCGACGCTGAGTACGCGGAGTTCATGGAGCTCGCCGCGGAGGAGGGCTTCGACCTCGAGGACGTCGAGGGCGCGCTCGACGCGGCGGGCCACGGTCCGCTGCCCGTGCTCGCCGTCGTCGGCCGCCCGAA
Organism: Streptomyces sp. UC4497; assembly: GCF_054871485.1. Lineage (NCBI taxonomy): Bacteria > Bacillati > Actinomycetota > Actinomycetes > Kitasatosporales > Streptomycetaceae > Streptomyces > Streptomyces sp. UC4497. The sequence continues at coordinate 478,382 of NZ_JBTYHB010000002.1, read as the reverse complement.
TGTCGGCAAGTCGACCCTGGTGAACCGCATCATCGGGCGCCGCGAGGCCGTCGTCGAGGACAAGCCCGGCGTCACCCGTGACCGCGTCACGTACGAGGCCGAGTGGGCGGGCCGCCGCTTCAAGGTCGTCGACACCGGCGGCTGGGAGCAGGACGTCCTCGGCATCGACGCGTCCGTGGCCGCGCAGGCCGAGTACGCGATCGAGGCCTCCGACGCCGTCGTCTTCGTCGTCGACGCCAAGGTCGGCGTCACCGACACCGACGAGGCCGTCGTGCGCCTGCTGCGCAAGGCCAACAAGCCCGTCGTGCTCTGCGCCAACAAGGTCGACGGCCCGAGCGGCGAGGCGGACGCCTCGTACCTGTGGTCCCTCGGCATCGGCGAGCCGCACCCCGTCTCCTCGCTGCACGGCCGCGGCACCGGCGACATGCTCGACGCCGTCCTGGAGGCGCTGCCGGAGGCCCCGGAGCAGAAGTTCGGCGGCTCCGGGCTCGGCGGACCGCGTCGGATCGCCCTGATCGGCCGCCCGAACGTCGGCAAGTCCTCGCTCCTGAACAAGGTGGCCGACGAGGACCGCGTCGTCGTCAACGAGCTGGCGGGCACCACCCGCGACCCGGTCGACGAGCTGATCGAACTCGGCGGCGTCACCTGGAAGTTCGTCGACACGGCGGGCATCCGCAAGCGCGTCCACCTGCAGCAGGGCGCCGACTACTACGCCTCGCTGCGCACCGCCGCCGCCGTGGAGAAGGCGGAGGTCGCGGTCATCCTGATCGACGCCTCCGAGTCGATCTCCATCCAGGACCAGCGGATCGTGACGATGGCGGTCGAGGCGGGCCGCGCGATCGTCCTCGCGTTCAACAAGTGGGACACCCTCGACGAGGAGCGTCGCTACTACCTGGAGCGCGAGATCGAGACCGAGCTCGGCCAGGTCGCCTGGGCGCCCCGGGTGAACGTGTCGGCGCGCACGGGCCGGCACATGGAGAAGCTGGTCCCCGCGATCGAGACGGCCCTCGACGGCTGGGAGACGCGCGTCCCGACGGGCCGGCTCAACGCCTTCCTCGGCGAGCTCGTCGCCTCCCACCCGCACCCGGTCCGCGGCGGCAAGCAGCCCCGCATCCTCTTCGGTACGCAGGCCGCCTCCAAGCCGCCCCGGTTCGTGCTCTTCGCCTCCGGCTTCATCGAGCACGGCTACCGCCGCTTCGTGGAGCGCCGTCTGCGCGAGGAGTTCGGCTTCGAGGGCACGCCGATCCACATCTCCGTACGCGTGCGTGAGAAGCGCGGCAAGAAGAAGTAGGCCCCCTCAGTAGGAGGCAGGGCGCGGTAGGCAGCAGTGCGGACGAACGCCGCCGGTGGAGACATCCACTCGGCGGCGTTTTTCTGTGCGGGGCGCGGGAGGTCAGTGCTCCCGGCGCGGGCCCGGCGGCAGGGCCGCGGGATAGTGCCGTCCCGTGGTGTGCTGCGGCGGGTACGGCTGCCAGCGCGGCGGGTGGTGCGGGCGCGGGCCGTGCAGCGGGTCGAAGCCCCTGAACCCCAGGTCCTCCTCGCCGCTGCGGTCGCCGGGCAGCGTCCGGAAGGACCGGCTGTACTCCGCGTACAGGGCGTCGTAGATGGGGGTCACCGAGGGACCGCCCCCCGCGTGGCTGCCCCCGGCATGGCGGCCCTGCTGGTCCTCCGCGGGGCGCATCGAGGGAATTTGGTTCTGATACGGCTGGTGCCGTCGGGACGAAGGGGGCGAAGAGGACGTGGCGGATGAGGTGGGGTCGTATGGGTGCACGTATGTGCCAACGAACCGGGCCCCCGACGGATGCGCCCTTGGCCTGCGCTGTTGCAGGCTGTCAGCGGTGTGACCGGCGCATTCGTGGGGGCCCGCGCGGTGCGGCGGGGGCGGCTCAGGTGCCGGCGAGCGGCATGGCGGCGGCCACCAGGCGGCCGTTCGCCGCGGCCTTGTCGAGGGCCTGACGGAGCAGGTCCTCGCGCGGCTGGTGGCCGATCGAACCGTGGGAGGCGGCGAAGACGAGGACCGTCTGCGTCTTGTTCGCCGCGGTCCGCCAGCCCTCCGTGACCAGGAGCGGCTGGTGCGCCTGCCACCAGGCGACCTGGGCGGGGGAGCCCCCGGTGCCGGGCTGCAGGATCGCGTGCAGCTGGCCCATGGCGAGCAGCACCGACCAGCCGCCGAGGGTCGAGGGGACCCCGTCCAGGGAGGCGGTCGGCATGAAGCCCTGCTCGATCAGGAGCGGCAGGAAGTCGTCCCCGTCCGTGGTCGTGCCGGGGCGGGCGATGGGGCCGGTCGGCTCGACGACGAGGGCGGGGTGCGTCGTGTCACCGATCAGTACGAGGCCGCTGGTGACGCCGAGCACGGCCTGCGAGGGTGCGGCCGGGGTGCCGCCGTCCGGCTGGGCGGCCGCCGGGTCCTGCCCGCCGCCGATGGACTGCACGGCGCCCTGCAGCTGGTCCTCCGCGACCTGGACGACCTGCGAGGGCAGGCAGGCGGCATGGGCGAAGGCGAGCACGGCAGTCTCGTCGCCGACGAACAGGACGGTGCTGGTCGGCTGCTGCTGCGAGTCGCCCGGCGTGCGGCAGGAGGTGCAGTCGTAACTGCCGGGGGCGTTGTCGCCGGCCATCAGGCGGTCGGCTTCTTCGTCGCCGATCTCGGCGCGTACGTCGTTGCTGACGTCGAGCAAGCGAGGCACGGGGACTCCTCAGGGATCTCTTGGACCGATCGGGGTGATCGGCCACGGTCAGGCGAGTGCTTATGAAGGGACAACGGATGATCTGTGTCCTCGGTCACGCCCGGATCGGAACGGAATCACCTCATCCGGCGCACACCGTGAACGACCGCCCGGAACCCGTCACTCCCCGCCAACTTGTTGGTTTTCCAAGGAAGTTGGACCGGTGAGCTGAGTCACAGATCATCAGGGCGACAGGTCGACAAATACCGAAATCCCTGTATGTATCGGTTGGCCGGAAATCGCCGGTACCCGGGGTAACGGCGAACTGGCCTGGCGGGACAAGCCATTGGTTGCCGCGGCCCTCGTGCGCTGCCTAGATTCCACCGCCGTCCGCAACGAGCAGTCCACGAGAGGGATTCTCATGTCCGCGCCGAACCGTATGGCTCGCACGACAGCGGTCTTCACCGGGGTGGCCCTCGCCGCCCCGCTCGGTCTCCTCGCCCTCGCCGGCCCCGCCCAGGCGGCGGACGGCGGCGTCTGGGACCGCATCGCACGCTGCGAGAGCGGTGGCAACTGGCAGATCAACACCGGGAACGGCTACTACGGAGGGCTTCAGTTCTCGGCAGGCACCTGGCGTGCGTACGGCGGAGGGGCGTACGCCGCGACGGCCGACCGGGCCACCAAGGGGCAGCAGATCGCTGTCGCGACGAGGGTGCAGCGTGCGCAGGGATGGGGCGCATGGCCCACGTGTTCGGCACGGGCCGGGGCGTACGGCAGTGCACCGGGAGCCCAGGCGGCGCCCAAGGCCGTGCCCAAGGCCGCCCCGAAGGCGGCGCCGAAGGCCGCGCCCAAGGCCGTGCAGAAGCAGCGCGGTTCCGGCCACACGAACCGCGGCGCCGCCCGCGGTGGCGGCTACGTCGTCCGCGGCGGCGACACCCTCGGCAGCATCGCCGCGGCCCACGGCACCAGCTGGCAGCGCCTCTACGCCGCGAACCAGGCGGTGGTCGGGGGTGACCCCGACCTGATCATGCCGGGGCAGCGGCTGCGCCTCGCCTGATCGCACATGCACCGCGTGGCCCCACCCGGTCCGCCGACCGGGTGGGGCCACGCGGCGGGCACGGCGCGGCACGACGGGCGGCCGCGCATCGGCTGCCTAGCGTCCGCGCTATGGACGTGACCGCTACGTTTCCGAAGGCGCACGGCCCGCGGCGGTGGGCGGCGGCCCTGCTGGGCGTGCTGCTCGCACTGACCGCGCTGCCGGCCCTCGCCCCCAGGGCGGATGCCGCCGAACCGTACGACTGTGCCAAGACCGAGTGGCCGTGGTCCTGCCTCGCGGAGTGCGAGAGCGGCAACGACTGGGACGAGAACACCGGCAACTCCTTCTACGGAGGGCTCCAGTTCCAGCAGTCCACGTGGGAGGAGCACGGTGGCTTGAAGTACGCGCCGCGCGCCGACCTCGCGACCCGCGCCGAGCAGATCAAGGTTGCGGAGGAGGTGCTGCGCACCCAGGGCTGGGAGGCGTGGCCGGTCTGCTCCAAGCGGTACGGGCTCAAGGGGCGCGTCCATGTGGTGCAGCGCGGCGACACGCTGGCGTCCATCGCGCGGCGCTTCAAGGTGGAGGGCGGTGCGGAGGCGCTCTACAAGGCCAACCGCGACGTGATCGGGTCGCACCCGGACCGGCTCGAGGAGGGGGCGACGCTGGTCATTCCCGAGCCGGGGAAGTAGTCGGGCTGATCGGGTTCGGTCGGAGCGGCGGGGTCTCGGTGGCCTCGCCCCGGAACACGACCGCGCCGCGGCCGAGTTCGTAGACGAAGACCGTCGCCCCGCCCGGCACCTCGCCCGTCGCCCCGCTCGGCGCTCCGCGCAGGCCGGGTGGCAGGCGTTGCTCGGCGAGCACCACGCAGGCGTCGAGTTCGCGCAGAAGGGCGTACGTGCGGGTGGCGACCGGCGGGGCCATGCCCTGGGTGGGCTCGTCGACGAGGACGACGCGGGCGGGGGCGAGCAGGGCGCGGGAGACGGCGAGCATCCGCTGCTCACCGCCGGAGAGGGTGCCGGCGCGGCGGGCGAGGAGCGGGCGCAGCTCGGGGTAGGCGTCGAGGGCGGCGCCGAAGGCCCGTTTGTTCGCCGCTTTGTCTGCCGCTGTGGTTTCTGCTTTGTTTGCCGCCAGCCGGAGGTTGTCGGCGACGGTGAGGTCGGCGAAGACGGCCTGCCGGTCGGGTACGAAGCGCAGGCCGGCCGCGGCGCGGGCGTGGGCGGTGTGCCGGGTGACGTCGACTCCGTCCCACACGACGGACCCGGCGGTGAGCCGTACGGTGCCGGCGAGGGCGCGCAGGGCGGTGGTGCGACCGGAGCCGTTCGGCCCGAGCAGGACGGTGAGCGCGTGGGCGGGGGCGGTGAGGGTGACGCCGTGGAGGGCTTCCAGGGGGCCGTAGCGGACGCGGGCGTCGCGCAGTTGGATGCCGGCGCGGGCGCCGGGGCCGGACGTCATGAGGGCTCCGGGGTGCGGTCGAGGACGGAGTCCGGGGCGCCCGAACCCACGATGCGGCCCGCCGCCATCACGTGGACGGTGTCCGCGAGTTCGGCGACGAGGTCCAGATCGTGCTCGACGACGAGCACGGCGACGCCGTCGGCGGCGAGCGCCCTCAGCAGCCGGGCGAGGGCGGTGACCTCTGCGGGGTCGAGCCCTGCGGTCGGTTCGTCGAGCAGCAGCACGTGCGGGTCGCCGGCCAGTGCGCGCGCCAGTTCGACGCGGCGCAGCGTTCCCGTGGGGAGGCCGCGCGTCTCCTGTTCGCCCCGCAGTCCGAACAGGCGCGTCATCCGTTCCGTGGCTGCCGGGTCCCGTACGCGGCCCTGTTCGGCGCCGATCCGGATGTTCTCGGCGACGGTCAACGAGGGGAAGACGACGAGCTGTTGGAAGGTCCGTGCGATGCCGAGTCGGGTGCGGGTGTGGGCGGGCAGCCGGGTCACGTCGCGTGGGCCGAGCCGGATCCTGCCGGTGTCCGGGCGTAACGTCCCGGCGAGGCAGTGGAACAGGGTGCTCTTTCCGGCGCCGTTGGGTCCTACGACGGCGGTGATGGTGCCGCTGGGGAGGTGGATGCGTACGTCCTGGAGGGCGGGGTGGGGGCCGTAGGTGACGGTGAGGTGGGTGGCGGTGAGTGTGGCGGGGGTCGGGGCCGGTCTTGTTGCGGTGGTCCGCGCCCACGTCACGGGGCTCTGCCCCGGACCCCGCTGCTCAATCGCCGCAGGGGCTTGAGGTGCCGCAGGGGCTTGAAGTGTCAGCAGCTCCCGGGCCGCCGACCCCCGCCCCGTAAGACGGCCGCGGCCCCGGTTCCAGCCCCGGACGTTAAACCCCCGGCCCACCAGCACCGCCAGTACCCCGATGGCCAGTGCCGCCACCCCGCCCCGAGCCCCCGCGTCCAGGCCCACCAAGAGGCCCGCGCCGAGTAGTGCGGCGAAGGGGCTGTCCGCGCCGAGGACCACTATCGCCGCGAACCACAGCAGGCCCCGTATCGGGTCGTACGCCGACGGGTCGAAGGAGTGCAGGCCGAACGTGAGCAGGCCGCCGCCCAGTGCCGCGAGGCCCGCCCCCACCACGAACACCGCGACCTTCAGGGCAGGCACCCCGACCCCCGCCGCCGACGCGCCCGCCTCGTGGTCCCGGACCGCCGCGAGGGCCCGGCCGACCCGCCCCCGTCGCAGGCCTGCCACGAGTGTCAATGCCCCGGCCAGCAGGGTGAGTTCGAGTAGGTAGAAGGTCCGGTCGTCGCCGAAGCCCGCGGGGCGCGGTGGTGTGAGGCCCGACGTCGCGTACGGCTGCGCGAACACGAATCGGCTCACCCCGACCCCCACCGCGAACGTCGCCAGCGCCAGTGCGAGGCCGTGTCGCCGGATCGCGGGCGCGGCGGTCAGAAGGCCCAGTGGGGCCACCAGAAGAACCGCCACCAAGAGGGCTGGCAGGCCCGGGAGTTGGGGGAGGCCCGGGAAGTGGCCCGTCGTGAGCAGTGTCGCGAACAGGGCGCCCAGGCCCGCGAATGCGCCCTGTCCCAGGGCCAGTTGGCCCGCCCTCCCCGTCACCAGCACCAGTGACAGCAGGATCAATGCGAGTGCCGGGACCTGGATCGACGTCCGCAGGTCCGGGCCCGCGAACCCGAGCGGCAGCAGGAACAGCACCCCCGCCACCAGCCACGCCTCCCGCGGAGCGGCCCGCGTCCGGCGCGTCACCGTCGTCGGCAACGCCCCCTTCCCGCCCACCCCCGGGAGGGCGAGCGCCGCGATCAGCAGCGCCACCACGAACAGGTTCGCCCCCACCGCCTGGACGAGCGGCTCGGCCCACCCGCGGGGATGCAGCCGCGTCAACTGGCTCTGTGCGACCCCGATCGCGAGCGCCGCCCCCACCGCCACCCCGAGCCGTCGCATGCCCGCCGCGACCGCCACCGCCACGACCTCCATCACCAGCAACGGCAGACCGTAGGGGTCGAGACGTACGTAAGGGGCCAGGAGTACGCCCGTCAGGCCCGCGGTGAACGTGCCGAACGCCCAGCCCGCCGCCGCGACCCGGTCCGCGTCGATGCCGCCGAGCACGGCCAGCGGACGGTTGTCGACGACCGCCCGCAGCTCACCGCCGAACCGCGTCCAGCGCGTCACCGCCCACACCGCGACCCCGATCGCGCAGGCCACCGCGAGCTGCCCCCACGGCTCCCCGGGGAGCAGCCTCGGCGCGTCCTCCTGCGCTCCCGTGCCCCACAGGAGCGCCGCCGTCCCGACGAGGAGGACGAAGACGCCGATCGAGGCGACCAGAGTGCGCGCCGGATCGCCGCCCGACACGGCCAGTGGTCTGAACACCCAGCGTTCCAGGGCGAGTCCGAAACCCGGCGCCACCACCAGGAGCACCAGCGCCGCGGCCGCCCACAGCGGCGCCTCCCACACCACCACCAACTGCCGCAGCAGATAAGCGCAGAGCATCGCGATCGCGCCGTGCGCGAAGTTGAGGACGCCCGTCGCCCGGTAGGTGACGATCAGGCCGATGCCGGTGAGCGCCGCCGCCGCTCCCACCGAGAGTCCGGCGAGCGTGAGGTCGTACGTGAGGGACGACACGACCCGGACTCCTCAACTCCCGTTGGGTGGTTCGCAGATGGGGCACGGGGCCAGTCCCGCCTCCGTGATCGCGCCCGCGTCCGCGGGGACCGCCTGCGGCTTGCCCTCGACGAGCGGGCAGTCGGAGCGGTGCCACAGCGTGCCGCCGGGCATCATCAACAGTCGGCCACTGGAGGCGGCCAGGGGTGCGGGATCCAGGGTGTCGGGCGCCGGATCGGCCGTGACCAGCAGCTCGTAGAGCCGCTCCACGCGCGACGTGGCGAGCGTGTTCCTGCCGTACGTGAGGAGCACCGCGCCCGCGATGATCAGGGCCGCGCCCGGCACCGTGCAGGAGGCCAGATAGGGGAGCTGGCGCTCGGCGAAGCGTTCGCCCGACATTCCGTACCAGCCGACCACGCAGAGCACCGCCCCGACGGCGAGCGCCGCGAGCCCCGCCCACAGGGCCGGGTGCACAGAACGTAGTCGGGCAGTCCGCATCGCCGGCCCCCACTGGTGTGCGCGTGTGTCTGGTCTTGTCCGCCGATCGCTTGCACTATGCCTTCTGGAGTCCAACTCGGAAAGCTCCGGGGGCAGTTGGCCGATCACTTTGATCCGGTCGGCCCCGCCCCCGGACCGACACCCGGCGGTGAGCCTGATGATTTTCGGGAGCACACCTCGCACACTCCGCACACCTCGCGCGACTCGCGGACGGGGCCCGGCGCTCGCGCTCGCCCTGGCCCTGGTTCTCGGCCCGGCCCTGGCGGCCTGCGGCGACGACAGCGGCGGTGACGACAGCGCCCCGCCGACGCCGAGCTCGAAGCCGACCACGAGCAAGGAGCCCACGAACGAGGAGCCCACGAGCGAGGAGCCCTCGTCGGAGCGGCCCGACGGGAGCGGGCCCGCCGACCGTGCCGCCGCCGAGAAGGAGATCAAGGCCAACTGGAAGAAGTTCTTCGCCCCGAAGGTGTCGATGGAGGAGAAGGAGGACGTCCTGGAGAACGGCGCCAAGATGCGCCCGGTCCTGAAGGGCTTCAGCGGCGACAAGCGCGGCGGCCAGGTGGAGGCCACCGTCACCGAGGTCGCCTTCACCTCGGGGAGCGAGGCGGACGTGACCTACGCACTCGCCCTCAAGGGCGCGACGGTGCTGCCCGACGCCAAGGGAACGTCCGTCGAGCAGGACGGCACCTGGAAGGTGTCCGTCAACACCCTGTGCGCGCTGGTGCAGCTGAGCGGGAATGCGTCGCCGGGTCCCGGCTGCTGAGGCCCTCGCCGCGAGTCTGGTCCTGGTGGCCGTCGCGGCCTGCGGGTCCCGGCTGCCGGAGAGCGACTTCGAGGACCGCTCCGCCCCCGCGCCGCGCTCCACCGCGCCCCTCCACGTCGGCATCATCACCAGCGCCACCAGCCCCGTCGGCGGCGCCACCTTCACCGACACCCGCGACGGCGCACAGGCGTACTTCCGTAACCTGAATCGAAAAGGCGGCATCCAGGGGCGCCGCGTCGAGGTGCACCTGTGCGACGACGGCGGCAGCGGTGTCGGCAACACGTCCTGCGTGCACAAACTCGTCGACGAGCAGAAGGTCGTCGCCCTGGTGGCCACCACGGCGCTGGACTACGCGGGCGCGGAACGCGTCTCCCACGCGCGCGTGCCCGACATCGGCGGCCAGCCGATCGGCGCCGCCTACGACACCTATCCGCACCTGTACGGGATCTACGGCAGCCTCGCCCCGCGGAACGGGACGCCGGGCTGGGGCGGGAAGCTGTACGGCGGCACCGAGGTCTACCGCTACTTCAAGCGCGAGCACGGCGCCCGCACCGCCGCCGTCGTCTCCTACAACCAGGCCGCTTCGGCCGCGTACGCCCGCCTGGTGACGCGCGGACTCAAAGCCGAGGGCTATCGCGTCGTCGGCGAGCAGCTCGACTTCGCGCTCCCCAACTTCCGGGCCGCGGCCGCCGACCTCAAGGACGCGAAGGTCGACCTCGTCTTCGACGCCGTCGACGCGCACGGCAACGCGAAGCTCTGCGAGGCCATGGACGAGGTCGGCGCCCGCGTCACCGCGAAGGTCACGAACGTACAGAACTGGACCTCGTCCGTCCGGTCCGCCTACAAGGACGCGCCGCACTGCCGCGCCTCCCTGTGGGCCACCGGCGCGAGCCGCAACTACGAGGACACCGGGCACCCCGCCGTACGCGCCTTCCGCGACGCCACCAAGAATCTGAAGACGCACTCGCAGTGGCAATTGGAGGGCTGGGCCGCCGCGATGTGGTTCACGGACGCCGCCCGCTCCTGCCGGACGGTCACGCGCGCGTGCGTCGACCGTTTCATGGAGCGCCGCGTACGGTACTCGGCCGATGGCCTGCTGCTTCCCGTGGCATTCGCGAGGCTGGCGGAGCCGCCGAGAACTCGAGAGGCGTGCCTGTCGGTCGCGAGATGGACCGACGCGAAGGGCTGGGTCACCCAGAACGGCGGTATGACGCACACCTGTTCTGACGTCCCGCAGCTCTCCTACCAGCCATGATGTGACCCCTGATGGGCGATTTCGCCAGTTGGTTCCCGAAAACAGCTACCAATTCCGCATCTGTTCAGGAACAAGATGATGATGAGGAACAACCCTCGCCAGGTCATCTCCGTCTAACTACCCGGTAGGCGGAGAAGACGGACTGTTCAGACAGATACGAGGGCGCATGCAGATTTCTTTCCTGATTCACAATGCGTACGGGATCGGAGGGACGATCCGCACCACGTACAACCTTGCCAGCGCGCTTGCCGACCACCACGACGTGGAAGTCGTATCCGTCTTCCGGCACCGGGACGAACCGGTGTTCTCGCCGGACCCGCGCGTGCGGGTCCGCCACCTGGTCGACCTGCGCAAGGGCACCGCGGGGTACGAGGGCGACGACCCGGAGTTCCAGCGGCCCGCCGCGGTCTTCCCGCGCAGCGAGGGGCGCTACGAGCAGTACAGCGCGCTCACCGACCGGCGGATCGCCGAGCACCTCGGCTCGCTGGAGGCCGACGTCGTCGTCGGCACCCGGCCCGGGCTCAATGTGCACCTCGCCCGGGACACCCGGCGCGGAGTGCTGCGCGTCGGCCAGGAGCACCTCACCCTCGGCACGCACTCCACCGAGCTCCGCCGTGAGCTGCGCGGCAGCTACCCGCGCCTCGACGCGCTGACCACGACCACCGAGGCCGACGCCTTCGCCTACCGCGAGCAGCTGCGTCTCCCGGGCGTGCGCATAGAGGCGATGCCCAACCCGGTTCCGCAGCCCGGCATCGCGCCCGCCGACGGCAGCGGCAAGTGGGTCGTGGCGGCCGGCAGGCTCGCGCCCGTGAAGCGCTACGACCTGCTGGTGCGCGCCTTCGACCAGGTGCGCGCCGAGCGGCCCGACTGGCGCCTGCGCATCTACGGGGGCGGCAAGCAGAAGGACAAGCTGCGCCGGCTCATCGACGAGCTCGGCCTCTACAACCACGTGTACCTCATGGGGCCCGCCCACCCCATAGAGCCGGAGTGGGCGAAAGGTTCCCTCGCCGCGGTGACGTCGAGGTTCGAGTCCTTCGGCATGACGATCGTCGAGGCGATGCGCTGCGGTCTGCCGGTGGTCGCCACCGACTGCCCGCACGGCCCCGGTGAGATCATCGACAACGGTGTCGACGGCCGGCTCGTCAAGGTCGGCAGCGTCGAGGCGATCTCCGGCGGCCTGCTCGAACTCATCAACAACGACACCCTGCGCCAGGAGATGAGCGCCCGCGCCCTCAGGGGTTCCGAGCGCTTCGACCCGGCGCGGATCGCCGAGCGCTACGAGGACCTGTTCGGCTCGCTCGCCGGCCGCGGCTCCCTCGGGCTGCTGCACCGGGCCCGCGGTTCGCTCCTCGGCGGCGCCTACGCGGTGCGCGACGCCCTGCGACCGCGACCGCAGCGGAAGGGACACCCCGTATGACAGCCCCCACGGCTCCGCCACCGCCGTGCCCCGAAGACAGCGACAGGAGCGTCCGCATGCCGCCCCGAGCCGACTGCATCGCCGACTCCGCCGGCGGGCTCACCTTCGACGTCACCGACCACGGGTCGCCCGACCCGGCGACCCTGGTGCTCGTCGACCGGGCCTCGGGGCAGACGGTGCGGCTGCCGCTCACGCCCACCGGCGAGGGGCGGCTGCGGGCGTCGCTGCCGATAAGCGTCTCCGTCGCCGAGGGCCGCTGGGACGCGTACGCACAGGTCGCGGGTGACGAGCCGGTGCGGCTCGTGCCGGGCGTCAACGACCTGCGCTCACTGGTGGATCGGGCGCCGAGCGGCTCGCGCGGCTACGTCGCCGTACGCATCCCGTACACCACCAAGAACGGCAACCTCACCGTGCGCAGCTGGCTGCGGGCGCCGCACGCCGAAGCTGGCGAACTGCTCATCGCCGACGGCGAGCTGACCGTGCACGGGCGGGTCTACGGCGCCGAGTTCACCGCGAAGGCGTACGCGGAGATCCGCTCCCGGGCCGTGCACGGCCCGGCGCTGCGCGGCGAACTGGACTGGGACGGGCCGCGGTTCACGCTCCGCATCGGCTACGACGAGCTGCGCGAGGGCCGTTGGGACCTGTGGCTGCGGCCCGCGGGGGACGACGGGCCGCGGGTGCGGCTCGCCCGGCTGCTCGACGACATCGCCGACAAGAAGCCCATCTTCACGTACCCGGCGACGCGGGTGACCGTCCCGGGCCGCGGCGAACTGTCCGCGGAGGCCTACTACACGGGCGCCAACGACCTCTCGATCCAGGTGACGTGACGTCGACCTGAGACAGGCCTTGTCAGGCCTTTGGGGCCCGACTACGACTTCCGGTGCGAGACGGCGGGCCGGTCCTCGTGCGCCGCGAACTCCGGGTGGTGCAGGTCGAACGCCGGGGATTCCGAGCGGATCCTCGGCAGCGTGACGAAGTTGTGGCGCGGCGGCGGGCAGGCCGTCGCCCACTCCAGGGACCTGCCGTACCCCCACGGATCGTCGACCTCGACCTTCACCCCGTACTTCGCCGTCCTCCAGACGTTGTAGAGGAACGGCAGCGTGGACAGGCCGAGCAGGAACGCGCCGATCGACGAGAGCGTGTTCAGCGCCGTGAAGCCGTCCGCCGACAGATAGTCCGCGTACCGGCGCGGCATGCCCTCCGCGCCCAGCCAGTGCTGGACCAGGAACGTCGTGTGGAAGCCGACGAACAGCGTCCAGAAGTGGATCTTGCCGAGCCGCTCGTCGAGCAGCTTCCCCGTCAGCTTCGGCCACCAGAAGTAGAAGCCCGCGAAGGTCGCGAAGACGACCGTGCCGAACACCACGTAGTGGAAGTGCGCCACCACGAAGTACGAGTCGGTGACATGGAAGTCCATCGGCGGCGAGGCGAGGATGACGCCGGTCAGGCCGCCGAAGAGGAACGTGGTCAGGAAGCCGATCGACCACAGCATCGGCGTCTCGAACGACAGCGAGCCCTTCAGCATCGTCCCGGTCCAGTTGAAGAACTTCACGCCCGTGGGCACCGCGATCAGGAACGACATGAACGAGAAGAAGGGCAGCAGCACCCCGCCCGTGGCGAACATGTGGTGCGCCCACACGACCACCGACAGGCCGGTGATCGCCATCGTCGCGCCGACCAGCATCGAGTAGCCCCAGATCGGCTTGCGGCTGAAGACCGGCAGGATCTCGCTGATGATCCCGAAGAAGGGCAGCGCGATGATGTAGACCTCGGGATGCCCGAAGAACCAGAAGAGGTGCTGCCACAGCAGCGCACCCCCGTACTGCGCCTCGAACACCACGGACCCGAACCGCCGGTCCGCCTCCAGGCAGAGCAGCGCGGCCGCGAGCACCGGGAACGCGAGCAGCACCAGGATCGACGTGAACAGCGTGTTCCACGTGAAGATCGGCATCCGGAACATCGTCATGCCGGGCGCCCGCATCCCGATGATCGTGGTCAGGAAGTTCACCGAGCCGAGGATCGTGCCGAACCCGGCGAGCGCGAGCCCCATGATCCACAGGTCGGCCCCGATGCCGGGGGAGCGGGTCAGGCTGTTCAGCGGCGCGTACGCGAACCAGCCGAAGTCCGCGGCCCCGCCCGGCACGACGAGCGAGCCGAGCACGATCAGGCCGCCGAAGAGGAACAGCCAGTACGAGAACATGTTCAGGCGCGGGAACGCGACGTCCGGCGAGCCGATCTGCAGCGGCATGATCTCGTTGGCGAAGCCGGCGAAGGTCGGCGTCGCGAACAGCAGCAGCATGATCGTGCCGTGCATCGTGAACAGCTGGTTGTACTCCTCGTTGGAGAGCATCTGCATGCCCGGACGGGCCAGTTCGGCCCGCATGAGCAGGGCCATCAGCCCTCCGATGAGGAAGAACGCGAACGACGTGACCAGGTAGAGGTGGCCGATCTTCTTGTGGTCGGTCGTGGTCAGCCAGTCCACGACGATCCGGCCCGGACGCCGCTCGCGCGCGGCCCCCACCGTCGCAGGCCCGGCCTGCACCCCGGTCGTACCCATCGCTTGCCCCCTCGCTGCTCTGCTGCGCGCCTCGGGCCTGCTGCGGACTCAGGCCATGATGCTCGCGCGGCACCCGTGGCGACAGAGGGCGTACCGCTGTTTCTGGCATGGACAGACAATTCCCGGACGGCCTCAACTCGCCCGTGCCGCCGCCGGATTCGGAATGCCCGGGGAATTGCGCGCGGGCCGTCGCAATTCCCCCCGCGCCGCGCAGAGAAAGCGAAAGTAAGAAGCGAGTAAGAAGCAGGAAACCCTCGAACGTGTGAGGAACTCCTAATAGCCAACTGTCCTGATCTTGTGACAAAAGTGTGACGCGCGGCCTACGGTGGCGGCATGGCACCCATTCCCACCCCGCCGACCGACCCGCAGGACAATCCGGACGCGTATCTCGGCCTCGAAGCAGAGGCCGCCGAGTCGCAGGCCCGTGGCCGCGGCTGGACCTCCGTGAGGCAGTTGCCGCCCGGCGCGATCATCACGATGGAGTACTTGACCGGCCGGCTGAACTTCGAGGTCACGGACGGAAGAGTGACGCGCTGCTGGAAGGGCTGAAGGCCCCTGAAGCGTGCGAAGGCCCCCGAACCTGCAAGAGGTTCGGGGGCCTTCGCGGTGCGGGGCTTGGTTGTGCGTACCGGGCCCCGCTGTCTGTGGGCGCGCTCGTCCGTGGGCGCGCTCAGGACACCGTTCTCGTCGACGGCGTCCCGCGCGTGACTCTCTCCGAGGTCGGTCGGCGGCTGCCCGCCGGAGTGATCGGCGTGCGCTCACCGCGCGGGGTGTGCGGGCCCTGCGGGAGCAGCTGGCGGCTCGATCTGGTGGTCCCGACGGACTCGCGCGTGCGGGCGGTGGTCAGCGCGGGGACCGGAGCCGGCTCGGACTCGGGCTGTGGCAGCCGGGCGCCGGAGCGGCGACCGAGCAGGCGGTCTCGCAACGAGAGGATCCACGCCTCCGCGCGCGCCACCAGCGGCTCGAACCAGGGCAGCGCGAGCAGGATGAGCAGGCCCGCGGCCCAGCCGAGCAGCACGTCGCTCAGCCAGTGCGTACCGAGATAGACCGTGGTCAGGCCGACGCTCAGGGAGATCACCGCGGAGACCGCGGACAGCCAGCGCCTGGCCCGCGGGGTGGAGGCGAGGTAGGCGAGGATGCCCCAGGTCACCACCGCGTTCGCCGTGTGACCGGACGGGAATATATCGCCGCCCTGCCACATCTCGCTCGACCCGATGGTGGTGGCGTAGTGCGGGCCAGCGCGGCCCATGCCGTACTTGGCGGCGCCCACCGTCACGTTGAGCAGCAGCAGCGAGGTGCCGAACATCAGCAGCGGGCGCAGCGTGTGCTGCCGCCACGAACGCCAGCCCAGCCACGACATCACCATGACGGCCGTCGGACCGCGCTGGCCGAGGACGACCCAGTAGTCGAGGAAGGCGTGGATGTCCGGCCACTGCTGGTACGGCCGGAAGAACATGACCTGCCAGTCGACAGCGACCAGCCACGACGTGGCGAGCACCGCCACCACGATCGTGAGGTAGAAGGACAGGGTCAGCCCGAAGAGCACGACCCGGTGCCGGCTCATGTGGGGGATGTCCACATGGGTCGGTCGTTCGGGCTCGCGATCGAGCCTGGCGAAGACCCGCTCCACACGGCGGGTCAGGTTTCGTTCGGTACGCACCCAATCGACGCTACAGCGACCGGCAGGTGGACAAGAACGAATCAGGGGCTTTGTGATGACGATGTGATGTGGGATTGATCTCAGGTGGCCGATTATTACCACGATTTCAGCCACCCGGAAGGAATGATTCCTGAATTCAAAGATCGTTTCCGGGGCCCATTATATGACGCTTATGAATGCGTTCACCTGATGCCCGTGCGGAATTGGCCGTTCACTCACCGCTCACGGCGGACCCGACCCGTTCAACCAGAACGCTCCGTAGACCGCCGACAACGCTGCGAGACCGCCGACCACCCATGCCGACCTGCGCGGTCGCCATCGGGCGAGCGCCACCGCGAGCGGCAGCAGCAGCGGGAACGCGGGCAGCAGCAGCCGCGGCTTCGAGCCGAAGTACCCCGAGGCGCACAGCGCGAGCACGACCACGATGCCCGTGTAGACGAGCACCGGCACGGGCTGGTGCTGCCGCACCCCGGCGACGTACAGCCAGATCACCAGCGCTACCCCGACGATGAGACCGATCCCGGCCAGTGCGCCCAGCGGTGACGTGAACTGGTCCCCGATGAAGCGGGCGAAGGCCACGCCCCCGTCGAAGCCGTTGCCCCACTGCGCCTGCACGTCGAGATAGCCGAAGAGCCCGCCCCCGGTCCGCTGCCCGACCCACAGCACGTACGCCGCCGCGCCCGCCGGCGCGAGCAGCACACCGAGCACGAGCCGCCACGGGGCCCTGCGCTCCTTCGCGATCCACAGCGCCGCCGCCACCCACACCGCCACCACGACGGCCGCCCCGATCGGCCGGGTCAGCCCCGCGAGCGCGGCCAGCAGCCCCGCGCTCACCCAGTGCTGTCGCAGCACCGCGTACAGTCCCCACGCCGCGAGCGCCGTGAAGAGCGCCTCGCTGTACGCCATCGACGCCACGATTCCGACGGGCAGCGCACCCCACAGCACGGCGAGCCAGATCCCCGCCCGCCTGCCGTGCAGCAGATCCCCGACGGCGAAGATCCCCCACGCCGCCGCCAGTGAGGCCAGCAGGCTCACCACGAGGCCCGCGTCCGCGTACGACAGGGGGCTGACCGCCGAGACGAAACGTTCGAGCCACGGAAGCAGCGGAAAGAACGCGAGGTTCGAGTGCACGGTGCCGTCGGGCAGCGTCACCGACCAGCCGTAGCCGTGCTCGGCGATCCGCGTGTACCAGAGGGAGTCCCAGCGGGCCGTGAGCAGCGTGTGCGCGCTCTTGCCCGTCGCCGCGCTCCAGGCCGCGAGCACCAGCAGGCCGAGCGCCCGCACCGCGGCGTAGCCGAGCAGGGCGGGCGCGGCAAGCCGCAGCGAGGGTCGATGTCGTTGGTCCACGTCCGTCACGGCCCCGATTATCGGCATCCGTCCCGTGCGCCTCACCAGCAGGCCCCTTTCCCCGGAGTGGTGCACGCCACACCCGCTCGCGGCTGCCTTGAGAGGTCCGCCACGTGTCATTGGCGAGAACTCGCGTACGCTGACGGCTTACTCGCCTTATCGCAGCGGGGCCGGGAGACCGCTCCTCCCGAGCCGGAACCAGGGCAAGGCCCGTGGGCCTCCCCAGTCCTGGAAACCGCCGAACGCGAGGAACACTGGGAGGTACGTACATGTCCGGGACGAACACGGCCTCCGGGCGCGCGCTCGGGCGCCTGGCCGCCATGGGAACCCGACCCCATCGCTGGGTCGTCCTCGTCGTCCTGTGCACAAGTCTGCTTCTGGTCGCCCTCGACTCGACCATCCTCTACGTCGCGCTGCCCGCGGTCACCGAGGACCTCAAGCCCACCTCCGTCGAGCTCCTGTGGATCGGCGACGCGTACCCGTTGGTGTGCGCCTCGCTGCTGATCCTGTTCGGCACGCTGGGCGACAGAGTCGGCCGCCGCAGGATCCTGCTGCTCGGCTACGCCCTGTTCGGCGCGGCCTCCGCGCTCGCCGTGTTCTCCGACACCGCGCAGGTGCTCATCGTGGCCCGCGCGATCCTCGGCATCGGCGGCGCGATGATCATGCCCGCGACGCTCTCGATCCTGCGCGACGTCTTCCCCGACCGGCACGAGCGGGCCGTCGCCATCGGCGTGTGGACCGCGGTCGCCGCGGTCGGCGCCGCCACCGGACCCGTACTCGGCGGCTTCCTCGTCGAGCACTTCTGGTGGGGCTCCGTCTTCCTCATCAACATCCCGCTGATGCTGATCATGCTGCCGCTGTGCCGGGTCCTCGTGCCCGAGTCCAAGGGCCGCAGCGACGGCCCGTGGGACCTGTTCGGCGCGCTGCTCGCCGCGCTCGGCGTGCTCGGTGTCGTCTACGGCATCAAGGAACTCGGCACCAAGCGCGATCTGCTCGACGCCGAGGCCGTGCTGCCGTTCGTCGTCGGCGTCGTGCTGCTCTTCCTCTTCGTGCGCCGCCAGCGCCGCCGCGAGCACCCGCTCATCGACATGAAGCTGTTCTCGCGGGTCGCGTTCTCCACGTCCGTCGGCTGCATCGTCATCGCGATGCTCGCCCTCGTCGGCCTCGAACTGATCGCGGTCCAGTACCTCCAGCTGGTGCTCGGCCTCAGCCCGCTCGAGACCGGCCTGCGGATGCTGCCGCTGACCTTCGCCGCGATGACCGCGGGCGTCCTCGGCTCGGCGAACCTGCGCCGCTTCGGGCCGCGCGCCATGGTCTCGTCCGGCTTCGCGCTCACCGCCTGCGCGGTGCTGATGCTCTGCGCGATGGGCCAGCAGGACCAGCCGTGGCTGCTCGGCTTCGGCTTCGTCCTGCTCGGCTTCGGCTTCCAGACCACGCTGTTCGGGGCCTACGAGTCGATGCTCACGGAGGCACCCGCGGACGACGCGGGCGGTGCGGCCGCGATCGGCGAGACCTCGTACCAGCTGGGCGCCGGCATGGGCATCGCGCTGCTCGGTTCCGTGATGAACGCGGCGTACGCGCCGGGGCTCGGCGGTGTGCCGGGGGTCTCCGACGGCACGTCGACCGCCGCGGGGCACTCGCTGGGGGAGGCGTACCAGATCGCCGCGCAGCTCGGGGGCGCGGCGGGGGACGCACTGCGGGAGGCCGCGCGCGCCGCGTTCGTGCACGGTCTGCACGTCACGCTGGTCGTCAGCGCGGTGCTGCTGTTCCTCGGGGCGGTCGCCGCGCTGCGACTGCCGAAGCGGATGGAGTGCGAGGCGGACGAGTCGCCCGCGGCGGACGACGCGGATGTGGCGGCGCCGCGGCGGGCTTCGTCACCAGCCGAGTCCTCGGCCGCGTGACGTGCGGTCCGGGGGAGGCCCCCGAACCGCTCAGCTCTGATTGAAGAAACCGTCCGTCGGTTCCTTGGTGTCACGGCCGGAGACGATCTGCGTGTCCGCGGGGCTCAGCAGGAACACCCGCGTGGCGACCCGGTCGATCGAACCCCGGAGCCCGAAGATCAGGCCCGCGGCGAAGTCCACCACGCGCTTGGCGTCGGCCGCCTCCATCGCCGTGAGGTTCATGATGACCGGAACCCCGTCCCGGAACATCTCCCCGATGCGCCGCGCGTCCCGGAAGCTGTCCGGGGTCACGGTGCCGATCCGGCGGCCCTTCTCCTGGGCCTCCTCGGAGGCGACCTTCACGCGCGGGTCCGTGACCCAGGCTGCGTCGCCGGCGGCGGCGGGCTCGGGCCCCTCGTCGTAGTCGTCGTCGTAGTAACGCTCTTCATCGTTGTCGTCGACGAGGCCAAGCCAGGCACTCGCCTTGCGCACCGATCCCATGGACGCCTCCTCTCACAGCGGTTCCTCTGCGTTCCGCATGTCGTGCATCCCCAATGTTCGTCCATGATGCAGACGTGACGCCAAGGGGATAGCCGCCGCGCGGGGCTTTCGTGACGGTACTGGTGCACAGTCTGCGCCTGTTCATGCCGGATTTCCCAAGGGTTGTACGGGACACGGCTGCTGATGGTGAGTGAAATATGATTCTTCACGGCGTATGGGTGACCTTCGGTGCGTACGGGTGAACGGGAAGGTCGTGCAAGGGCTCGATACGATGCCGTCGTCTCGCGGTCCAGGTGACGGACCATCATTCGGTGTACGGGGGAGTCTTCTTGTTCGGCATGGTTCGGCCCTGCTCTCATCGGCTCGGTGAGAGCCTCAAGACCCAGTGGATGGCCCATCTCTGCGGGCTCTGTCTGGCACTGCGCGGCGACCACGGGCAGTTCGCCCGTGTCGTCACCAACTACGACGGCTTGCTCGTCTCTGTTCTGACGGAGGCTCAGAGCGAGCGGTCCGGCGCGGCCGGTGGTTGGCGGCGGCAGGCCGGGCCCTGTCCGCTCCGGGGCATGCGTGGCGCGTCCGTCGCGCAGGGCGAAGGCGCGCGGCTCGCCGCGGCCGTCTCCCTGGTGCTCGCCTCGGCGAAGGTGCGCGACCACGTCGACGACCGGGACGGCCTGTTCGCGCGCAGGCCGGTGGCCGTGGCCGCGCGGAAGGTCGCCGCGAGCTGGGGAAGGGCCGGTGCGCGTACGGGATCTGACGTCGGGTTCGACACGGCGGTGCTGCTCGACGCGGTCGAGCGGCAGGCCGGGATCGAGGCGCTCGTCGGGCCCGGCGGCTCCGTCCTGACCGTGACCGAACCGACCGAGACCGCGACCGCCGCCGCCTTCGCGCACACGGCGGTTCTCGCCGGGCGGCCGGGGAACGCCGAGCCGCTCGCCGAAGTGGGCCGGTTGTTCGGGCGGCTCGCGCATCTGCTGGACGCCGTCGAGGACCAGGACGCCGATGCCGCGTCCGGCGCCTGGAACCCGCTGTCCGCCACCGGCACGTCGCTCGTCGAGGCGCGGCGCCTCGCCGACGACGCCCTGCACGGCATCCGGCTCGCGCTGCGCGACGTCGACTTCGTGGACGACAAGCTGGCGCATCTGCTGCTCGCGCACGAGCTGGGGCGCTCGGTGGACCGGGCGTTCGGGACCGAGGCGCACGCGCACGGGCACGGGCATGGGCACGGGGGCCACGAGGCGTACGGGGGCGGGAATCCCTACGGCGGTGACGGCCATGGCGGCGGGAACCCTTACGGCGGTGGCAATCCCTACGGCGGCGACCCGAACGGCGTCGGTGGGCCGGGCGGTCCGGGAGGCCCTGGCGGGCCCGGTGGCCCGGGCGGTGGTGATTTCTTCGGGAAGTCGCCGAAGCCGGGGAAGCGGGGGCTGCTCGCCGGGTGCGCCGTCGCGATCGGGCTCTGCTGCACCTGCAAGGTGTGCTGCGCCGAGGAGTACGAGGGCGCGTGGTCCCGGAAGAAGCGCGAGGGCTGCTGCCGGAACTGCGACGGCTGTGATTGCTGCGACTGCTGCTCGTGTTGTGACTGCGGTCTGTGACGGCGGACTCTGACTGCGGGCTGTGAGGTGCTGGCCCTGTATACGGGCCGGGGTGGTCCGAACGTGTGGTGCGGGGTCACCTGCACGCCTACGGAAAGGCTGTTTCGGTGGTGTAAAACAACCACCTGATGAGGTGACCGGGGCCGGTGAGGGCTCGTTGGCCGGGCGCGGAAGCACCGTTTCCGCACCGTCAACTCGCCCTCTCCATAAGGCATTTCAGTGGACCTCGTCTCGTCGGTGACGGCATCCGTCACCGCCTCCTCCCGACCCAGAACCATCCGCACACGACTCCTGCGCATCCTTGCCCTGGCCACGGCCGTACTCCTCACCCTGCTCGGCTTCTTCGCGGCCGAGCAGATCTCCGGCTACCGCAACGCCGCGGCGACCGCCGCCGACGCCCGGCTCGAGGTCACCCTCCAGGGGCTCGTCCACGAGCTGCAGAAGGAGCGCGGCCTCACCACCGGATACGTCGGCGGGGTACGGCAGTTCAGCGCGAAGCTGCCCGCCCAGCGCAAGTCGACCGACACCGCGCGCGTCGCCCTTCAGGACGCGCTCGACGAGCGGGGCACGTCCGCCGCCGCGTCCGACGCGCTCGGGCGGCTCGACTCGCTCGCCGGGATCCGCAAGAGCGCGGACGACGGCTCCGGGCAGGTGAAGCCCACCTTCGACTACTTCACGCACACCATCGCCGAGCTCGTGGGGCTCGGCCGGGCCCTCGACGACGTCGCCGACGGCCCCCTGCGCGACTCCTACCAGTCACTCCAGACCCTGGGCTCCGCCAAGGAGTTCATGGGGCAGGAGCGGGCCATCGTGCTCGGCTCGGTCCGGGCCGGCGGGCACTTCCGCGGCGACGACTACAGCGCCTTCATGGAGATCCGCTCCGGCCGGCTCGCCGCGCTCGACACGTTCCCGCGCACCGCGACGGAGGCTCAGGAACGCCGCCTGGACGCGGCGCTCGCCACGCCCGACGCCGAGCGGGCCCTCGGCTACGAGTCGACGGCCGTGCACGGCGCGGGCCGGCTCAGCCCCCGCGACGTACCGCCCATGGCCTGGTGGGACTCGATGACGTCGACCATCAACGGGCTGCGGGACGTGCAGGTCTCCATCGGGGACGACGTCGAGAACAGGGCCGCGCAGCTGGAGAGTTCGGCCCAGCGCGACCTGCTGCTCTTCGTTCTTCTCGCGCTCGCCGTCATCGCCGCCCTCGGCGCGCTCGCCCACGACTGCGTACGCTCCGTGTCCGCGCCGCTCACCGGGCTCGCCCGGGAGGCGCGCGAGGTGGCAGGGGCGCGGCTGCCGCGGGCCGTCGCCGCCGTGCAGACGGCCGGTGACGCCTCGCCCGAACCGCCCGCGCCGCTCGCCCTGGACGCCCGCGCGGGCGCCGAGGTGCGGGAGGTCGCCGACGCCTTCGACCGGGTGCAGAGCGCCGCGTTCGACCTCGCCACCGAGCAGGCCGTGCTGCGCAGGAACGCCACCGACTCGCTGGTCAGCCTCGGGCGGCGGAACCAGAACCTGGTGCGCCGTCAGATCAGCTTCATCAACAAGCTGGAGCACGAGGACGCCGACCCCGAAACCCTCGCCAACCTCTTCGAACTCGACCACCTGGCCACCCGTATGCGCCGCAACGCCGAATCGCTGCTCGTCCTCGCAGGCGAGTCGAGCCCGCGCACCTGGTCGACGCCGCTGTCCGTCACGGACGTGCTGCGGGCCTCGCTGTCCGAGGTCGAGGAGTACCGGCGGGTCACGCTGCGGCGCGTCGAGCCCGCCCACATCTCGGGTGCCGTCGTCGCCGAACTCTCGCACCTGCTGGCCGAGTTGGTGGAGAACGCGCTCAGCTTCTCGCCGCCCGACTCCGACGTCGAGATCGAGGGGCGGCGTACCAGCGAGGGCTATCTCGTCGCCATCGTCGACCACGGGCTCGGCATGGACACTCGGGCGCTCGCCGAGGCCAACGTACGGCTCTCCGGCAACGCCAGCTTCATGGCCGAACCCACCCGCTTCCTCGGCCACTTCGTGGTCGGCGCGCTCGCCCGCAAGTGCGGGATCGAGGTGCGGCTCGGCGAGGCGCCCGCCGCCGGCGCGGTGGCCCGGGTACTGGTGCCCGCGGGGCTGCTCACGGAGGCCAGGCCCAAGGTCGGGAAGGCCGGGATCGCCGAGAAGGCCGAGAGTGCGGAGAAGGGCGGGAAGTCCGAGGAGCCGGCCGTGCGGCCCGCCACGCTGCCCGCCCCTCGCAAGGAGGCGCGGACGCCGGTCGCCGCGGGCGCCGAGGCCAAGTCCCGTACGAAGCAAGCCGGTTCGGTGTCCTCCGCGTCCCGAACCCGCAACGGACTGGTCAAACGGCCGCAGCGCAGCGCCATCTCCAAGGCCGTGCACGAGACGGCATCGCCGCCACCGTCACCCGCGCCCGACGGACCCGCCGCCGAGCGCACCCCCGAAGGGGTGTCCGGGATGCTGTCGGGCCTGCGCAGCGCCCATATGCGCGGCTCCATCAGCGTCGAGAAGGAGCGCGCCGCCACGCGGGGCAAGCAGGGGAACACCGAGGCCGGGGACGGCGCCGAAGGGCAGGACGACACCAAGTGACCACCGTCGACACGCGGGGCGACTCGCAGACCTTCAACTGGCTGCTCGCCAACTTCGTCCGCTCCACCGACGGCGTGCGCGACGCCGTCGCCGTCTCCTCCGACGGGCTGCTCATCGCGGTGTCGGACGGGCTCGACCGCACCGAGGCGGACCGGCTCGCCGCCATCGTGTCGGGCCTGTCCAGCCTCGCCCGCAGCGCCTCGAAGCGGTACAGCTTCGACGGCGTGAAGCTCATCATGATCGAGATGGGGCGCGGTTTCCTGCTCGTCTCGGCGATCCGCGACGGCAGCTGCCTCGGCGTGCTCGCAGACAGCAGCGGTGAACTCGGGCTCGTGGGCTACGAGATGGCCGTCCTCGCCGAACGGGCGGGGGACCTCCTCACTCCGGCGCTCATCGCCGACCTGCGGGAGACGCTGCCGCGATGAGCGAGCCATCGGAAATGCCGGACGAGGGGCAGTTCGTCCGTCCCTTCATCATCACCGGTGGACGCTCCCTGCCCGCGCAGGCCGATCTGCGCCTGGAGACCCTCGTGGTCGCGCTCGACGCGGCGGAGGGGGCCGCGCCGCTCGCGTTCGAGCACCAGCGCATCGTGACGCTGTGTCAGGAGCCCACCACCGTCGCGCACATCGCGGAGGCGGTGGGGGTTCCGCTCGGAGTCGCCAAGGTGCTCGTGGCCGACCTCGTCGTCGGCGGCCGCCTGTCGTGTTCGCAACCCGCGGAGCTGCCGCTCCACACCCTCGAAAGGATCAGGGACCATGTCAGGGCGCTCTGAACGCATCGCCCCGCTGGCCGTGAAGATCGTGGTCAGCGGTGGGCTCGGCGTCGGCAAGACCACGTTCATCGGGGCGGTCTCCGAGATCGAACCGCTGGACACCGAGGCCTCCATCACGCAGGTCTCCGTGGGCGTCGACTCGCTCGACGGGGTCGAGGACAAGACGACGACCACCGTCGCCCTCGACTTCGGCCGCATCACGCTCGATCCGACCCTCGCGCTGTATCTGTTCGGCACCCCCGGGCAGGACCGGTTCTCGTTCCTCTGGGACGACCTGGTGGAAGGCGCACTCGGGACCGTGGTGCTCGTCGACACCCGGCGGATCGAGGACTGCTTCCCCGCGCTCGACTACTTCGAGGCGCAGGGGGCGCCGTTCGTGCTCGCCGTGAACCGGTTCGAAGGCGCCGAGCGGTTCGAACTGGCCGAGATCCGTGAGGCGTTGGGGATCGGTGACGACGTGCCGGTCGTCGAGTGCGACGCCCGGACCCGGGCGTCCGTACGCGATGTGCTCGGCGCGCTGATGGACCAGGTGATCGGGGTGCGCACGCGGCCACGGCGGGTGCCGGCGCTGTCCCGTTGACCCGGAACGCCCCCGCCCCGCGCTTCCTCCAGCGGGGCGGGGGCGTATTGCGAAGATCTGGCGGAAGTCCAAAAGGCGCTCTTGTGCACGGCAGTTGAGCGGGCGAATACTCCCGTTCAGCGATTGTCAGGAGCACGACGTGTCCGGAATCCGGATCCTCGCCGTGCGCCTGGCTGCGCCTCACGGGCCCCATCCCCACGAGGGCCCCCGACTTCCCTATGGGAGGAACGAGCAGTGAGGAACAAGCGCAGTACCCCCCGCAGCGGCAGAGCCAGATCGACCCGGCTGATCGCCGTCGGTTCCGGTCTCCTGGCCGTGGCAGCTTTCGCGATTCCCTCCGCCAACGCGTCCGACACAGCGAACACGTTCAGCGCAGCGGAACTCACGCAGACCCGTGACGCGGTGCGTTCCGCCGATGTCGCCGGCACCGCGTGGGCCGTCGACGCCAAGACCAAACAGGTCGTCGTCACCGTCGACAGCACGGTCTCGCAGGCCGAGATCAACAAGATCCGCAAGGAAGCGGGTGACACCGCGGGCGCCCTCAAGATCGAGCGCACGGCGGGCACCTTCAAGAAGCTGGTGTCCGGCGGCGACGCCATCTACGCGAGCAGTTGGCGCTGCTCCCTCGGCTTCAACGTCAAGAACAGCGCAGGGGCCTACTACTTCGTGACCGCCGGGCACTGCACCGACGGCGCCGGGACCTGGTGGTCCAACTCCGGTCGCACCAACGTCATCGGCAGCACCACCGGGTCCAGCTTCCCCGGCAACGACTACGGCATCGTCAAGTACCCGACCACTGCCTCCACACCTCCCGGCACCGTCGGCAGCGTGGACATCACGCGTGCCGCCACGCCGTCCGTGGGCACCACCGTCACCCGCCGCGGCTCCACCACCGGTATCCACAGCGGCCGGGTCACCGCCCTCAACGCCACCGTGAACTATGGCGGCGGCGACATCGTCTCCGGCCTCATCCAGACCACGGTCTGCGCCGAGCCCGGCGACTCCGGCGGCCCGCTGTACGGCGGCTCCACCGCCTACGGCCTCACCTCCGGCGGCAGCGGCAACTGCTCCTCCGGCGGCACCACGTTCTTCCAGCCGGTGACGGAGGCGCTCAGCGCGTACGGCGTGAGCGTCTACTGATCCGACCGCTCCACCTCTGATCACGTTCGGCAGTCGCAGCCAGCAGCAGGAGCCCCCGCCCGGCCATTTCGGCCGGGCGGGGGCTCTCCCTGTGTACGGGCTCTCCCTATGTGTCCCTTACGGGGCTACCGTCGAAGTACACGCCTTTTGCGCCCACTTCGGACCCTGGGGGACCGTGAGATGGTCGAGGAACTGGTGACGGCGGGAGTGGCCGTCTTATGTGCCGGCGGGGTCTACGTGATGTCCGCGGCGCGGGTCGTCAAACAGTACGAGCGCGGGGTGGTGTTCCGGCTCGGCCGGCTCACCCGGTCGGTGCGGGGGCCCGGGTTCACGATGGTCGTGCCGTTCGTGGACCGGCTCCGCAAGGTCAACATGCAGATCGTGACGATGCCGGTGCCCGCGCAGGACGGCATCACGCGGGACAACGTGACGGTGCGGGTGGACGCCGTCATCTACTTCAAGGTGGTCGACGCTGCCGAGGCCGTGGTGCAGGTCGAGGACTACCGGTTCGCCGTCTCGCAGATGGCGCAGACGTCGCTGCGCTCCATCATCGGCAAGAGCGATCTCGACGATCTGCTGTCGAACCGCGAAAAGCTCAACCAGGGCCTTGAGTTGATGATCGACAGCCCGGCCGTCGGCTGGGGTGTGCAGATCGACCGGGTCGAGATCAAGGACGTATCGCTGCCGGAGACCATGAAGCGGTCGATGGCCCGGCAGGCCGAGGCCGACCGTGAGCGGCGTGCCCGTGTCATCAACGCCGACGCCGAATTGCAGGCCTCGAAGAAGCTCGCCCAGGCCGCCGAGGTGATGTCCGACCAGCCGGCCGCGCTCCAACTGAGGCTGCTGCAGACGGTGGTGGCGGTCGCCGCCGAGAAGAACTCCACGCTGGTGCTGCCGTTCCCGGTCGAGCTCCTGCGCTTCCTGGAGCGGGCCACGCCCGGGGACGCGGCGCACGCGGCGAAGGCGGCCGTCACCCAACTCGCCGAGGGGGCACTGCCGGGGCTCACCGAGACGCCGGCGCCCACGCCCGCGTTCGAGAAGAAGAGCGCGACGGGCACCCCCGAGCCCGTGGTGAACAACGGGCAAGCAGGGGCGAAATCCGGACAGGACTAGACCTCACCCTCCGCCCATCCATGGGTGCGCGGTGTGTTTGTAGTGGGGATCGACGTGCGGCGCGGGGGCGCACCCAAGTGGTGAAGGGCGTACGACGTTTGACGAACGCGCGTCCGGAAGTCGACCTTGTGTGCCCCCTGTGACGGTCGGGATAGTGGCCCAGTCAGCCTCACGGATCCGGTCCGACCCCACTCGAACCGGTATCCCAACCCCCCACAGGAGGACGTGAGTTGAAGCACCGACGCATACCCAAGCGGCGCGCCGCAGTGGTCGGAGCGGGAATCTTCGCCCTGGCCGCAGCCGGCATCACCTTCCAGACTGCGAACGCCAGCACCGACACTCCCGACCTGGTGGCCCAGAAGCTCTCGATCGCCAAGGCCGGAACTCTCGCCTCGAGCCTGACCAAGGACCTGGGCGAGAACTCGGCGGGCAGCTACTACGACGCCAAGACCAAGCAGCTCGTCGTCAATGTCCTGAACGACGAGGCCGCGCAGACGGCGCAGGCCGCCGGCGCGAAGGCCAGAGTCGTCCAGAACTCCCTCGCGGAGCTGAAGGGCGCACGGACGACCCTGAAGCAGGACGCGACCATCCCGGGCACGTCCTGGGCCGTCGACCCCGCCACCAACAAGGTCGTCGTCACCGCCGACCGCACGGTCAAGGGCGCCGACTGGAACCAGCTCACCGGAGTCGTCGAGAAGCTCGGCGGCAAGGCCGAACTCAAGCGCAGCCAGGGCGAGTTCAAGCCGTTCATCGCGGGCGGCGACGCCATCAGCGGGGGCGGCGGCCGCTGTTCCCTCGGCTTCAACGTGGTCAAGGGCGGCGAGCCGTTCTTCCTCACGGCGGGCCACTGCACCGAGTCGATCTCCACGTGGTCCGACTCCAGCGGCCAGGAGATCGGCACGAACGCCGACTCCAGCTTCCCGGACAACGACTACGGCCTGGTGAAGTACACGGCGGACGTCGACCACCCCAGCGAGGTCAACCTCTACAACGGTTCCGCGCAGCAGATCACCAAGGCGGCGGACGCCACCGTGGGCATGAAGGTGACCCGCTCCGGCTCCACCACGCAGGTGCACGACGGCACGGTGACCGGCCTGGACGCCACCGTGAACTACGGCAACGGCGACATCGTCAACGGCCTCATCCAGACCGACGTCTGCGCCGAGCCCGGTGACAGCGGCGGCTCGCTCTTCTCGGGCGACTCGGCGGTCGGCCTCACCTCCGGCGGCAGCGGCGACTGCACGGCCGGCGGCGAGACCTTCTTCCAGCCGGTGACGGAGGCGCTCTCCGCCACGGGCACGGAAATCGGCTGACCGGCACGTTCGTACCCCGCCCCCGGGAAACCGGGGGCGGGGCTTTTTCGTGGCGCCCCGCATCCGCAGGGACTTTGGTCCCGCAGGTCAGGGCCGTTCTCCGCCCCCTCAGCGGAGCGTAAAGGTGTGGAATTGAGGCATCAGCGAAAAGGCGTGAAAAAGGGAGCCTGCCGTGGATGTCGAGGGGACAGTCGACGAACTGGTCGCTGGAGCGCGTGAGGCGCTCGCGAGGTTCGAGACGTACGACCAGGAACAGGTCGACCACATCGTCAAGAAGGCGTCGCTCGCGGCGCTCAGCCACCACGGAGACCTGGCGAAGGCCGCCGTCGAGGAGACCGGCCGGGGCCTGTTCGAGGACAAGGCGGTCAAGAACCTCTTCGCCTGCGAGCACGTCGTGAACTCGATGCGCGGCCTGAAGACGGCCGGTGTCATCTCCCGCGACGAGATCAACGGCATCACCGAGATCGCCGAGCCGGTCGGCGTGATCTGCGCGATGACCCCCGTCACCAACCCCACGTCGACCACGATCTTCAAGGCGCTGATCGCCCTGAAGACCCGTAACCCGATCGTCTTCGCCTTCCACCCCGGCGCCCAGAAGTGCTCCGCCGAGGCCGCGCGCATCGTGCGCGACGCGGCGATCGAGGCCGGCGCCCCCGCGCACTGCGTGCAGTGGATCGAGGAGCCGTCCATGGCGGCGACGGGCCTCCTGATGAACCACGAGGGCGTCTCCACGATCCTCGCCACCGGCGGAAACGCCATGGTCAAGGCCGCGTACTCGTGCGGAAAGCCCGCCCTCGGCGTCGGCGCGGGCAACGTGCCCGCGTACGTCGCGAAGGACGCCAAGCTGGGCCGCGCCATCCACGACATCGTGCTCTCCAAGGCCTTCGACAACGGCATGATCTGCGCCTCCGAGCAGGCCGTCATCCTCGACCAGGAGATCTACGAGGACGGCATCGCCGAGCTGCAGCGGCTGAAGGCGCACGTGGTGACGGCCGCCGAGAAGGCCAAGCTGGAGGAGTTCGTCTTCGGTACCACCGCCCACGGCAGTGACTGCGCGGGCGCCAAGCTCAACGCGTCCGTGGTGGGCAAGTCCGCCGCCTGGATCGCCGAGCAGGCCGGTTTCGAGGTCCCCGACGACACCTCGATCCTCGTCGCCGAATGCGCGGAGGTCGGCCCCGGCGAGCCGCTCACCCGCGAGAAGCTCTCCCCGGTCCTCGCCGCCCTCAAGGCCCGCGACACCGGGCACGGGCTCGAACTCGCCGCGCAGATGGTCGAGTTCAACGGTCTCGGCCACTCCGCCGCCATTCACACCGAGGACGAGGAGCTGGCCGAGGAGTTCGGCCGCCGCGTCAAGGCGATCCGCGTCATCGTCAACTCACCCTCGACCTTCGGCGGCATCGGCGACGTCTACAACGCCTTCCTCCCGTCGCTGACCCTCGGCTGCGGCTCCTACGGCCACAACTCCGTCTCGAACAACGTCTCCGCGGTCAACCTCGTCAACATCAAGCGGATCGGGCGGCGCAACACCAACATGCAGTGGTACAAGATCCCGCCGAAGATCTACTTCGAGCGGAACGCCATCAAGTACCTCGCCGAGATGGACGACGTGCACCGCGTCACGGTGGTCACCGACAAGACGATGGGCGCCCTCGGCTTCGTGCAGAAGGTGTCCGACATCCTCAACTCGCGTACGCAGCCGGTGACTTTGCAGGTCATCGACAACGTGGAGCCGAACCCGGAGCTGGCCACCGTGCAGGCGGGCGCCGCCGTGATGCGGGACTTCGGGCCCGACACGATCGTCGCGCTCGGCGGTGGCTCGCCGATGGACGCCGCGAAGATCATGTGGCTGATGTACGAGCACCCGGAGATCGAGTTCGCGGACACGAAGGAGAAGTTCTTCGACATCCGCAAGCGGGCCTACACGTTCCCGCAGCTGGGGGAGAAGGCGAAGCTCGTCGCCATCCCGACCACGTCGGGCACCGGCTCCGAGGTCACCCCCTTCGCCGTCATCTCCGACCCGGCCGCCGCCCAGAAGTACCCCCTCGCCGACTACGCGCTCACCCCGAACGTCGCGATCATCGACCCGATGCTGCCGATGAACCTGCCGCCCACGGTGACCGCCGACTCCGGCTTCGACGCGCTGACCCACGCCACCGAGGCGTACGTCTCCGTGTACGCGAACGACTTCACCGACGGCCAGTGCCTCCAGGCGATCAAGCTCATCTTCGAGAACCTGGAAGCCTGCGTGAAGGACGGCGCCAGGGCCCCCGAGGCGCGCGAGAAGATGCACAACGCGTCGACCATCGCGGGCATGGCCTTCGCCAACGCCTTCCTCGGCCTCGTCCACGCCATGGCGCACACCCTCGGCAACACCTTCCATGTCGCCCACGGCCGCACCAACGCGCTGCTCCTCCCGCACGTCATCCGGCACAACGGCACCGTTTCGTACAAGGCGACGCCGTGGCCGAAGGCCGAGACGTACAAGGCGCCCGAGCGGCTCCAGGACATCGCGAAGATGCTCGGCCTGCCGGCCGCCACCCCCGAAGAGGGTGTCGAGTCCTACGCGAAGGCGGTCGAGGAACTGCGCGAGCGGTGCGGGATCCCGGCCTCGTTCCGCGAGGAGGGCGTCGACGAGCAGGCGTTCATGGAGGCCCTGCCGCAGCAGGCCATGAACGCCTACGCCGACCAGTGCGCGCCCGCCAACCCGCGGATGCCGATGATCGACGACATGCAGCGGCTGATGCGGCAGGCGTACTACGGGACCGAGTAGGGCCCTCGGGGCTTCGGTCCGAGCCCGTCGAGTCGTGTCACCTCACGACTCGACGGGCTCCGTCGCAGCGTGTGACCGTCACGATTCGGCGGGCTCCGCCGCAGCCGCCGTCCGCACTACACCCCGCCGCTTCTCGCGCAGGCCCGACACGAGCAGCGTCGCGGCGATGCCCACCACCGCCCACGCGGACAGGACGAGCAGGGACTGGGTGAGGTCGTTGCCCTTGAAGTAGGCGATGGAGCGGGCCGCCCAGGTGCCCGCGCCCGGCGGCAGCCACGGGCCGATCGCCTGCCAGAACGGCGGCAGCATCGGCAGCGGGAAGGCGCCGCCCGCGCTCGGGTTGCCCGCGACGACGATCAGCAGCACCGCGAGACCGATGCCGACGACGCCGGTGAGTTCCTCCAGGGCGAGCGTGATCGCGCCGACCGCGAGGGTGATCAGGGCGCCGAGCCCGGCCAGGCCCCAGAAGGATCCTGGCAGCGCGCCCAGGATCGAGTCGCCGATGATCAGCGAGCCGCCGATGCCGCCCACGATCGAGAAGACCGCGAGCGAGCCGAGCCGGATGGCGGCCCGCTGCGGGCTCGCCGGCTTGGACCCTGCGCTGATCGACATGATCGAGGCGCACAGATAGCCGCCGACGCACCAGCCGACGACCAGGTAGAAGGCCGAGAGGCCGTCGAAGTCCTGCACCGATGCCGGCGCCACGTCGACGGTCCGCACCGTGCGCTGCTGCTGGGCGTCGATCGTGGTGGCCAGCCCCTCCAGCGCGGACGCCAGGACGGTGCCGCCGCCGGACGCGACGTAGAGGGTGTCCCGGGGGCTCTTCGCGTTGAACACCAGGGCGCCGTCGATCTCCCGGTTCATGACCTGCTCGCGCGCCGTCTTCGCGTCCTTGACCACCCGCGCGTCGAGCGGGGACCCCTGCAGCTTGTCCAGCTGCTGCGCGAGCTGCTTCGCCGCCGCGGGCTGCGGCGCGACGACGCCGAACGCGACGTCCTTCGGCTTCGGATTGTGCAGCGCCCCCACGTACGAGGTGATGAACAGGAGCTGGAGAGCCAGGACACCGATGACGAGGAGCGCGGCTCTGGGTGTGACGGCGTTCTTGAACTCTTCGGCGAACTTCATGCCTCAACGCTCGGGTGAGGCCCCGGCTCATGCAGTCGGGGAGGGCCGAACGGGTGGGTGGCGGGTCCTGGGCGGTGGCTCCCGGGTGGCGGTTTCGACTCGCACAAGTATTCGAACATGGTTTACGGTGAGGGCATCGGCCCTGATGAGGCTGGTGTGACAGGTCGGATAGAGGGGGGAGTAGTGACGAGGTGGTTCGGATGCGGGGTTTTACGCATCTGCACACCGCCTCAGGCTTCTCCCTGCGGTACGGGGCCTCGCATCCGGACGCGCTCGCCGAGCGGGCCGCCGCGCGCGGGCTCGACGCGCTCGCCCTGACCGACCGGGACACCCTCGGCGGCGCCGTCCGCTTCGCCAAGGCCGCGAGCAGGGCCGGTATCCGGCCACTGTTCGGGGTGGACCTCGCCGTCGCCGCACCCGCCGAAGCCGCCGAACGCACCGAACGGCGGCGCACCCCCGCCCGGGGCGGCGCCTTCGTCGACGAGACGGCGCAGCGCGTGGCGTTCCTCGCCCGGGACGGCGCGGACGGCTGGGCCGAACTGTGTCGGCTCGTCACCGCGGCGCACCGGGATGTCACCGCCGTTTCCGGGCAGGGCCGACGCCCGCTGCTGCCCTGGGACGTGCTCGGCGAAGAGGGCGCGGACCACGTCTTCGTACTGCTCGGCCCCGACTCGGACGTCGGCCGCGCGCTCGCCGCCGGCCGCCCGGACCGCGCGGCCCGGCTCCTCGCGCCCTGGCGTGAGCGGTACGGGAGCGCGGCGCTGCGCATCGAGGTCGTCTCCCACGGCCTGAGCGGCACAGGACCCGGCTCGCTGCGGCACGCCGCCCGCGCCCTCGGGTTCGCCGCGGACCAGGGGATCACCCCCGTACTCAGCAACGCCGTCCGCTACGCCGACGCCGGACAGGGCCCGGTCGCGGACGTGCTCGACTCCGCGCGCCGCCTGGTGCCGATCGACCCGCGCGGCACGCTCGACAGCGGCGAGCGGTGGCTCAAGCCGGCCGCCGACATGGCGCGCGTCGCCGAGCAGGTCGCCGAGGCCGCCGGATACGGCGCCAACACCGCGCGCCGCCTCCTCGCCGTCACCGAGGAGACCGCCCAGGCCTGCCGCGTCGACCCCGAGGACGACCTGGGGCTCGGCCGGGTGTACTTCCCCGAGCCGGACCTCGTCGGCGCCGCCCGGCGCACCCCCGACCGGGTGCTTCGCTCGCGCTGTGACGCCGCGATGCTGGCCCGCCGCTACGACTACAAGCGCCGGTACTGGGAGCGCCTGGAGGACGAGCTGGGCCTGATCGAACGGCAGGGCTACGCCTCGTACTTCCTCACCGTCGCCCAAGTGGTTTCCGATACGCGGGAGTTGGGCATCCGGGTCGCCGCGCGCGGCTCCGGCGCGGGCTCCCTCGTCAATCACCTGCTCGGCATCGCCACCGCCGACCCGGTCGAACACGGACTCCTCATGGAGCGCTTCCTGTCCGAGCAGCGCATGGAGCTGCCCGACATCGACATCGACGTGGAGTCCGCCCGCCGCCTGGAGGTCTACCGGGCGATCCTGGACCGCTTCGGACCCGAGAGGGTGGCGACCGTGTCCATGCCGGAGACCTACCGGGTCCGCCATGCCGTACGAGATGTGGGCCTCGCTCTCGGCATGGAGCCGGCCGAGGTGGACCGGCTCGCGAAGTCCTTCCCGCACATCCGCGCCCGCGACGCCCGCTCCGCGCTCCAGGAGCTGCCGGAGCTGCGCGGCATCGACCCGGAGGCGTACCCGCCGAAGCTGTGGGACCTGGTCGAGGCGCTCGACGCGCTGCCGCGCGGGATCGCCATGCACCCGTGCGGGGTGCTGCTCTCCGACACGACCCTGCTGCGGCGCACCCCGGTCGTGCCGACCAGCACCGAGGGCTTTCCCATGTCCCAGTTCGACAAGGAGGACGTGGAGGACCTCGGGCTGCTCAAGCTCGACGTGCTCGGGGTGCGGATGCAGTCCGCGATGGCGCACTCGGTGGGCGAGATCGAGCGGGTGACCGGCAACCGCATCGATCTCGACGACCCCGAACAGGTGCCGCCCGGCGACCCGAAGACGTATCAACTCATCAAGTCCTCCCAGACCTTGGGCTGCTTCCAGACCGAGTCGCCCGGCCAGCGCGATCTGCTCGCGCGGCTGCTGCCCGAGACCTTCCACGACCTGGTCGTGGACATCTCGCTGTTCCGTCCCGGGCCGGTCGCGGCCAACATGGTCGACCCGTTCATCAAGGCACGGCACGGCAAGCAGGCCCCCGCGTACCCGCATCCGGATCTGAAGGACGCGCTGGAGGAGACGTGCGGCGTGGTCGTCTTCCACGAGCAGATCATCCGGATCCTGCACGTGATGACCGGGTGCAGCCTCGCCTTCGGCGACTACACGCGGCGGGCGCTCTCGAAGGCGGACCAGGTCGGGCGGGTGCGGACCTGGTTCGAGCAGCAGGCGCGGGCGCGCGGATACACGGAGGAGGTCGTGACACGGACCTGGGAGATCATCGAGGCGTTCGGCGCGTACGGGTTCTGCAAGGCGCACGCCGTGGCGTTCGCCGTGCCGTCGTACCAGTCGGCATGGCTGAAGGCGCACCATCCGGCTGCGTTCTACGCGGGGCTGCTCACGCACGACCCCGGCATGTATCCGAAGCGGCTGCTGCTCGCGGACGCGCGGCGGTGGGGGGTGCCGGTGCTGCCGCTCGATGTGAACGCGTCGGACCCGGCCTATCGAATCGAACTGGTGTCTGATGGCGGGGACGATTCCGGCCGTTTCGGCGGTTTCGTCCACGGGATCCGGCTCGCGCTCGACGATGTGCGTGGCATGAGCGAGGCCGAGGCGGAGCGGATCGTCGCGGGGCGCCCCTACGTCTCGCTCCAGGACTTCCTCTCCCGTGCCCGCCCGTCCCGTCCGGTCGCCGAACGGCTCGCGCAGGTCGGCGCGTTGGACGCCTTCGGTCGCAACCGGCGGGACCTGATGCTGCACATCGCCGAGTCGCAGCGGAGTGGACGGGGCGGTGCTCAGGGGCAGTTGGCGCTCGGCGAGACCGACGCGGCCCCCGACACGGTCGCCCCCGCCCAGCTGCCCGACCTCGACGACGTCGAACGGCTCGGCGCCGAGCTCGGCGTGCTCGGCATGGACACCTCGCGCCATCTCCTGGGCGAACACCGGGAGTTGCTCGACGAGCTGGGTGTGGCCTCCGCGCACCGGCTGAAGGATCTGCCGCACGGGCAGGTGGTCCTGGTCGCCGGCGCGAAGGGTGCCGTGCAGACGCCGCCGGTCCGCTCCGGCAAGCGCGTCATCTTCACGACGCTCGACGACACCTCGGGCCTTGTCGACTGCGCGTTCTTCGAGGACAGCCACGACGCGAGCGCGCACACCGTCTTCCACTCCTGGCTGCTGCTCGTACGCGGCGTGGTGCAGCGCAGGGGCGGCGGCAGCGGAAAGGCGCTGTCGGTCACCGGATCCGCCGCCTGGGACCTGACCGAACTCGCCGAACTGCGCCGCACGGGCGGCCTGTCCGCGGTCACGGACCGGCTCACCGCGGAGCGGCCCACGCCGGACACACCGGCGGACGGCCGCAGCATCCGCCTGGAGACAGGCTACGACCTGCACCCCTGGGCGGACCTCCAGCCACCCGGCGAACCCGTCAAGCAGAGCCGCAAGTTGTGGCACCAGAGTCCGGGTAGCGCGGGATGACGCGGACGACGCGAGGAAGTGAGGAAGCGGTGCCGACGCAGATCCTGTACGTCCACTTCCACGACCTGGTGGACGAGCAGCTCTACCTCCATCTGCTCGCCCTGCTGGCCGAGTTCACGCCCCTCGTGCAGGCGCTGCCGCCGGACGCCGCGCTCGCCGATGTCACGGGCAGCCTGCGCTACTTCGGCACGGACGCGGTGGCTCTGGCCGAGCGTATCCGGGCGCGGACCGGAGGCCTTTACGGGCTGCGTTCGACCATCGGCGTCGCCGCGAACCCGATGCTGGCCCGGATGGTCGCCGTCGACGGGCCGCCCTCGGCGGTTCGTGAACTCCCCGACGACCTGGACGCGGTCGCCGCCTTTCTCGCCCACAAGTCCGCCGCCGCCCTGCACGGCGTGGGGCCCGCGACCGCCCGCACCCTGTCCTCGTACGGCCTCGACAGTGTCGGGAAGATCGCCGCCGCGCCGCTCGGCACCCTCCAGCGGATCCTCGGCGCCGCCGCGGGGCGCCGGCTCTACGACGCGGCCCGCGGCCTCGACCCGACACCGGTGGTCCCGGCGGCCCCGGCCCGCTCGATCCGCGTCGAACACGACTTCCCGCAGGACGAGTTGGACCGCGACCGGCAACGCGCCGCACTGCTCGCCCTCACCGACCGGCTCGGCCTACGACTGCGCGCCGAGGAGCAGACGACCCGCTCCCTCACCCTCACCGTCCGCTACGTGGACCGCAGCACGACCACGCGTACCCGCGCCCTGCGTGAGGCGTCCGCCCACACCCCGACGCTGACCTCGCTCGCGTACGAACTCCACGACCGGCTCGGGTTGCAGCGGGCCCGCGTGCGGTCCTTCGCGTTGCGGGCCGACCGCCTGGTACCGGCCGAACTGGCCTCCCGGCAGCTCCTGTTCGACCCGACCGACGAGCGGGACCGCCGCATCGAGGACGCGGTCGACCGCGCCCGGAGGAAATTCGGCCCGACCGCGATCCGCCCGGCCGCGGCGCCACCGCACGCGGCCTGACCGGTCGGCACTACCGGGCCCACGGCGGGGCGATACGCGTCCCGTCCGCCAGCTCCGCCTCAAGACCCACCGACGTCGTCACCCACATCGTCGCCGGCTCGTCCGCCGGGTTCTCCACCCCGAGCGTCGTACCCGCGTTCACGATCGCGGTGTCACCCGGCGCGAGGGTGTGCGGGGTGCCGTCGAGGGAGAGCCGCAGGGTGCCGGTCAGCAGGTGGAGGATCTCCTCGCGGGAGACCGTGTGCGCGGGCCCCTTCGTGCCCGCGGGGATCTCGCCCCGCCAGGCGCACAGCTCCTTGCTGCCGGTGGCGGGGGTGGCGTACGAGACGAAGCGGACGCCGTGCAGTTCGTGGACGACGGCCTCCGAGGCGCGGATCACCGGCATGGCTTCTCCTTCATGGCTTGTCCTGCGCGATAGTCAAGCTGCTTGACCATATAGTCAGGCTGCTTGACCATCTCGTCAAGGGTGTTTGAATGGCCGCGTGCAGAACGCCGAAGCCCTGAGCCTGACCTCCGCCCTGCTCGCCGCCGCGAGCGAGCTGACGCGACGTATCCACGAAGGGGTCGTGGCCAGGGGGTTCGACGACATCCGGCCCGCCCACGGCTTCGCCTTCGTACGGCTCTCCTACGGGGACGCCACCGCCACGGAGCTCGCCGCGCACCTCGGTGTGACCAAGCAGGCCGCGAGTCAGCTCGTCGACGAGTTGGTGCGCAAGGGGTACGCCGAGCGGCGGCCCCACCCGCAGGACGCGCGGGCCCGGCTCGTCGTGCTGACCGGGCGCGGGTGGGACTGCACCCGGGCCGCGGAGGAGGCGTCCGCCGAAGCGGTGCGGCCCTGGGTCGAGCGGCTCGGGGAGGGTGAGGCTCACGCACTCGCCGAGCGGTTGCTCGCCATCGCGCCCAATGGGCCCATCAGGCCCACCTGGTGACGGTCCGTCCGATCCACGCATGAGAACCGCCGCCTCCCGAAGGACAGGGAGGCGGCGGTCCGGTCTGTGGCGCTGCGGTCAGCGGCCGTGGCGGCCGGCCGTCGTCGCGCGGCGGCGCATCGAGGCGAACAGGCCCGCCGCGCCGATCGCCAGGGCGGCCGCGCCGCCCATCGCGATGTACGGGGTGGTGGAGTCGCCACCCGTCTCCGCGAGGCTCTGCTTCTGCGAACCACCCTGCGCGGCAGGGGAGTTGGCGTCGTCCGCGGCGGCGGGCGCGGCCGACTCGTGGGTCTCGTGCGTCGTGTGCGCGTCGTCGCCCATCTCCATACCGCTGTGGTCGACCGTCGACTTGTCGGCGTCCGCCGCGATCTGCTCGTCCGACGGCTCGGCGGCCGTGGTGGACGCCGAGGCGGTGGACGCGCCGCCGTACGTCACGTCCGAGCAGGAGTAGAACGCCTCCGGGCTGTCCGAACGCTGCCAGATGCCGTAGATCAGCTGGCGGCCCGTGCGGTCCGGGAGCTTCCCGGAGAACGTGTAGTAGCCGCCCGACGCCGTCGGGTCCGTCTTCGTCGCGACCGGGTTCTCCATGTCCAGGTCGGACCACTTCAGCGGCTTCGACGGGTCGTAGCCCTGCTTCGTCATGTAGAGGTTGAAGGTGCCCTTGTGCTGGGCGGTCACCTTGTACTTGAAGGTGTACGAGCCGGCCGAGACCTTCGTCGCGGGCCAGTCGTCGCGGGCCAGGTCCATGCCCTTGAACTCGTCGGAGTTCGCCGAGCACAGCTTGCCGTCGGGGATGTTCTCCTGGTGCTTGCCGGCCGCCTCACCGTCACGGATGCCGTTCCAGTCGTACAGGGCCTGCGGGCCGCCCTCGGCGACCGCCGCCTTGCACGCCGCCGACGTGGGGCTCTCGGCGCCCTCCGCGTAACAGGCGGCGACGCGGCTGGCCGGATCACCGAGCGTGCCGTGGGCTGCCGCGGGGGTCGCGGACAGGGCGGTGAGGGCGAGGGGGATCGCTCCGACCGTGGTGAGCGCGGCGAGCTTGCGACGGCTTGCGGGCATGGGGGTACTCCTTGATCGAGTGCATCGGGGGGTGTGGCAAGGAAGTTAGCCCGAAAAAACGCGCTGTTCGGCCCTTGGGAGCGCTCCGAGTGGATCTTTATGGCCCCCTTAAGACGCCCCTCAGACTCCGCTCAGGACACCCACCGATACCGCCGCTCCGGCCGCCCCGTCCCGCCGTACCGGAGCGTCACCCGCGCCCGCCCCGTCCCCGCGAAGAACTCCAGATACCGGCGCGCGCTCACCCGCGACAGCGTGCCCGCCTCCTGGGCGCACTCCGTCGCCGACAGGCCGCCCGGGTGGGCGCGCAGCGTCTGCTCCACCAGGTCCGCGGTGTGCGCGGCGAGGCCCTTCGGCAGTTCCCGCGACCCCGGCGGGCGGGCCCCGAAGATCTGGTCGACGTCCTCCTGACGGGCCTCGTCCAGATCGTCGAGCCGGGTCCGCAACGCCGCCACATGCCTCAACTGCTCCTGCAACGCGGCCTGGTTGAACGGCTTGATCAGATAGTGCAGCGCCCCCGCCCGCAGCGCCGCCCGCACCACCTCCGCGTCCCGCGCCGCCGTGATGAACAGCGCGTCCACCGCGGTACGGGCCGGATCCCGCTCCTCCGCGGCCCGCAGCGCCCGCAACACCTCGATGCCGTCCATGTCCGGCAAGTACACGTCCAGAAGCACCAGATCGGGCCGCAGCGACTCCGCGGCGCGCAACGCCTCCGCGCCGCTGTGCGCCACTCCGGCCACCACGAACCCGTCCATCGCGGACACGTACCGGCTGTGCAGCTTCGCAACCATGAAGTCGTCGTCCACGATCAAGACCTT
Organism: Streptomyces sp. UC4497; assembly: GCF_054871485.1. Lineage (NCBI taxonomy): Bacteria > Bacillati > Actinomycetota > Actinomycetes > Kitasatosporales > Streptomycetaceae > Streptomyces > Streptomyces sp. UC4497. The sequence continues at coordinate 438,263 of NZ_JBTYHB010000002.1, read as the reverse complement.
GATCAAGACCTTTGTCACTGGCGCAGAGTAGGTGCGCGACCACAAGGACCACAACGTCCGTTGCTTGCGGAAGGGAGACAGCTTGTTAACGCGTAGGCAACATGTGGGCCACTTCACACGAATCCGAAACCGAACCAGTAGGTGGTGGCACACGTGCGCCTGCGCACACCCCTCGCCCTGCTCGGGGCCGCGCTGCTCGTCCTGGTGGGGCCGCCGCTGCTCACCTCGGGCAGCGGCGCCGACACCGGCACCCAGATCCCCGGCCTGCGCCTCATGGTCCCCAACACCCCCGGCGGCGGCTACGACATCACGGCACGCACCGCGGCCAAGAACGCCGAGGACGCCGAACTCACCCACAACGTCGAGGTGTTCAACCTGCCCGGCGCGGGCGGCACCGTCGGCCTCGCCCGCCTCGTCGGCGAACACGGCAACGGAAAACTCGCGATGTCCATGGGTCTCGGTGTCGTAGGAGCCGCCCGCTCCAACCACTCCCCGAAGACCCTCGCCGACACCACGCCCATCGCCCGGCTCACCGAGGAGCCCGATGTCGTCGTGGTCGCGAAGGACTCCCCGTACAAGAACATCAAGCAGCTCATCGACGCCTGGAAGAAGAACCCCGGCAAGCTGCCCGTCGGTGGCGGCTCCTCGCCCGGCGGCCCCGACCACCTGGCGCCCATGCTGATGGCGCGCGCCGCGGGCATCCAGCCGAAGAAGGTCAACTACGTCCCGTTCGACGGCGGCGGCGAACTCCTCGCCTCCATCCTCGGCAACAAGGTCGCCTTCGGCGTCTCCGGCGTCGGCGAGTACCTGGACCAGATCAAGAGCGGCGAACTGCGCCTCCTCGCCGTCACAGGACCCGAACGCGCCAGCGGCCTCGACGGCCCCACGCTCAAGGAGTCCGGCTACGACGTGGACTTCACCAACTGGCGCGGCATCGTCGCCCCGCCCGGCCTGTCCGGCACCCAGCGCGACAAACTCACCCACCTCGTACGGAAGTTGCACGCTTCCAAGGAGTGGAAGAAGTCGCTGAAGACGAACGGCTGGGACGACGCGTTCCTCGTCGGCGACGACTTCGGGACGTTCCTCGACGCCGAGGACAAGCGGGTCGTGTCCGTACTGAAGGAGCTGGGCCTGTGAATCCGGTAGAGCCCGTGACGGCCACCGAAACCCGCTCGGACGAGGGCACACGCACGTCCTGGCTGCGCGACCACTCCGAACTCGGCGTCTGCGTACTCCTCTTGGCGCTCGGCGTGCTCGTCCTCACCGACGCGCTCACCATGAACGTCGACATCGCCCAGCGCGGCCCCGTCGGCCCGAAGACCGTACCGATCGTCGTCGGTATCGGGCTGCTCGCCGTCGCCCTCCTGCTCGCCGTCGACGTACTGCGCGGCGGCAGGGGAGAGGCCGAGGCCGGCGAGGACGTCGACCTGTCCGAACCCGCCGACTGGCGCACCGTGTTGCTGCTCGCGGGCGTCTTCCTCGCCACCGCCGTGCTCATCGAACCGATCGGCTTCCCGCTCGCGGGCGCGCTGCTGTTCTGGGGCGCCGCGTACGCGCTCGGCAGCCGCCACCTCACCCGCGACCCCCTGATCGCCGCGGGCCTCTCCCTCCTCACCTTCGTCCTCTTCAACAACCTGCTCGGCGTCCCCCTGCCGGGCGGCCCCCTGATGGAGGTGCTGTGACCCCATGAACGCCCTCAACTCCCTCCTCGACGGCTTCGGTACAGCCCTCACGCCCATCAACCTCCTGTGGGCGGCGATCGGCGTCCTGCTCGGCACGGCCATCGGTGTCCTGCCCGGCATCGGCCCCGCGATGGCGGTCGCCCTTCTGCTCCCGGTGACGTACGGCCTCGAACCCACCGGCGCGTTCATCATGTTCGCGGGCATCTACTACGGCGCCATGTTCGGCGGCTCGACGACCTCGATCCTCCTCAACACCCCAGGTGAGAGCGCCGCCGTGGTCGCCGCCATGGAGGGCAACCCCATGGCGAAGTCCGGACGCGGCGCACAGGCCCTCGCGGCCGCCGCCATCGGACACTTCGCCGGCGGCATGATCGGCACGATCCTGCTGGTCGCCCTCGCCCCGAAGGTCGCCTCGCTCGCCGTCGACATCGGCGCGCCCGACTACTTCGCCATCATGGTCCTCGCGTTCATCGCGGTGACCTCGGTCCTCGGCTCGTCCCGCGTACGCGGCCTGGCGTCCCTGTTGATCGGCCTCACACTCGGCCTGGTCGGGTTGGACCAGATGACCGGCCAACAGCGGCTCACCTTCGGCTCGTTGCAGCTCGCCGACGGCATCGACGTCGTCATCGTCGCGGTCGGCCTCTTCGCCATCGGCGAGGCCCTGTGGGTGGCCGCCCATCTGCGCCGCACGAGCGGCGAGGCGATCCCGGTCGGCCGCCCCTGGCTCGGCGGCTCCGACGTGAAGCGCACCTGGAAGTCCTGGCTGCGCGGCCCGCTCATCGGCTTCCCGTTCGGCGCGATCCCCGCGGGCGGCGCCGAGATCCCCACGTTCCTCTCCTACGTCACCGAGAAGCGCCTCTCCAAGCACAAGGACGAGTGGGGCAAGGGCGCCATCGAGGGCGTCGCGGGCCCCGAATCGGCGTCCTCGGCATCCGCGGCCGGCACCCTGGTCTCGATGCTGACGCTCGGCCTGCCGACGACCGCGGTCGCGGCGGTCATGCTGGCGGCCTTCCAGCAGTACGGAATCCAGCCCGGCCCGCTCCTCTTCGAACGCGAACCGGAGCTGGTCTGGGGCCTCATCGCATCCCTCTTCGTCGGCATGGTGCTGCTCCTGGCGCTGAACCTGCCCCTGGCCCCCGTCTGGGCGAAGCTGCTGCGCATCCCGCGCCCGTACCTCTACGCCGGCATCCTCTTCTTCGCCGCGGTCGGCGCGTACGCGGTCGGAGGCGAGGCCATCGACCTCGTCATCCTGCTGATCATCGGCCTCATCGGCTTCGGCATGCGCCGCTACGGACTGCCCGTGCTGCCCGCCGTCATCGGCGTCATCCTCGGCCCGAACGCCGAGCAACAGCTGCGCCGAGCCCTCCAGATCAGCGACGGCAGCGTCAGCGGCCTGGTCAACACGCCGTTCTCCGTCACGGTCTACGCGGTCGTCCTGCTCATCGTGGCGTGGCCGCTGCTGAAGAAGCTGGTGGTGCGCGGGAGGGGAAGTGACGTAGACAGGACGGCATGACCAACGAGAGCCCAGCACCCGGGATCCGCCTGGCGACAGCCGCGGACGTGCCCGCCGTCAAGGCGGTCACGGACGCGGCGTTCCACCACTACATCGAGCGCATTGGCGTCGTGCCCGCGCCCATGGAGGCCGACCACGCGGCGAACGTGGCGGCGGGCCGGGTGTACGTCACCGGGGAACCGGACGTGCTCGGCCTGGTGGTGGTCGAGCCGCGCTCCGACCATCTCTTCCTCGACAGCATCGCGGCCCACCCCGACGCCCATGGGCAGGGGGTGGGCCGCCGTCTGCTCACCTTCGTGGACGAGCACGCGCGCGTACTGGGCCTTCCCGAGGTGCGGCTCTACACGAACGCACTCATGTGGGAGAACCAGGAGCTGTACCCGCGCTACGGATACGAGGTCGTGGAGCGCCGTACGGACGGCCCTTTCGACCGGATCCACTACCGCAAGCGGCTGGGGCCGTCCTGACGGCTCAGGGTCTGCGCAGCATCCGTCCGGCCCCGCTCACTCGTCCGGCCACCACGTCTTGCGGACGTCCTTGCGCACTTCGGGGCGTTCCTGCTTCATGTCTGCCGCATCCTCGCGCAACCGGCGCGTGATGGTGCTCGCCCCGGTCGGCTTGTGCATGGTCACTCGGCGCATGGTGCCTCCTGTACCTACACGGGCCCCAACGTGGTGCCGTTGTAGACCTGTTCCCGGAGCGTGGCCCTTCGAAGCGCAATTGTCAGTGGCGGATGTCACGGTGGGGCCATGACGACATTTGGGGGAACGCCCGAAGGCGCGATCGACTGGGACGCGATGGCGGGGGAATTCGACGACGAACCCGACCATGGGCTGCGGGATCCCGAGGTGCGTGCCGCCTGGGCCGAGAGGCTGGCCGGGTGGCTGCCGGAGCGGGAATGTGACGTGGTCGACCTCGGCTGCGGGACGGGGAGTATGTCACTCCTCGCGGCCGAGCGGGGGCATCGTGTGACCGGAGTGGACAGTGCGCCCGGGATGTTGGAGCTCGCCCGGCGCAAGCTGGCGGGGCGTGACGCGGAGTTTCTGCTCGGGGACGCGGCGGAGCCGCCGGTGCCGGCGGGGGCGTACGACGTGGTGTTCGCGCGGCACGTGCTGTGGATGCTGCCCGACATGGGGGCCGTGCTGCGGCGGTGGGTGTCGCTGTTGCGGCCCGGTGGGCGGATCGTGCTGGTGGAGGGGGTCTGGGGTGAGGTGAGTCCGGCGGGGATACCTGCGGCGCGGCTGGCGGACGCGCTCGCGCCGCTCGTCGCGGGCGTCCGCCGGGAGCCGCTGTCGGGGGACGCGCGGCTGTGGGGGCGGGAGGTCGCGGACGAGCGGTACGCGGTGGTCGGCGTTACGTGAGGTGATCCGGGAGGGGCTCCGGGAGGGGCGGGAACTCGCCTCGTTTCGCCAGGAGTTCGAGGTCGTCCAGGGCCCGCATCGCCGCCTGGGCGGCCTCGGGGGCCCGGTCGGTGAGGCCGCTCTCGGCGAACTCGTCCTCGTCCAGGCGGATCACCTGGCTGCCGTCCGCCGACACCCACAGATCGAGGTCGAGGTCCTCGGAGCGGATGTCGCCGTCGTCGGCGCGCACGGCGGGGCGGGTGATGTCGCAGTACCAGCCCTTCAGCGTGCCGTCGCCGGTGCGGACCTCCTTGACGGCGTACCAGCGGTCGCGCCAGTAGTGCTCGGTGAAGACGTCGCCGGGGGCGAACTGGACGAAGCCGAAGTCGCGTACGCCGTCGCCCGCCCAGGCGGCGCGGACGGTGATGCGGGTGCCGTCGTCGTGGAGGAGGTCCACCGGGTAACGGATCTTTGTGCGGCCCGCTTTGACCAGGTGGACGTGGAGGGCGGTGTCAGGGGGTGAGGGTGCGGACATGGCGGATCTCCGTCGTGTCGAGGGTGTAGCCGAACCATTTGTTGATCGCGAGCATCGGTTCGTTCCCGGCGTCGTTTCCCGTGTACGCCACCGTGATGCCCGCGGCGCGGGCCCGGTGCAGGGAGTCGTTCTTGGCGAGCTTGGCGAGGCCGCGGCCGCGGAAGGCGCGGGCCGTGCCGGTCATGCCCGAGACGTAGCGTCCTTCGCCGTCGGTGAGGGCCGCGGTGAAGGCCGCCGGGGTGCCGTCCACGACTGCGACCGTCGTCAGGGCCTGGTTGAGGAGGGGGTGGTGCCAGGTGTCGCGCAACCACTGCTCGTAATCGGTGAGTTCGGCCTGGATGTCGCCGGGCTCGTCGGTGGTGGTCTCCGCGTCCAGGTCGAAGAGGGGGCGGGGGTCCGCCGCGTAGTCGGAGGCGGTGCGCAACTCCACGTTGGGTGGGGCGGGTTGGCGGGGCGGGAGGGTGCCGGTCGTGAGGTCGAGGCGCAGGAAGTGGGCGCTGCGGCTCGAGCGGTAGCCGTGGGCGGCGGCCCAGGCCAGGTTGCGCGGGGCGTCCAGGGCCCAGCAGTGCACCTCCGTGGCGCCGTGCCGGCCGAGGTGTTCCTCCGCCGTGCGCAGGAGGAGGGTGCCGGCGCCGCGGCCCGTGTGCTCCGGATGCACGTATACGTTCGCGTAGCCCTGGCCCGGCTCCGGGCTGTCGTACGCGATACCGACCTGGGCCGTGCCGATCACCTCGCCGTCGCCGGTCTGCGCGAGCAGCTGGCGGTAGTGGGCGTCGGGGTGGGCGTTTGCGGCGGCGTACGCGACGGAGGCCGGGGTCGCGAGCATGGCGGGGAGGCAGGTGCGGCGGATCCGGGCGAAGGCCTCGGTGTCGGCCGGACGGTCGAGGTGCAGCGCGCGCACGATCACGGTCATGGGGGCGCACGCTACGCGCCGCGCGCCACCGGGTGCCTCCTATTTTTCGGTGCTGCGGGAGAATCGACCGCGTGACCTTGAAGATCCGCATTGACGACAGTGCCGCGCCGTACGAACAGGTGCGGGCCCAGATCTCCGAGCTCGCCCGGTCGGGGGTGCTGCCCGTCGGGTACCGGCTGCCCACGGTGCGCGGGCTCGCTGAGGAACTCGGCCTCGCCGCGAACACGGTGGCCAAGGCGTACCGGGCCCTCGAGACGGACGGGGTGATCGAGACGCGGGGGCGCAACGGCACGCTGATCGCGGCCGCGGGGGATGCGGCGGAGCGGGAGGCGTCGTCGGCGGCGCAGGCGTACGCGGAGCGGGTGCGGCGGCTCGGGCTGTCGGAGGAAGCGGCACTCTCCGCGGCCCGGGACGCTGTGCGCGCGGCGTACGCGTAGGCGGGGCCGGGCCACTCGTAGCGGTGCGCGGCACCGGGGTGCCGCCTTGCCCACCCTGCCGCCCAAGGCGGCAGATTGCCCAAGGCGGAGCGGCACCTCGAGCCCCGTGGCGTAAGGGGACCAGGGGCTACAGGTAGAGCCCCGCCTCGCGGTCCGTCCGTTGGTCCGGTACCGCTGTCGGAGACACCCCGCGGCGCAACGCGTACAGCTCCGCCAGCGTCGCGCCCTCGCGGCCCACCCCCTCGTCCGTGCCGAGCCAGTCCGTGGACTCCTGGCGGGTCAAGGGGGAGACCTCGATGCGGGCCAGGCAGCGGCCGGGGCGGACCACCGCGGGGTGGAGGCGTTCCAGGTCCTCGTTCGTCGTGACGCCGACCAGGACGTTGCGGCCCTGGCCCAGCAGGCCGTCCGTCAGGTTCAGCAGACGGGAGAGCGCCTGGCCCGCCGTGTGTTTCGCCTCGCCGCGGATCAGCTCGTCGCAGTCCTCCAGGAGGAGCAGGCGCCAACGCCCGTTCGCCGAGCCGTCGTCCTCGCCGATCGCGATGTCCATGAGGTAGCCGACGTCCGAGAAGAGCCGCTCGGGGTCGAGGACGCAGTCGACCTGGCACCAGTCCCGCCACGACCGGGCCAGCGTGCGCAGCGCCGACGTCTTGCCCGTGCCCGGCGGGCCGTGCAGGAGGAGCAGGCGGCCCGCGATGTCCTCGGGGCGCGTCTTCATCAGCCCGTCCATCGCCTCGGCGACCGGCGCCGTGTAGTTGGGGCGCACCTCCTCCCACGTGCCGGCCGAGATCTGGCGCGTCGTACGGTGCGGGCCGCGGCGCGGGGACACGTACCAGAAGCCCATCGCCACGTGCTCCGGCTGCGGCTCCGGCTCGTCGGCCGCACCGTCCGTGGCCTGACCAAGGACCTTCTCCGCCAGCTCCGCCGTCGTCGCCGTCACGGTGACGTCCGCGCCCCTGCTCCACCGGGAGATGAGCAGCGTCCACCCCTCGCCCTCGGCGAGCGTCGCGCTGCGGTCGTCGTCGCGCGCGGAACGCAGCACCCGGGCGCCCGGCGGCAGCAGCGTCGCGGCCGAGCGCACCCGGTCGATGTTCCTCGCGTGCGAGTAGGGCTGCTCGCCCGTGGCGAAGCGGCCGAGGAACAGCGCGTCGACGACATCGGAGGGCGAGTCGCTGTCGTCGACGCCCAGCCGGACCGGCAGCGCGTCGAAAGGGTTCGCAGACATGCCGCCATGATCCGGCACGAACGGGTCTCCCGCACGCAATTTCCGCAGCGTGCCCCGGCTTCGTACCGGCCGACACGCGCACCCCTGCTGTCGAACCTCGTTACGAGTCCGTGGCAGCGGAGCCGGTCCTTCCGCCAACTCCCCTCGTTACTCTTGTCCTTGATGGGACGTCATGGGTGGGAATCGGGGGCACGGCGATGGCGACTCATCGCCCTGCTCGGCGTGGGTATGGCCGTACTGGCCCTGGTACTGACCGTGATCAACACGCTGCCGGACGGCAAACAGAGCACCGCGGGCACCACCACCGACGGTGAGAGGGTGCACGGCACCCCCGGTGAGCCGCCGAAGGAGCTGGGGCCGCAGGTCGGCTGGGGGTTCACGCACACGCAGTTCTCCGCCGACGAGGGCTCGTCCGCCGCGACCGAGCGCGCGGAGAAGCTGCTGGGGGAGCGGCCGATGCCGCAGAACCAGCACATCATGGGCTGGGGCGCGAGCAACCCGGAGCCGGTGAAGGGGCGTTACCAGTTCGAGGAGATGGACCGGCGGATCGACTTCGTCCGCAAGTCCGGCGGCACGCCCGTGGTCACGCTGTGCTGCGCGCCCGACTGGATGAAGGGCGGCAAGGCCGGCGTCGGCAACACGGACTGGAGCAAGGCCAGCCTGGAGACCGCCCCGTCCCCCGAGCACTACAAGGACTACGCGAACCTCGCGGCGACGGTCGCCAAGCGGTACCCGTACGTACGGCACTTCATCGTCTGGAACGAGTTCAAGGGTTTCTGGAACGACGGCAAGGGCCGCTGGGACTACGAGGGGTACACGAAGCTCTACAACCTCGTCTACAAGGCTCTGAAGGATGTCCGCAAGGACATCATGGTCGGCGGGCCCTACCTCGTCATGGACAGTCTCCATCCCCAGCAGACCGACGGGACCTCCGATGCCGTCAAGGGTGCCTGGGGGCGGATGGACGAGCGGATCGTCGAGGCCTTCGACTACTGGAACAAGAACAAGGCGGGCGCCGATTTCGTCGTCGTCGACGGGTCCAGCTATACGAACGACGACGAGATGCTGCCGGACGAGTTCGCCGCCACCGACAAGTTCACCGACGTCAGCGAGTGGATCGAGCGCGAGACCGACGGGCTGCCGCTGTGGTGGGCCGAGTACTACGTGGAGCCCGCCGACAGCAGGGACGAGCGGCAGGGCTGGAGCGAGCCGCACCGCGTCGCCGTGCAGGCCTCCGGGATGATCGCGATGGTGATGGGCGGGGCGACGTCCGGGTTCTACTGGAACCCCGAGGACGAGAAGGGCGCGGGCTGCGCCGGCTGCCTGTGGCGGCCCACCGACCGCGCCTCCGGCGGCGGCGCGCTGCCGATGTACGGCCTGGTGTCGCGGTTCAACGAGGAGTTCGGGCCCGGCACGAAGTTCGAGAAGGTGTCGGTGGCCAAGGACGACGTGCCGAACGTGCGGGTGCTCGCCGACGACAAGGCCGTGCTCGTCGTGAACACCCTGAAGCGGCCGATCAGCGCGAAGATCGACGGCAAGCGGTTCGAGATGCGGGGCTATGAAGTGAAGTGGCTGCGGCGGTAGTGCTGCCGCAGCCACTTCAACCCCTGCGCGTCCTCAGTTCAGGCCCATCGTGATGAACCGCTGGATCAGCGACGCGAGCACCACCGCGAGCAGTGGCAGCGAGAACCAGAACGTGCTCTGCAGCCAACGGAGTTGACGCACGCTCGGCCGCAGCGCGACCCGGACCACCTCGCGCGCCGTGAGCAGCACGATCAGGGCGCCCGCCGCGAGCGCGCCCACCAACGACCACGGCGTCCAGGTGATCTGCGGCCCGATCGGCCCCGGTTCGGCCTTCGCGACCGGGCCCGGCGGCTCCTTGCGGAGCTGGTACATGGTCACGTCCGCGTTGACGTAGACCTTCTTCAACTCCTCGCGCCGGTCCAGGTTCTCGACGAGACGCGTGGGCCAGGCCTTGGAGTAGCCGACGTCCATCTGCAGATAGACGACCTGGCTCTTGTTGAGCATGAGGTACGAGTTGGGGCCCGCGTCCTTGAGCGCCTTGACGAGGGAGCCGACGAGCACCGGGTCGACGGGCGCGAGCGTCGGCACGTACTGGACCTTCTCCATGTCACGGGCGCCCCACGGCAGCGCGGGCGTCACGTTGTCGACCGTGTCGTTGCTCATCCACAGCAGCCGCACGGTCGGGTCGTCGTGGGCGTAGACGTAGTCCATCGCGGCGACCTCGCCCGGGCGGATCCGCTCGAACGGCTCGTTGCCCCAACGGGCCACCAGGAACCCGCCCATGAGGACCAGGCCCGCCATGAGCGCGGCCAGCGGGGCGAGGCTGATGCGGTCCTTGTCGCGCTCCTTCACCGTGGCGCCGGTGCGCGGGAAGAGCGCGAGGGCGGCGAGGATCGCGACGCCGGGCAGGGCGAACATAAAGACGCGCAGCGCCATCTCGCCGCCGTAGGACTGCATGCCGAAGCCCAGGAACGGCACGGCGGCCAGCACGAGCAGCGAGCGCTCGCGGTACTTCCATTCGCGGCGCCGCCACCAGCCCCAGCAGGCGAACGCGAGCACGGAGCCGGCGAGCAGCACGCGCGTGTAGAGGACGAGCTTGTGGCTCGAACTGCCGTCCTGGATACGGCCGGAGACCGAGGACGTCACATTGCCGCCGACGCCTCCGATCCCGCCGAACAGGTCGTTGAAGTGCCCCGACCAGTACGGCTCGGCGAGGAAGCCCAGCCAGACGACGACGATGACGCCGAACAGCAGCGGCAGGCCGCGCAGTTCGGACCTGCCGACCACGACCAGGACCGCGAGGACGCCCAGCATCACGAACGGGGTCAGCTGGTGCGCCGGGACCGTCGCCGCGAACAGGGCGATCAGGACGATGAGCAGCACCGCGCGCTGCCGTCTGTCGGTCGGCGCGACCTCGGTCTCCCCGGGGGCCCGCTTCGACCACAGCATCCGAGGCGCCCGGAAATACACCAGCAGGATCGCCACGAAGACCAGATAGAGGAGATACGTGAAGCCCTGCGGCGAGAAGTAGTCCTGGCCCACCCAGCCGCTCAGGACGAAGATCCAGACACTGGTCCACTTGGCGCGCCAGCTCGCCCGAACGGAGCGCAGCAGCAGGAACATCGGTGCCAGGTAGAGGAGTTGGATGGCCATCGGCCACCAGCGGATGACCTCGGTCAGATCATTGACGCCGCAGGCCTTCGCGAGGAACGCCGCCGCGGCGAAGAACCCGGGCCAGCTCCAGCGGGCGTCCAGGTCGGGGACCGCGGAGCCGGTGCGGTCGATGTAGTCCATGAAGCCCAGGTGCTGCCAGGCCGTCGCGAACCGCGGCTCCGCCTCGATGACGGCGGGCAGCGCGTGCAGGGACACGACCGTGGCGAGCAGCGTGAGCAACAACAGGCGTTTGTGCGGGCGTTCGAGCCACAGGAGCGAGGCGAAGACGCCGATGAGCAGGGCCGCGCCGAGCAGCGTCACGGGGGACAGGACGGAGATCAGTCCGAGCCCGCCCATCCGGTCCAGATCGGCCTCGCCCATCCCGAGGACGGGCCCCCAGTAGAGCCCGATGGCCGCCACGAGCAGCAGTGCGAGGACGACGACGGTGGGGGTGAGCCGCATCCGCTGCGCAGGTTGGGCGGGGCGTACCGGGGCGGCCGGATCCAGCTCCCACTCCAGATCCGACTCCGGATCGGCGGTCGGTCCGCGGCCGGGTCCGTATTCAAGATCGTAATCGGGATCAGAATCGAGGTCCGATTCGAGATCGGAATCGGGCCCGAGCCCGGTTTCGGGTTCGAAGGCCAGGTCGACGGCCTCCGGATACGGATCGGGAAGGACGGTCGAGTCGTCCGACCCGTGGATGTCGCTCGACGCCTGGGAGGCGGAGGCGGAAACGGAAGCAGGACCGGAAGCGGAGGCAGAGGCGGCGGCCGGCGGGGACGCCGACGTGGTCACCCACGTGGGCCTGCGCGTGCCGGCCGGCGGTGTCACGGGACCCGGGCGGACGTCGGGCCGCCGCTCCTGGTGGTCCAGATTCAGCTGCACCGCGAGCTGCAGCGTGTCCGAGTCCATCGCGTCCCGCAGCGCCCACTTGGGGCCCTCCTTCGCGGCCGGCTCCCTCCTCGGCGTGCCGAGGTCCGCCAGGTCGCCGTCGGGCGGCGTGTCCTCGGGCGTCGGCACGGCGGGCGCGGTGCGCACCACGCGCCACAGCTTCGGCGCGGCGATCGCCACGATCACGGCGAGCGAGGAGATCTCGGCGACGCCCGCGCCGGTGAGCCCCATCCGGGGCAGAAGCAGCAGCGTGAGACCGAGCACCAGCACGCACAACAGGCCCTGGAGCCAGGCGAGTCCGGAGGTGCGGCTCTGCGCGCGCAGCACCGCGAAGTACGTCTCCATGACCACCCGCAGCGCCGCCCCGACCGCGAACCAGCGCAGCAGCGGGGTCGCCGCGTCCGAGTAGGCGGCGCCGAAGACGTGCAGCACGTAGGGCGCGAGGATGAAGAGCAGGGCGCAGATCGGGAGCATGATGCGGGCCATGCGTCGCAGCGCGGCCCGGGTGTTGGCGGCGAGCTGCGCCGGGTCGTGTGAGCCCTCCACGGTCAGCGAGGCGCCCATGTTGATGGCCAGCAGGTTGACCGTGCCGCCGATCGTGGTCGCGATGTAGAAGTACGCGTTGTCCGCGGAGCTGACCTGCGAGGCGATGAGCACCGGCACCAGGTAGACGACGGCGAGCGAGAACAGCGAGCCCGTGTAGTCGCCCGCGAGGAAGCGGCCCATCTCGCGCAGCGACGGGGGTTCCGCCTTGCTGTCCGTGGCCGCGATGTGCCGCGGCACGAGCCGCCGGAACACGAGCAGGCCCAGCGGAACCACCGAGAACGCGATCGCGACGACCCACGACACGAACACCCCGGTCGCCGTGAACGACGCCGCGAACGCGACGAGCAGCCCCAGCTTCACCAGCGAGAACACCGTGTTGCCCACCGGCACCCACAGCGCGCTGCGCAGCCCGGTGAGCACCCCGTCCTGCAGCGTGAGCAGCGACCAGGCGATAACGGCGGCGATGAAGCCGAGCCCGTTCAGCGTCCCGTGCAGGAAGCTGTACGAGGGTCCCCAGATGTCGAGCGTGAGCAGGAAGATCAGCGCGGCGAACGCGACGGCGACCGAACTCCCCGCGTACGTACGGAAGATGACCCGCCCGGTGGCGTGCCCCGCGACCGGGATGAAGCGGGCGAGGGCCCCGGTCAGCGTCACGGCGGTGAGGCCCGCGAGGAACTTCATCGCCGCGATCGCCGCCGAGCCCTGACCGACCGCGTCCGCCGTGTAGTAGTGCGCGGCGGCCAGCCAGAAGCCGACGCCGAGCACACCGGAGATGCCGGTGTTCAGCATCAGCGCATAGGCGTTCCGGAACAGCTGGCTCCCGCCCCCCGACCCGCCCATGCCGTCTTCTGTGCCCTTCTTGCCGCGCCCCATACCGGGCAGCCGGAGCCGGCGGCCTGCGGGGGCCGGGGATCCGGCGTCGGTCGTGCTGGTCGGGCCGGCCTTGGCGCGGGCGGTCGTCGTGTCAGACACGGGTGAGTGGGCCCTTCTGGCGGAGCGGGCCGGGGATCAGGGCGGTCGCCCTGCGGCCGGCCTGCCGGGCTCTGCGGACCACGGCGTAGCCCTTGGTGAGGGCACGGTCCCTGGCGAAGGTACGGCCGATGGCACGGCCGTCGACGATCCGCTCGAACTCGGTGACGTCGGTCGAGCGGCGCACGGTGACCCGCCGCAGGGCGTAGGGGCCCTGGCGGCGCCGGGCCAGCGCGTTGCCGACGGCGAGCGACTGGGCGAACCCGGCTGCGCGCACCGCCTGCCGCACCCGCCGGTCGGAGTGCCCGTACGGATACGCGAAGGAGACCGGCGCCCGGCCCAGCTCGCCGGTGACGATCTCCCGGCAGCGCAGCAGCTCGAACTCCAGGTCCGTGTCGTCGAGTTGGTCGAGCTGCGGATGCGTGTGGCTGTGCCCGCCGATCTCCATGCCCTGCCCGGCGAGCGCCCGCACCTGGGGCCAGTCGAGCATCGTGTCGGGCCCGCCCCCGGTGTCGTACGCGCCGCGCAGCCACCCCGTCGAGACGAACAGGGTGGACGCGAAGCCGTGCTTGGCGAGGCTGGGCAGGGCGTGCGTGTGCACGCCCTCGTAGCCGTCGTCGAAGGTGATCAGGACGGGCCGGTCAGGGAGCGCCCGGCCGCCGCCGCGCCAGATCCCGGCGAGCTCGGCGGCGGTCAGCGGCGTGCAGCCGTGGTCGGCGAGCAGCTCCATCTGCTCGGCGAACTGGGCTGGTGATACCGAGAGTTGATGGGTCTCCGGCTTCGGATCGGGGGAGATGGCGTGGTACATGAGGATTGGCACGGCCCCGCCGTCGGACCACCGCTGCTGGGCGTTCACGCCGCCGCCTCCGTTCTCCCGACTTCCTTCGCGGGCGCGTCGATCTCCGCCACGGTGAATGTCGCACCCGCGCCGCGCGCCCGCCAACTGCCCAGCGCATAGCCCCCGGCCGCCGCCAGCACCCCGGCCACGATCGCCCCGGCGCGGCCCGCGCCCCCGGCCCGGCCGAGCGCGAAGTCCCGTACGCCGCGCGCCGCTCCGGCCGGCAGCACCCGCGTCGAGTAGGCACGCTCGGTCTCAAGTCCCTTGCCCGCACCGACACTTCGGGCGACCAGCGCCTTGGAGAGGCCCTCGGCGTAGGTGCGCGTACGGAAGTAGGCGAAGCGTTCACGGCCGGCCGGTACCCGGTGGTGGATGACGGCCCGGTCGTCGATCAGGAGCACCGCGTCCGGTCTCGCCCGCGTGATCCGGATGCACAGCTCCGTCTCCTCGCAGCCCAGCGGGCGCTTGTCGCCGTCCCGGCCGATGCCGGTCGCGAAGCCGCCCGCGATGTCGAAGGCGCCGCGCCGGAACGAGGCGTTGCCGCCGAGCACATTGCGCACCTCGACCTTGCCGCGCGGCAGCCCCTTGTACGAGCAGCCCACCACCCAGTCGAACTCCTCCGGGAACCAGCGGGGCCTGCGCCCCGAGGCCCAGATCGGCTCGGTGTGCCCGCCGACCGCGAGGACGCGCGGGTCGGCGTACCCCGCCGCGAACCAGTGCAGCCAGTCCCGCTCGGCGACGGCGTCGTCGTCGAGGAACGCGACGATGTCGCCGCGCGCGGCGGCGATCCCGGTGTTGCGCCCGGCGGAAAGCCCCCGCGGCCCCGCGTTCGCCAGCACCTCGACGCCCGGCTCGCCGTCGAACTTCTCGGTGAGACGGGCGAGAAGGGCCGGGTTGTGGTCGACGACGAGGAGCGTCTCCAGGGCGGCGTACGACTGTGCGCGCACGGAGTCGACGGCGGCGAGGATGTCGTTCCAACGGTCTTCGGTGTACACGCAGATGACGACGGACGCCGTCATCCGCGTGCCGTGTCGCTCCGTCAAGACCCGTCCCCCCGCACGAGGGTGAGCTTCGACGCGGTCTGCCTGCTGCGCAGGGCGCGACGGTTCGAGCGCTCCTTCATGATGACCTTGAGCACCCGCAGGCCGTCCCGGACGGCGCGCAGGTTGCTGGTGCCGTGGATGCGCAGGTACTCGTGGCTCGGTATCTCCTGGACCTTCAGGCCTGCCTTGACGACCCGGATGTTCATCAGGGTCTCCACCTCGAACCCGGTGCAGTCGAGGTCGATGTCCTCGAGGCAGTGCCGCCAGAACGCGTTGTACCCGTAGCAGAGGTCGGTGTAGCGGGCCCCGAACTTGGCGTTGACCGCCGAGCACAGCGCCCAGTTGCCGAGCTTGCGGATGGGCGTCATGTCGTCCGTGCCGCCGCCGTTGGCGAACCGCGAGCCCTTGGCGAAGTCGGCGCCTGAGACGAGCGCGGAGACGTAGGAGACGATCTCCTGGCCGTCCGCGGAGCCGTCCGCGTCGACCATGACGATGATGTCGCCGCTGCAGGCCTTGAAGCCGGTGATCAGGGCATCCCCCTTGCCCTTTCCGCGCTGCGGTACGACCACGACTTCCGGCCACAATTCCCTGGCCACTTCCACGGTGTTGTCGGTGGAATTCCCGTCCACCAGGACGACCTCGTGGATCCACTCGGGAAGGGTCTTGAAGACGTACGGAAGATTTTCCGCCTCGTTCATGGCCGGAATGACCACGCTGACCCGTGGCGCGATCGCCAGGTGCGTGGAGATGGCCCGGTAGCGGGCGGGAATTCTGCCTTCCGGCGATGTTCCCTCGGGTATCACCGGAGGCACAACGGAACTGCTCATGAGTCTGGTCCCTCTCGTCCGGTGGACCGCCCGCCCCCGGGCGGTCCGGCTTCGTGTCCGGTTCGAAAGGGGGGTTCTCACTGACGGCCGTGCCGGAAGAGCTCTCCGTACAGGCCGGGTGAGCTGGCATTGCACACCGGTTTGTCGGACCGGTCGCGCGGCACGCGACCCGGCTGCGCCGGACGCCGAAGCGAACGGCTCACCGGAACGCGGCACCCCCCTGCCGCGCCCCGCCCCGAACCTTCGCGATCCCGGTCCCTCCCCTTGATCGCATTTCCTGCTGGTCCGATGCGGGTGGATGTACGACGGTATTGATGATTGAGACTGTATGGCAAGACCTGGAACGAGGCCTCACGTTTTTATTGTTTTGGCCATTCCCTTAACTTCCGTCCCCTCCTAGTGGATTTTCCCGATCCGTTTACGAATCTCCTGGCCCGCGCCCCCGCGCAGCTGTCGGATGATCCATTGCAGAAGAAAAGCGGAAGCGCTGAGTACGGCCACGGCGATCACCCCGCCGTTCACCGACCAGCGGTGCACGGCGAGCATGCCCTGGGCGACCAGCATGACGACCGCGACCGCGCCGGCCACCGAGGTGAGCACCCGGGCCCACGGGTCGAGACCGCGCAGGGCGGCCGCGAACGCGGCGCCGGGCGCGGCGAGCAGGAAGAAGAGCGCGAGTGGCCCGCGCAGCGGGGATTCGGCGTGCGAGAGCGCGAGGACGAGACCCGCGCCTCCCGCGACGACGCCCGCCCCCGCGAGCAGCTGAAGGCCGTCCGATGAAGACGGCTTGATGCCGATGGTCTGCATTGGCGACTTTGCCCCCCGAAGCGCCGGATGCCGGGCTTCAATGTGGCGCAGTCCCGGGGCCGGCGTCAAGGACGCCACTGGGTCAACTCCGGAGCTTCGCAGTCCAGTTGGGTACCGCTCTACGGGCGTAGCGCCGTCGAGCCGAGGGTAAGTCACATCCGTGACATGAACCTGCAACAACAGTGGGCGGCAGAGACCCTGCTGATCCTGCTAAAGGGAGGTTCCATGAGATCTTTCCGGATTGCGGCCTACGTCTCCTCTTTCGCTCTCGCCGCGGTGGCAGCCCTGACCGGGGCGAGCGCCGCGCAAGCCTCCGATTCCGCCGCCGCCACGGGCTATGTGGCCCTTGGCGACTCCTACTCCTCCGGTGTCGGCGCCGGCAGCTACGACTCCGGCAGCGGCGCCTGCAAGCGCTCCACGAAGGCCTACCCGGCCTTGTGGGCAGCGGCCCACTCACCCTCAAGCTTTAATTTCACCGCTTGCTCGGGTGCTCGTACGGGTGATGTCATCGCCAACCAGCTCGGCCCGCTCGGCGCGGGGACCGGCCTCGTGTCGATCTCGATCGGCGGCAATGACGCGGGCTTCGCCGACGTCATGACGACCTGCGTCCTGTACGCCGAGTCCACCTGCGTGAAGCGCGTCAACGAGGCTCGTGCGTACGTCACTTCGACCCTGCCGAGCAAGCTCTCCGACGTCTACTCGGCGATCAGCACCAAGGCACCCGCCGCCCGCGTGGTGGTGCTCGGCTACCCCCGCTTCTACAAGCTCAGCGGCACCTGCGTGGCGGGCCTCTCCGAGAACGAGCGCTCGGCCATCAACGGCGCCGCGGACCTCCTCAACTCCACGATCAAGGAGAACGCCGCGACCCGGGGCTTCGCCTTCGGCGATGTGACCAGCACGTTTACGGGGCACGAGATCTGCTCCGGCGATTCGTGGCTGCACAGCGTCAACTGGGCGAACATCGGCGAGTCGTACCACCCCACGGCCGCCGGACAGTCCGGCGGCTACCTGCCCGTGTTCACCTCAGCCGCGTAGCAGGTTCCCGGTCCGCGTACCTCGGTGCGCGGACCTCAGTACGTGGGCGAACCGGTGGTGGCCCCGCTCGTCGGGGTCACCACCTTGCACGTGATGGCGTACGAGACGTAGTTGGACGTCGCCGCCACCGGGCTGCGCACCTCGACGCCGATCTGGTCGCGCAGCGTCCCGCCCTCCTCGTAGTGCGTCTGCGTGGTGGTGACCGTACGGGACTTGTTCGCGGCGCCCTTGGGCACGTTCAGCGTCTTCCAGCCGGGGTCCGAGGCCTCGCCGCCCCGCACCACCCAGCGGTACTGCACGGACGCCGGGGCGCGGCCCACCGTGATCGTCGCGGAGAAGGCCGGGGCCGCGGCGGCCGGCGGCGGGCACGGGCCCGAGTAACTGCCGCGCACGGCACTGACGTTGACCTTGACGGACTGGGCCGGGGTGGTCGTGTGACCGCCGCTGCCTGAGTCGCCGTCACCGCCGTTCCCTCCGTTGGTGGAACCGCCGCCGCTGCCACCGTTGTTGTCGCCGGTGGTGCTGCCGCCGGTGTCGCCTCCACTGCCGCCGCCACCGTTGTTGTCGCCCGTGGTGCCCCCGCTGTTCCCGCCCCCGGATGTGCCGCCGCCGTTGTTCGTGTTGGGGTCCGCGTCGCGGTTGAGCATGGCGTACGTGAGTCCTCCGATGGCGAGGAGGAGGATCACGATGCCCGCGATCATGGCTCGCGAGGCGCGGCGCGGGTAGCGGGAGTCGGGATCGGCGCCGACCGGGGTCGTGGTGGCCGTCTGTCCCGCGCCCATCGGGAGCGGGGCCGGGGGAGGCGTGGGCGTGTGCGCCTGCTGCGACGTCACCGTCGGCTGCGAATAGAGCGGGGAGGCCTGCACCGGGTCCGCGCGCAGGGTGCCGCCCGAACCGACGATGCGCAGGTTCTGCTCGGCCTCGGACGCCGGGGTCCGCTCGGCCGGATCCTTGCGCAGCAGCCCCTCGATCACGGGCGCCAGCGGTCCCGCGCGGCGCGGCGGCGGCAACTCCTCGTCCACGATGGCCCGCAGCGTGCTGAGCGGGGTGTCCTGGCGGAACGGCGAGTGCCCCTCCACGGCCGCGTACAGCAGCACGCCGAGCGACCACAGGTCCGACTCGGGCCCCGGGGTGCGCCCCAACGCCCTTTCCGGGGCGAGGAATTCGGGCGATCCGATGACCTCGCCCGTCATGGTGAGCGCCGACGTCCCCTCGACCATGGCGATGCCGAAGTCGGTGAGCACCACCCTGCCCTCGTTGGACAGGAGTACGTTGCCGGGCTTCACGTCGCGGTGCAGCACGCCCGCCTCGTGGGCGGCGCGCAGCGCGGCGAGCACCTCGGCGCCGATGTGCGCGGCGTGGGCCGGGGGCATCGGGCCCTCCTCGTCCAGCTGCTCGGCGAGCGAGACGCCGCGGACCAACTCCATGACGATCCACGGGCGTTGCTCCTCGGTGGCCACGTCGTACACCGTCACGACGTTGCGGTTCGTGATCCGCGCCGAGGCCCACGCCTCCCGCTCCAGGCGCGCGTACATCCGCTGCACCTCGGCGTCCGGGAGCCCGGCGGGCGCGCGCACCTCCTTCACGGCGACCTCGCGCCCGAGCACCTCGTCGCGGGCCCGCCACACGGTGCCCATGCCGCCCTCGCCGAGGGGGTCGAGCAGCCGGTACCTTCCGGCGACCACACGCTCAACCACGGGCGCCCCCATTCGTGGGAAGACAAGCAAGCGCGGCACGACAAGTCTGAACAAAAGTAGCTCAACCGAGCGCTGTTGCGGCCCCCCTGAACACCAATCCGCAGCCGAGCGCCACCACGACGAAGGCCGAACCGAACGGCACCGCGCGGCTCAGCCCACGGCGTACGAACGCGGCGAGCGGGCCGCGTCCGGGCCGCGGCAGATCCGCGAGGGCCTGCGCGATCCGGCCACCGATCCGCACCACCGTGAAGCCGACCGCGGTGAGAGTGAGCGCGAGTCCGGCTCCGTAGCCGAACACGAGCAGCAGGCCGAACCACGCCTTGCCGAGCGCGGAGGCGCCGACGAGCACGACGACGGCCGAGGGGCTGGGGACGAGGCCCCCGGCGAAGCCGAGGAACAGGGTTCCACGGAGGGTGGGTTGAGGCATCGGGTGCGGGTGCGGACGCGCGTGGTCGTGATCGTGGTCGTGCGTGTGCTCGTGCTCATGACCGTGGTCGTGGTCGTGGTCATGACCGTGTGTGTGCGCTCGGGCCGCCGTGCGGTAGCGCCACGCCCTGCGGAGCAGGCCCACCCCCGCGGCCGTGACCAGCACGCCGCTCGCCAGGCCCAGCCAGGCGATCACCGAGGGTGCGGCCGCGGAGCCGGCCGTGACGAGGATGCCCAGGGCGATCACGCCGAGCGTGTGCGTGACCGTCACCGACGCGGCGAGCGGCAGCACGTCCCGGAGCCTCGCCCGGCTGCGGGCCGCCGCGGCCGCCGCCATCAGGGTCTTCCCGTGGCCGGGCGCGAGCGCGTGCAGCGCGCCGAGGACCATCGCGATGCCGAGGGCCAACGCCCCGAAACCCGGGCCGAGTTCGTGCCGTGACACCAGTCCGGTCAGGGCCTCGGTCCAGCGGTCGGCGCTGCGGGGGAGCACCTCGGAACCGGCAGGACGGCCGCCGTCGGCGTCGGCCGCGCCGCCCGCCGCCGGGGCCGCCGGGCCGCCGGGCACGGCAGTGACCGAGGCCGCGACCCGGTCGGGAGGTGAGGACAGCAGGTCCTTCGGGTAGCGCGTCAGCCGGTCCGAGATCGACGTGGCGGGCACGTCCGAGGCCTTCAGCGTCATCCGGTCGCCGCGCGCGGTGATCTCGCGCCAGCCGGGACCCTCGGCGGCGCCGGTATGCAGCTCGACGCGCACCTTCCCGCCGCGCTTCTCGCGCGGCAGCGGCGCGGTGAACGCGCACTCCACGCGCAGCGTCTTGAGCCCCGCCTGGCCGGGGCGCAGCCGTGCCTCGGCCGTACGCACCTCAAGGGTGGCCCGACGCCCGTCGACGTCGGCCTCGGCGCTTCGCGCGGCACTCGCGCAGCGCTCCCTCGCCCACAACGCCCGCCCCCGCTCGTCGAGTTCGGGCCGCGCCTGCTGCGTCGGGATCTCCGCCAGGTCCTCCACGTGGTCGACGCGCAGAGCGTCGGAGCCGACGAGCAGCCCGTCGTAGTGGTTGACGGTGAAGTTGCCGAGCGGGTGCGCGGCGGCCCCCGGGGCGCCGGCCAGAAGGAGCCCGACCGTGGCGGCGCCGAGCACCGTGGGCAGGGCGACGTACCGCTTCCAGCGCCTCATCGTCCCGCCTCCTTCCCCGCGGCCCCGGCCAGCGCCGCCCGCGCGGCCTTCGCGCCCAGCGGCGAGAAGGCGGGGTTGCGGTCCAGCGCCTCGCGCAGCAGCTCGCGGCCCTCGGCCCTGTCACCCGCGGCCAGTTCGATCACGCCCCGGTGGTAGAGGAACGCGGCCTCGCCGAAGCCGGTGGCCGTGGCCCGCCGCGCGTACGGCAGTGCCTCCTTGTCCCGCCCGGCCGCGTGCAGCGCCCAGGCGAGCGCGTCCGCCGTGTGCACGGTGTGCCGGCGCTGCCACTCGGCGCGCGCCGCCCTGAGGCCCGCGGCCCGGTCGCCGTGCTCCGTCGAGGCGAGCGCCGTGTCCAGGTCGACGTCGACGCCGCCCGCCCGCGCGAGCCGCAGCCAAGTGTCGACGAGGGCGTACTGGCGCTTCGCCGCCTCGTCCTCGCCGCGCGCCTCGTAGAGCTCGCCGAGCTCCACCAGCGCGGACGGCAGCGGGGCGCGCGCTACGACGGTCTTCAGGTCGCGGATCGCGCCCGCCGTGTTCCCGCTCGCGGCCCGCGCCCTGCCGCGCCCCTCCAGGGCGGCGACGGCGGCCGGATCCGCGCGCAGGGCCGTCGCGTAGTGGCGCAGGGAGTCCTTGTACTCGCCCTGGCGCCAGGCGAGTTGACCGAGCGCGGTGGCCACGTACGAGACGTCTCCGGGCGATGTGGCGCCGGCGAGCGCCCGGCCCAGGACCTTGCGCGCCGTCGTGGCGTCGCCGCGCAGCTCATGTACGTATGCGAAGCGGGTGAAGCTCGGGATGCCGGGGCGGCGCGAGTCCGCGACGTCGGCCGCCTTCAACGCGCCCTTGTAGTCGCCGAGTTCGACGAGCGCGTCGACGCGGAGCGCCAGTGCCGCCTCGCCGTAAGGGTTGACCTTCAGGGCCTTGCGTGCGAGGCGCAGCGCTCCGTCGAAGTCGTGCCGGGCCGCGGCGAGCGCGGCCTGCCCGGCCAGCGCCGGGTCGTTGCCGGGGCGCAGCTTCAGGGAGCGGGCCAGGGCGCGCTCGGCCTGCGGATAGCGGGACGGGTCCGCGCCCACCCGCGCCTGCTCGACGTACGCCGTGCCGAGCGATGCCCACGATGCGTGGTCCCTGGGCTGGGCCTTCAGATGCTTCTGCAGCTGGGACACGCCCCGGTCGAGGTCGCCGGAGGCGAGCCGGGCCGGTGCCGGGTTCGGGGCGGTGCCCGTGGTCACGGCCTTCGGCGGGGAGCCGTCGTCGGCGACCAGGGCGCCCGCGGTGAGGGCGAGGGCGAGCGCGGTGCCCAGGGCGAGCAGCCGCCCGAGCCCCGACGCCCCGATCCCCTTGCCGGACAAGGCCTGCATGCGCGCTCCTAGGGACGTTTTCCGAGACATGAAGAGACGAAGAGGTGAAGAGACGAAGAGGTGAGGAGACAAAGAGACGGGTGGGAGGCGCGGCCCGCGGTGTGGAGGATCAGGCACGCGGGCCGCGCCGGTCAGTGGTTGCCCGGGGCCCGATCCGAGCGACAGGCCCCAGCGGTGCTCAGCCGGAGAACGGCGGACCGAAGCCCGCGCGCCGCCTGCTCCGGCCGCGCCACCACACGAGCGCGGTGCCGATCAGCAGGAAGCCGGCGCCGGCCGCCGCGAACGAGGCCGTCATGAGCGTGTCGTCGTCGCCGGAGTCCGAGGACACCGAGCTGCCGGTGAGCTGGTCGCGGACCTCGGTGTCGCTCTGCGTCGTGTTCTTGGCCAGCGGCCCGCGCGAGCCCTCCGTGGGCAGTGCCACGTACGGGAACGTCGACTCGAACTTCTTGTCGTTGGCGTCGACGGCGTCGCCCAGGTCGTTCTTCTTGCCGAGGAGTTCGCCCTCGACGACCTGGAGCTCGGCGTCCACGACGTCATCGGAGAGCCGACGGCCGTTCGGGAAGCCCGCCTTGTCGCCCTCGAGGACACCGAGACGCTTCGGTGAACTCGTCGGCGGTATCGACGTGTTGAGGCGCAACATCTCCGAGGGGCGCACGCCAGGCGGCTGGTTGAGGCCCTTCACGCCCTTCAGGAAGACGTCCACCAGGTCGTTGCGCGGCGTCTTCGGAGCCTTGATCTTGTAGATCGACTCGATCAGCTTGGGCAGCTCCGGCTCGGTCACGAACGGCAGGAACTGGCTGTCGTTCCACGGCGAGGACGCGTTGAAGCGGTCCTTGACCTTCTGCGGGTTCACCACCTCGTTGACCAGCGGGCTGCCGAGCCTGGACACCTGCTTCCAGTCGCCGCTCGCGTCCTTGCGCGAGGTCGTCGACCACACGCCGATGGTCGGCTGGTCCTTCGACTCGGTCAGGAACGCGGTGGGCACCTGGAGGGCGACCGTGTTCACGTTGTAGCCCTTGAGCGTGTCCCGGCCGACCTCGGAGAGGTTCCCGCCGTACAGCAGGTCGAAGACGCGCAGGTCGAGGAAGAACGGGTCGTCGGCCTGGCCCACGTACGAGGTGACGCCGCCGCCGACCTTCTTGACCGCCTGGTCGCGCAGCGTCTTGTAGTCGGGCATCGACGCCTTGCCGACGTTCGACGGCGCCACCGGGGCGTCGTCGGCGATCTTCGACTTGGACACGATCTTCTGGTCCTTGAGGCGCAGCAGATCGATGTCGTAGGTCTGCGTGACGTTGAGGTTCGGGTCGTCGAGGCTCTTCACCGGGCCGGTGTTGTAGAGGAACGTGTTCCCGTTCTTGGTGTGGGTCTTGAACGTCCACCGGTACAGCAGGTCGCCCTGTGCGTCGCCGTCGCTGTCGATGTGCACGTCGTACTGGGCGTCTTCGGGGAACGGGTAGAAGTTCGGGCCGCCCGCGGGCTCCTCGAAGGGGGTCCAGTTGGCCACCAGGGTGGTGGTGTCCGGCTTGTCGGGGCTCACGAACGCGTACACGTCGGTGTTGTCGTACTGGGGCTGGCCCGAGATCAGCGGGGCCTCGCGGTGGCTCGAGGCCTCGGCCTGCTGCGGGCCGATGCCCGTCGCGCCGGCGGCCGCGACACCGCCCGCGGCGAGGCCGCCGCAGACCAGGAGCGCCAGGCCCTGTCGCCGGTGCCGCATGCGTGCGCGGGGTGCGCCGCGTGCCATGTCTGGGCTTTCCGAAGCCGATGCTTTCGATGGCTTCGCTGACTGAGAGGTCATGGGTCCGTCCTCACGCGGTCCGTGCACGAAGTGCGGTTGACGCCAAGCCATTCGGCGCACCGCGCCCGGCGGATTGGTCGACCGCGGATCGATGCGGGGCGGATCGATGCGGGGCGGATTGATGCGGGGCGGGCCCGCGTTCCGCGCCCGTCCGCCCGTACTTCCTTCACGAAACTTCGCGGCGCCCCCGATCCGGACCGGGCCCGGCCGCGAACCACGGAGTGGGGGCGGCGCGGCACCGGGCCGCGCCGCCGGGCGGGAGGGGAACCGATGCGGGCGGACAAGTTGCTGCCGATGGTCGGGCAGGGCGACGTGCGGGCGTACGAGGAGCTGTACGAGCTGGTGTCGGGCGCGGTGTACGGGCTCGTGCTCCGGGTGCTGCGGGACCCGGCGCAGTCCGAGGAGGTCGCCCAGGAGGTGTTCCTGGAACTGTGGCGGGACGCCGCCCGCTTCGACCCGCGCAGGGGCACCGCGATGGCCTGGGTGCTCACCCACGCCCACCGCAGAGCGGTGGACAGGGTGCGCAGCGCCCGCGCGTCCCGGGAGCGCGAGGAGCGCGCCGCGAGCCGCTGGCACCGCACCGCCTTCGACGAGGTCGCCGAGCAGGTCGAGACCAACCTGGACCGCGAGTGGGTGCGCCGCTGCCTCGACGGGCTCACCGAACTCCAGCGCCGCTCCGTGACCCTCGCCTACTACGAGGGGTACACCTACCGGGAGGTCGCGCAGCGCCTCTCCGTTCCGCTCGGCACCGTCAAGACGCGGATGCGTGACGGTCTCACCCGGCTGCGCGCCTGCCTGGGGGACGCCGCATGAACGACCGGATCCCGAAGAGCCACCGCGTCCCGTGGGGCCCGCGTGTCCACTCCCTCGCCGGGCCCTACGCCCTCGACGCCCTGGAAGACCGCGAACGGGCCCGGTTCGAGCGGCACTTGACGCGCTGCGACTCCTGCGCCGACGAGGTGCGCGCGCTGACGGAGAGCTCGGTGCGGCTCGCCTGCTCGGCCTCCGTGGCCCCGCCCGCCGAGCTGCGCGAGCGGGTGCTGACCGCCGTACAGCTCACGGCCCAGGTCCCCGCGCCCCAGGCCCCCGCGGCGGACAGGCCCCGCACCGCGCCACGCGCGCGTGGGCTCCTCGTTCCGCTCGGTGTGGCCACGGGGGCGGGCGCGCTCACCGTGGCCGCGCTCTTCGCCGTGCAACTGGAGCGCACCTCGGACCGGCTCGACGAGCAGCGGGCCGCCGCGCGCGAGGTGGCGGCGGTGCTCGCGGCGCCGGACGCCGGTGCAGTCCGCGCGGACGGGCTGAATGTCGTCGCGTCGCCGGAGCGGGGCAGCGCGGTGATCACTGTCACAGGTCTCCAGGCGCCGCCCCGCGGCAAGGTCCACCAGTTGTGGCTCATGGAGCCGTCGGCGCCGCCGCGCTCCCTCGGTGTGCTGCCCGAGGACGGCTCCGACACGCCGGTGGTGGCCTCCGGCTTGACTCCGGACGCCTCCTCACTCGCTGTTACGACGGAGCCGAGCGGCGGTTCTGAGCGGCCCACAGGAGCCCCACTTGTCCAACTCGCCCTGGAATCGGTCGGATTCGGAGAGTGATCGCTTTCGAACCGTCAACCCCCTTACGAGGGAGGTGAATACTGCGACCGGGATACACGAGTGTCGCGCTGGGGCGATAGGGTTAACCTGCCCGGGCCGGGTGCCCTCGTACGGGTGGGGAGTGACATGGAACAGATAACAGTGCGCAGCAGGCCGCGAGTGCCTGCGATCACCTGCGGGAACAGTGCGACCAGTTCGCGCCTTGACCGCCATCTCTCGGTGCTCGGCGGTCCTGCCGTCCCGCAGCGCGAGACGGTTGAGGCGACGTCGCTGATGCGCGAGCTGACCACGCGTGACACAGCGCACGAGCGCAGCGGCAGCCGCGCGCGGATGCGGAGGGTTTCGCTCTTCGCGCCACTGCGGCGGCTTCGCCGCTCGCTGTTCGGCGGCCACTAGACAGCGGCCGCTCCAGCAAAAGACAAGGCCCGTATCGCGCCTCCGCGCCGTCCGGTTGTATCGCCGCGCATCACAGCGACCGTCATCCCCACGGCACGCGGCGGACACTCCGGCAAGGAGGACGATGCGGGCCTTTGTCATGCCTAGGCCCTGTCGCCAAACTCCCGTCTGCCCGGCGACGCCTGGCACGCACGCTCGCTGCGTTGCCGAAAAGCCCGAGTAGCTCCGCTACTAGGACTCTCCGGCGCCTTGCGATCGCACGCTTCCCCAAGCTCTCGGCTCCGCTCGAGCAGGGGAGGCCCCATTACGCCGCCGGGCCGCCCTGCGGGCGACGACGGGAGTTTGGCGACAGGGCCTTTCCCATACATCGCGTAACGCCCTTGTCACGCACAGATGTTGACGGGGCAACCTCCAGGGGTCAGTGTGGCGCGTGATCGTCGATGGCAGTTACAGCTACACCCACCTCACCCCCGGGAGGTACGCGTGTGTGACCTGCACGACCACCACGAGCACGAGATGCCCGAGTCCACGCCCGGATCGCAGATCAGCAGACGCCGCATCATGCAGATGCTCGGCGCCGCCGGAGTCACCACCGCGGCGATGACCGCCCAGGCGGACGCCGCGGACGCGGCCCCGCTCGAATACAAGGCACCCGAAGGTCTCGCGGAGGACAGCCCCGCCAAGACCGCAGCCCTCGCCTGGATCGGCGCCAACAGCTCCCGCATCACGGGCCTGAACGAGGAGATCTGGGAGCACGCCGAGCTGTCGCTGCGCGAGTGGAACTCCTCGCTCGCCGAGGCCGGCTTCCTCGAACGGGCCGGATTCGACGTGAAGTTCGGGACGGCCGGCTTCCCGACCGCGTTCACCGCGACCTACTCCTACGGCAGCGGCGGCCCGGTGCTCGGGTTCAGCGGCGAGTACGACGCGCTGCCCGGCCTCTCGCAGAACAAGGGCGTCGGACACCACGACCCGCGCGAGTACATCCACGACCCCTTCACCCCGAGCTACGGCCCGGGACACGGCTGCGGGCACAGCGCGCTCGGCACGGCGGCCGCCGCCGCGGCGGCAGCGGTCGCGCAGGCCGCCAAGCAGCACAAGCTCCCGGTCACCGTGAAATTCTTCGGCTCCACCGCCGAGGAGACCCTGATCGGCAAGACGTACGCGGTCAGCAAGGGCGTGTACGAGGGCCTCGACGCCTTCCTCGACTGGCACCCCTCCACCGCCAACGCCACCGGCTGGGGCACCAGCAACGCCATGACCGCCGTGACCTTCACGTTCCTCGGCGTCGCGGGACACGGCGGCACCCCGCTCGGGAACAAGTCCGCGCTCGACGCCGCCGTGATGATGGCGACCATGTCGGAGTTCCTGCGCGAGGAGAACATGGCGCCGAGCGCCCGGCTGCACTGGGTGATCAACAACGGCGGGGACATACCGAACGTAACTCCTGAAATCGCCGAGATCAGTTATTACGTGCGCGAAGGCAGCACCGCCCGCGTCCAGGTGCTGCTCGACAAGGTGATCGCGATCTCCGAGGCCGCCGCCAAGGCCTCGCAGACGAAGGTGCAACACCGCATCACCTCCGCCTGCTGGAACCAGCTGCCCTCCAAGTCCTTCGCGGAGCTGCTGCACGACAACATGCGGCAGATCGGTCCGCCGAAATTCAGCGCGGAGGCACACCAGTTGGCGAAGGACCTGCAGAAGTCGCTCGGGCTTCCCGAGGCCGGGATGCACGACAAGGTCGGCGAACTCAAGCCGCCCGACCCGGTGTTCCTCGGCGGCGGCTCGACCGACGTCGCCGACATCAGCTGGAACGTGCCGACCGTGTCGATGGGTTCGGCGCTCGCCCCCATCGGCACGAAGATGCACACCTGGTCCACCGCCGCCTGCGCCGCCGCGGCCCCCGGGCAGGCGGCCGTGCTCGCCGCCGCGAAGTATCTGGCGGCCACGGCGGTCGACCTGATCACCCAGCCGGAGCGGCTCAAGGCGATCAAGGACGAGTTCAAGGACCGCACGAAGGGCGTCGAGTGGAAGACGGCGATCCCGGACGGCTATGAGCCGCCCATGTACGAGCCGCCGGCGTGGTTCCTGAAGAAGACCGGGCAGAAGTGGCCGCCGAACAACATCACGTGGCCGCCGAAGCGGGTCGTGTCCCAGGAGAAGTTCTCCTCGCTGGGACCGGCGCTGGAGCCGCAGAAGTAGCCCTGAAAGTAAGGCTGTTCACCGTCCGCCGCGCGTGTAGCGGCGGACGGCGAGCGGCACGCACACCGCGAGCAGCACCGCGCACCACGCCAGCGATCCCGCCACCGGATGCGCCACGGGCCAGGCCGCGCCGTGCGGCACCGGCGCGTTGCCGAACATCTCGCGCACGGCCGTGGCCACCGCGCTGATCGGGTTCCACTCGGCGAGGGTGCGCACCCAGCCCGGCATCCCGTCGGTCGGGATGTACGCGTTCGACAGCAGCGGCAGCATGAACGTGGCGCCGCCCAACTGCCCCGCGGCCTCCTCGCTCTGCGAGGCGAGCCCGAGCAGGATCCCGACCCACGTCGCGGCGAACCGGAAGAGCAGGAGCAGCCCGAACGCGCCGAACGCCGCGGGCAGCCCGCCCTCGATCCGCCAGCCCATCGCGAGCCCCACGAGCACGAGCGGCACCAGGCCGACCGCCGTCGTCAGCAGATCGGCGACGGCCTGCCCGAGCGGCACCGCGGCCCGGCTCATCGGCAGCGTACGGAAGCGGTCCATCACGCCCCGGTGCGAGTCCTGGGCGGCGCCGAACATCCCGGTCATGATCCCGTTCGCCGCGGTCGCCACGAGCATGCCCGGCACCAGGAACGCCCGGTAGTCCGAGCCCGGCATGGCGAGCGCGGAGCCGAAGACGTAGCCGAAGAACAGCAGGAACACGATCGGCATCGTCTGCGTCATGATCAGGATCGCCGGCGAGTGCCGGACGCGCTGGAGGTGGCGGCCGAGCATGGCCGTGCCGTCGTAGAGGATGGCGGTACTCATGCGGCGACCTCCTGGGCCTGGTGACCGGTGACGGTGAGGCGCAGGAACACCTCGTCGAGGGTGGGCGGGCGCAGCGTCGCGTCGAGCAACGGGACGCCGGACGCGTCGAGTTCGCGTACGACTCGGGGGAGGGTGACGGTCGGGTCGAGGACGACGGCGCCCACGGTGCGGCGCTCCGCGTCCAACCGGGGCCTGGCGCCGGTGAGTTGGTCGAGGACGACGGCGGCCGCGTGCAGCGCCTGCTCGCCCGCCTCCTCGGCCACGACGACCTCCGCGTAGTGGCCGATCTGCGCCTTGAGCTCGGCGGGCGTGCCCGAGTGGGCGGCGCGGCCCCCGTCGATCAGCACGATGTCGTCGGCGAGCTGGTCGGCCTCCTCCAGGTACTGCGTGGTCAGGACGACCGTCGTGCCCTCGCGCGACAGCTCGCGCACGGCCTCCCAGATGCCGTTCCTGCTGTGCGGGTCGAGGCCGGTGGTCGGCTCGTCGAGGAAGAGCACGGCGGGGCGGGTGATCAGGCTCGCGGCCAGGTCGAGGCGGCGGCGCATGCCTCCGGAGTACGTGCGGGCGGTGCGGTCGGCGGCGTCGGTCAGCTCGAAGCGCTCGATCAGCTCGTCGGCGCGGGCCCGGGCGCCCGGCGCGCGCAGCAGGCGGGCGAACAGGCGGAGGTTCTCGCGGCCCGTGAGGTCACCGTCGACCGACGCGTACTGGCCGGTGACGCCGATGCGGCGGCGCACGGCGTGCGGGTCCGCGGTGATGTCGTGCCCGGCGACACGCGCGGTGCCCGCGTCGGGGCGGAGCAGTGTCGTGAGTAGTCGGACCGCGGTCGTCTTGCCCGCCCCGTTCGGCCCGAGCAGACCGCACACCGTGCCCTCGCGGACCGCCAGATCCAGGCCGCGCACGGCGTGCACGGCCTTCGGTCCCTTGCCGAAGCGCTTCTCCAGACCTTCACTAAGTACAGCGTACGTAGAAGTCATGCCGCCACCGTAGCGCACTACGTACGGTGTACGTAACTAGGATGGAGCGCGAGGTGATGATCAATGGCGGGCCGAGCGGCCGAACCCGAAGTGATCTGGGCGCGCCCCGAGCGCGCCGGGCGGGGGCCGAGGCCCGCGCACAGCAGGGCCGACATCGCGGCGACGGCGGTCCGCGTCGCCGACGCCGAGGGCATCGACGCGGTGTCCATGCGGAAGATCGCCGGTGAGCTGGGCATGGGCACGATGTCGCTGTACAACTACGTGCCGCGCAAGGAGGACCTGTACGAGCTGATGGTCGACGCCGTCAGTGCCGAGTACACGTTCTCGGAGCCGAGCGGCGACTGGCGGGCGGACATCCTCGGCCTCGCCCGGCAGTCGCGGGCGCTGATGCACCGGCATCCGTGGCTGCCCGGGCTGATGTCACCGGTCTACGGCTTCAGTCCGAACGCGCTCGCGTACCTGGAGTACTGCCTGACCTGCCTCGACCCGCTCGATCTGCCGTACGGCACGAAGATGGAGCTGGTCGCGGCGGTGACGAGCGTGGTCACGACGTACGTCGCGAACGAGATCGCCACGGCCGAGCGGACGCGTTCCCTGCCGTGGAGCGCGGAGCAGGAACAGGCGGTGCGGATCGCGTACTTGGGCGGGCAGGTGGCCTCGGGCCGATACCCGCGCCTCGCGGCGTCGTTCGCCGAGGACGCGGGCCCGATCGACCTGGAGGCGGTGTTCGAGCGGGCGCTGCGGAGGACGTTGGAGGGGTTCGCGGCGGGGTGACCAAGCCCTGGCTGGCGGTTCACGGGGCCCTGGTTCGGCCACCGGGGTTCGGCCGGGCGTGATCGGCTCGTGAGGTCAGAGGATCGCGAACTGGCCGCCCGGGCCCTCTTCTTGGTGGTCCAGGACGGTGGCCGGGTGGCGGGCGGGGTCCGGGACGGGCAGCACGCGGGCCCGTTCCAGGTCCTTCGTCGTGAGCGGGTCCGCGAGGGCGGCCTCGCGCAACTCGTCCTGCTGCGGGCCAAGTTCCGCGAGCAGTGTGAGGACCGTGATGAGTTCCAGGAGTTGTGACGTCCATGGTTGCGGCCAGGTCGACGGGCGCAGGGCCGCGAGTGTGCCGGGTTCGGCGGGCGCGGTGCGGCGTGCGAACCACTGCTCCAGGACCCCGACCCCGCTGACGTGGAAGTCCCAGGCCGCCGCCGGCACCGGGGAGATGCGCCCGTCGCCGACGACCAGGGCCTCCTCCTCGCGGTCGTAGAGGACCTCCGTGGGCCGGTCCGGCAGCGGGGCGCGCACGTACGGGCGGCGGCCGCCGGGCAGCTTGGGCCGGTCGCCGTCCGTGCCGCGCCGCTCCAACCACAGGACACGGCGCCCGAGTTCGACCCCGCGTGCCCACACGTCGGCGTCGTCCGGCAGTGGCACGCGGATGTCGGGGGAGCCGTCGCGGGCGCCCGCCACCAGGATCCACGCGAACAGATCGGCCGCCGTCACCTCCTGGTCGTACGCGCCGGAGAGGTGGGTGAGCAAGCCCGGCGCCACGTTCGGTTCCACGCCGCCGGGGCGGCGGTACAGCGGGCGGATGCGGCCGGGCCGGCCAGCGGGGGAGCGGCCCTCCGGGAGCACGGCGGACGCGAGCAGCGCGGGGCCGCCGGCGCCGGGCACGTACCCCTGCTCGACCAGGAACAGCTGCCGCTCGTCCGCGACCCGCCACAGCTCCGGTCGCGCCGCGTCGAGCAGGCGCTGGTCGGGGATGAGCCACTGCTCGTCGAACGGGCCGTGCAGCAGCGGTACGGGGTCCGGGCAGGGCCCCTCCGCGTGCGCCAGCGGTTCCGTGCCGGTGCGTTGGCCGGGGAGCTGGGCGGCGGCGGTGTGCAGGGTGCGGGTGCGTGAGGGTTCGAGGAGTGCCTCGCGTTCGGCCGGTTCGGCGCGCACGAACGCGTCCCAACGGGTCTTCAGGGACGCGGCGTCCGGAGCGACGGGCCAGCCGCGGCCGAGGCGCAGGGGCGCGACGGACCAGGGCATGAGGTCCGATAGGCGCGTCGCGTCGGTGAGCCGGTGGTTCGTCACGCCCGGCATGGTACGTCTCCCTCAATAAAGCCCCTGCGGCGATTGAGCAGCGGGGTCCGGGGCAGAGCCCCGCGTCCGCAACACCGTTGCCGCCGAGAATTCAGTCCGCATCCAACGTCACCGTGAACGAGAACCGGTCCCCCCGGTAATGGATCACCGCCACATCCAACACCCTGCCCTCCTCGTCGTACGTGACACCCGTGTAATGCAGGATCGGACTGAGCAGCGGCACTTCGAGGAGCCGCGCCGTCTCGGGATCCGCGAGCCGCGCCTGCACCGAGTCCGTGATCCGGCTGATCCGCACGCCGACCACGTCCCGCAGCACCTTCGTCATCGGCCACCGCTCCAGGTCCGCGAGGTCGACGCGGGCGCCGAGGTCCGGACGGAGGTAGTTGCGGGCGTGGTTCGTCGGCTCGCCGGTCTTCTCGTCGAAGCGCAGCCGGTGGTACGTGGGGACGGTCCCGGCCCCCGGGAAGTACTCGGCGAACGCCACGGGGACCGGCACCGTGGCGTGGTCGAGCAGCCGCGTCGTCATGCCGGACTGCTGCGCCACGATCGCGTCGACCGAGCCCAACAGGCGCACCGGCGCGCCCTGTTGGGCATCCGGCTCGATGAACGTGCCGCGGCGCCGGTGCCGCGTGATGAGCCCCTCGTCCTCCAGTTCCTTGAGCGCCTGACGCATGGTGAGCACGGAGACCCCGTAGTGCCCCGCGAGTTGTTCCTCGGTGGGCAGGCGCAGCGGGTCCTGGGGCGATCTTCCGAGTATCGAGGCGCGCAGGGACTGCGACACCTGATACCAGAGCGGCAATTTGCGGTTCAGGACGATCGAGTCCGGGGCGAATGACGTCACGGGTTATCCGTACCGGTCGTCGGGGGAGTGGTGCAATGCGGCGGCCATGCGGTCTATCCCCGGAAGTGGCGCTCCAGGCCACGCCACACGTCGTCGTAACCACGCTGCAGATGCCCGGCCGTCGAGGCCTGCGGGGCGAGGGTGACGGGCCAGCGTGTCTCGAACATGAAGGCCAGGCCGTCGTCGACCTTCTGCGGCTTGAGCTCGGCGGCGCTCGCCTTGTCGAACGTGTCCCGATCGGGCCCGTGCGCCGACATCATGTTGTGCAGCGACCCCCCGCCCGGCACGAAGCCCTCGGCCTTCGCGTCGTACGCGCCCTCGATGAGCCCCATGTACTCGCTCATCACGTTCCGGTGGAAGTACGGCGGCCGGAACGTGTCCTCGCCCACCAGCCAGCGCGGCGCGAACACGACGAAGTCGACGCCCGCGAGACCCGGGGTGTCGGACGGCGACGTGAGCACCGTGAAGATCGACGGGTCCGGGTGGTCGTACGAGATCGTCCCGATGACGTTGAAGCGGCGCAGGTCGTACACGTACGGGACGTGGTTGCCGTGCCAGGCGACGACGTCGAGCGGGGAGTGGTCGTACGTCGCCGACCAGAGGTTGCCGCAGAACTTGTTGATCACCTCGACCGGTCGCTCGTCGTCCTCGTACGCCGCGACCGGCGCCCTGAAGTCCCGCGCGTTCGCCAGGCCGTTGGCGCCGATCGGGCCGAGGTCGGGCAGCTGGAACGGGGCGCCGTAGTTCTCGCACACGTACCCCCGCGCGGTCGGGCTCTGCCCGCCATCGGACACAGTGTCGAGCAGCTCGACCCGGAAGCGGACACCGCGCGGGATCAGCGCGACCTCGCCCGGCTCGGCGGCGAGCACCCCGAACTCCGTGCGCAGCAGCAGCCCGCCGCGCTCGGGAACGATCAGCAGTTCACCGTCCGCGTCGCTGAACACCCGGTCCGTCATGGGGGAGTTGGCGTGGTACAGGTGCACGGCCATGCCGGTGCGCTGCGTCGCGTCGCCGTTGCCCCCCAGCGTCCACAGGCCGGCCAGCCAGTCCGTGCCGGGGGCGGGCTCCGGCAGCGGGTTCCAGCGGCGGCGGTTGGGGTCGGGAACGGTCTCGGTGAACGGGGCCGTGCGCACCCCGCCGTTGTCGACACGGCTGAACTCCGGGTGCGCCGCCGACGGGCGGATCCGGTACAGCCACGAGCGGCGGTTGTGTGCCCGCGGCTCGGTGAACGCGGTGCCGCTGAGCTGCTCCGCGTACAGGCCGAGCGGCGCGCGCTGCGGCGAGTTGCGCCCCTCGGGCAGGGCCCCGGGCACGGCCTCGGACCCGTGCTCGTTCCCGAAGCCGGAGAGGTAGGTCAGCCCCTCGGCGGTCTTGCGTACGTCCCCGCTCATCATCGCTCCCTGGTCAATGATTCCTATGCATCACCGTAGGATTCGCGGGTGGGCGGCGCAAGACCATCACCGTCCGTCGTATGGCTGATGCTCGGCGGTACCAGCGGCCGAGGGGAGGCCCGCGGGCGTCCTCCCCGCGAGGGATCCGCCGAACGTCAACGGTCCTCTACCGTCCCGGACATGCCCAGCTTTCCTGCCCTGCGAGCGGCCGCCGCGACGCTGCTGACCTGCGCCCTGCTCGCGGGCGCCGTGGGCTGCGGAGCCGACGGCGGCGGGCAGCGGCAGGCCGGGGAGGTCCTCTCGCGCACCGACGCCGAGGGCCATCACTACCGCCGGGCCCCCACGGAGGACGCCCCCGAGATCGGCCTGATCGTGAAGCCGCGGACGGGCCCCGCGGGCGGCTGGGAGGTCCGCATCTGGGTCCGGCGCTTCCGCCTCAGCCCCCACGGCACCCCGGCCCGGGCCGTCGGGCGCCGCGGCTACGCCCGGCTCTACCTCGACGGCCGCTGCCTCGCCCGGCTGCGCGCCGTCGACTACCGCCTGCCCGGCACCCGCCTGCACCGCGGCACCCACCACCTCACCGCCCGCCTCTACGCCGACGACCACACGGTGTGGGCGGTCGCGGACAAGCCCGTCGAGGCCACCGCGGACCTCACCGCATCGCCGTAGGGCCTGTCTTCAAACTCCCGTCTGCCTGGCGACGCCTGGCACGCACGCTCGCGGCGTTGCCGAAAAGCCCGAGTAGCTCCGCTACTAGGACTCTCCGGCGCCTTGCGATCGCACGCTTCCCCAAGCTCTCGGCTTCGCTCGAGCAGGGGAGGCCCCATTACGCCGCCGGGCCGCCCTCCGGGCGACGACGGGAGTTTGAAGACAGGCCCTAGTCTGGCCCGCATGGCCCACCCAACGCCCTTGCGCCGCAAGCCCGTTCAGCGGCGCAGCGCCGAGCGCCTGACCCGGATACTCGACGCCTGCGCCGAACTTCTCGACGAGACGGGCTACGACGAGCTGAGCACCCGCGCCGTCGCGCACCGCGCCGAGGTGCCCATCGGCTCGGTCTACCGCTTCTTCGGCAACAAACGGGCCCTGGTCGAGGCGCTGGCCGAGCGTAATCTCGACCGGTACGTGCGGCGGGTCACCGCGCGCCTCAGGGACGTCCCCGCCGGCGACTGGCGGGCCGCGATGGACGCGGTGCTCGACGAGTACCTCGCGATGAAGCGCACGGCGCCGGGCTTCTCCCTGGTCGACTTCGGCACCCAGCTCCCCGTGGGCGCCCCGGACGCCGACCCCAACCACCACGTCGCCGACACCCTCACCGACCTCCTCGCCCCACGCCTCGGCCGCGCCCCCGACGCGGCCCTGCGCCGCGCGTTCCTCGTCGCCGTCGAATCCGCCGACGCCCTGGTCCGGCTCGCCTTCCGGATCGACCCGGAGCGCGGGGACGCGGCGATCATCGCGGAGGTGCGGGAGCTGCTGCGGGCGTACCTGGCGCGCGTGCTCGACTGACGCCTTTCGCGCGCAGCACGCGAGTGAACCGCTCGTGACCTGGAGTTTTGCGCTTATTGCTCGCGTGTCAACATCTTGTTAACGCTTGTTCGGCCCACCTAGCGTCGCGCTGGCTGCCTCCCCCACGGCGGCTGTTCGAAGGCGAACGTAGACGTGAGAGGGCCCCTCCCCATGCTGACCATCCTCGGTTTCGGCATGATCGCCACCTTCCTGGTGCTGATCATGATGAAAAAGGTGTCGCCCATCGCGGCGCTCGTGCTCATACCGGCGCTGTTCTGCGTACTGGTGGGCAAGGGCGCCAACCTGGGCGACTACGTGATCGCCGGCATCGGTGACCTGGCGCCGACCGCCGCCATGCTGATGTTCGCGATCGTCTACTTCGGCGTGATGATCGACGTCGGCCTCTTCGACCCGATCGTGCGCGGCATCCTGAAGTTCGCGAAGGCCGACCCCGTCCGCATCGTCGTGGGCACGGCCGTGCTCGCCGCGATCGTCTCGCTCGACGGCGACGGCTCCACCACCTTCATGATCACCGTCTCGGCGATGTACCCGCTGTACAAGCGCCTGAAGATGAGCCTCGTCGTGATGACGGGTGTCGCCGCGACCGCCAACGGCGTGATGAACACGCTGCCCTGGGGCGGCCCGACGGCCCGCGCCGCCACCGCGCTCAAGGTGGACGCCAGCGACATCTTCGTGCCGATGATCCCGGCGCTCGGCGTGGGACTGCTCTTCGTGTTCGCCCTCTCGTACGTGCTCGGTCGCCGCGAGCGCAAGCGGCTCGGGTATCTCTCCCTGGACGAGGGCGTGACGGTCACCGAGACCGTCGAGGAGAAGGTGCTCGTCGGCGCCGGCAGCGGCACCAAGGGGACCGGCGCGGGTACCGGCGGTGGTTCCGCCTCCACCCCCTCGTACGAGAACGACGAAGGCGAGACGTTCTCCGGGCTCGACCCGAACCGGGCCACCCTGCGCCCCAAGCTCTACTGGTTCAACGCGCTGCTCACGGTGGTGCTCCTGGCCTCCATGATCATGGAGATCCTGCCGATCCCGGTGCTGTTCATGCTCGGCGCCGCGCTCGCGCTCTCGGTCAACTACCCGCACATGGCCGACCAGAAGGCCCGGATCGGCGCGCACGCAGAGAACGTCCTCAACGTCGCGGGCATGGTCTTCGCCGCCGCCGTCTTCACGGGCGTGCTGCAGGGCACCGGCATGGTCGACCACATGGCGAAGTGGGTCGTGGGCGGCATCCCGGACTGGATGGGCCCGCACATGGCACTCGTCACCGGCGTGCTGTCCATCCCGTTCACGTACTTCATGTCCAACGACGGCTTCTACTTCGGCATCCTGCCGGTGCTCGCCGAGGCCGGGAACGCGCACGGCGTCTCGACCCTCGAGATCGCCCGCGCCTCGCTCGCCGGACAGCCGCTGCACATGTCGAGCCCGCTGGTCCCGGCGGTCTACGTGCTCGTGGGCATGGCTAAGGTCGAGTTCGGCGACCACACCAAGTTCACCGTGAAATGGGCGGCGTTGACCGCGCTGGTCGTCCTCGGCGCCGGTCTGCTGTTCGGAATCGTGTGACCCGATGAATCCCGTGACCTCATGAGCCGTGCCTGGCTGCTCCGCCTCGTCATCGCCTTCAGCTTCGCGCAAGGGGCGGTGTCGATGGCGCGGCCCGCGGTCTCCTACCGGGCCCTCGCGCTCGGCGCCGACGAGCGTGCCGTCGGCGTCATCGCGGGGGTCTACGCGCTGCTCCCGCTGTTCGCCGCCGTGCCGCTCGGCCGGCGCACGGACCACGGCCGGTGCGCGCCGCTGCTCCCCGTGGGAGTCGTCCTCATCGCGGGTGGCTGCGCGATGAGCGGACTCGCGAACAGCCTCGTGGCGATGGCCGCCTGGAGCGGTGTGATGGGGCTCGGGCATCTGTGCTTCGTCATCGGCGCCCAGTCGATCGTGGCCCGGCAGTCCGCGCCCGAGGACCAGGACCGGAACTTCGGCCACTTCACCATCGGCGCCTCTCTCGGCCAGCTCGTCGGGCCGATCGCCGCCGGAGCCCTGATCGACGGCCACGACATGGTGGGCACGAGCGCGCTCGCGCTCCTCGTGTCGGCGGGCGTCTGCGCGCTGGCCGTGACGTCCCTGTGGCGCATCGAGTCCCGTCGTACGCAGCCGGGTTCGCGTACGAAGGAGGCCTCCAGGGTCCCTGTGCACCGCATCCTGCGCACCCGCGGTGTGCCCGGCGGCATCTTCATCAGCCTCGCCGTCCTGTCGGCCACCGACATCCTCACGGCGTATCTGCCGGTGGTGGGCGAGCACCGGGGGATCGCGCCGTCCGTGGTCGGCGTGCTGCTCAGCCTGCGCGCGGGGGCGACGGTCGCCTGCCGCCTGGTCATGACCCCGCTCATCAACTGGCTCGGCAGGACGGCCCTGATCGCCACCACGTGTCTGCTCGCGGCGGTGCTGTGCGCGGGTATCGCGCTGCCCGTGCCGGTGTGGGGGCTCGGCGTGATGCTGATCGTGCTCGGCTTCTGCCTCGGGGTGGGCCAGCCGCTCTCCATGACCACGGTCGTCCAGGCCGCCCCCGCGGAGGCCCGCTCCACCGCCCTGGCGCTCCGGCTGACCGGCAACCGCCTGGGCCAGGTCGCGGCGCCCGCGTCGGCGGGCCTGATCGCGGGCGTGGCGGGGACGGCGGCGCCGTTCGTGATGCTGGGCGGGCTGCTGTTCGTGGCGGCGGGTCTTGGGGTCAGGGGCGGCTCCGGAGGCCGTCCCGCGCAGGGGAGGGCATGGGCGCCCCGGCTCCGTCGACGCGAGAAGGATCACCAGCGGAACTGACCCCGCACCCGGCACCCACTGGACCCCAGAAACTAGCGACGCTAGTTTGGCTCGGCACGTACGTGACACCCCGCACTCGCTCAGGGAGTTGTGCTCATCATGGTCCGCGCCGCTGTACTGCCCGCCGTCGGCTCCCCGCTGGAGATCGCCGACATCGACCTGCCCGAACCGGGGCCCGGCCAGGTCCGGGTGAGGCTGGCCGCCGCCGGTGTCTGCCACTCCGACCTGTCCCTGACCAACGGCACGATGCGGCTCCCGGTCCCCGCGGTCCTCGGCCACGAGGGCGCGGGCACCGTCGTCTCCGTCGGCGACGGCGTCACGCACGTGGCCCCCGGTGACGGCATCGTCCTCAACTGGGCGCCCTCCTGCGGCAGCTGCCACGCCTGCGCGCTCGGCGAGGTGTGGCTGTGCGCCAACGCCCTCGCGGGCTCCGCCAACATCCACGCGAAGCGCGCGTCCGACGGCAGTGACCTCCACCCCGGCCTGAACGTCGCCGCGTTCGCCGAGGAGACGGTCGTCGCCGCGAACTGCGTCCTGCCGGTGCCGGACGGCGTCCCGCTCATCGACGCGGCCCTGCTCGGCTGCGCCGTGCTCACCGGCTACGGCGCCGTGCACCACTCCGCCCGCGTACGGGAGGGGGAGACCGTCGCCGTGTACGGCGTCGGCGGCGTCGGCCTCGCCACGCTCCAGGCCGCGCGCATCGCGGGCGCCTCGAAGATCATCGCGGTTGACGTCTCCCCGGAGAAGGAGGCGCTGGCGCGCGCGGCGGGCGCCACGGACTACGTGGTGGCCTCCGAGACGACCGCGCGCGAGATCCGCGGGCTCACGGACAAGCAGGGCGTCGACGTGGCGGTGGAGTGCGTCGGCCGCGCCGTCACGATCCGTACCGCCTGGGAGTCCACCCGGCGCGGCGGCCGCACCACCGTCGTCGGCATCGGCGGCAAGGACCAGCAGGTCACCTTCAACGCCCTGGAGATCTTCCACTGGGGCCGCACGCTGTCCGGCTGCGTCTACGGCAACTGCGACCCGGCGCAGGACCTCCCGGTGCTCGCCGAGCACATCCGCGAGGGCCGCCTCGACCTGAGCACGCTCGTGACCGAGCGGATCGCGCTGGACGGGATCCCGGCGGCCTTCGACAACATGGTGGCGGGCAAGGGCGGCCGGGCGTTGGTCGTGTTTTAGCGGTACTCCAGCCGATGAGTTCCCGGCTGGCGGCCGGTCTGTAGGAGGAGAAGCCTGATACAGGCCGGCACCGCGCCGGATCGGGAACCAGGAGGCCCACCATGCCCGCCACCGCTCAGAAGATCCGCCCCTGTCTGTGGTTCGACGGCAAGGCCGAGGAGGCCGTCGACTTCTACATGTCGCTCTTCCCCGGCTCCGACTCCGAGATCCTGGAGGTCCAGCGCTGGGGCAAGGAGGGGCCCGGTGTGCCCGGCTCCGTCCTCACCATGGAGTTCCGGCTCGCGGGCAACGAGTACCAGGCGCTGAACGGCGGCCCCGAGTTCAAGTTCAACGAAGCGGTCTCCCTCTCCGTCGACTGCGCCGACCAGGCGGAGGTCGACCGGCTGTGGGAGCGGATCACGGCGGACGGTGGCGAGGGCGGGCCGTGCGGCTGGTGCAAGGACAAGTTCGGGCTGTCCTGGCAGATCGTTCCGCGCCGGCTCGTGGAACTCCTCGCCGACCCGGACACGGAGCGGGCCTCCCGGGTCATGGCCGCGATGATGAAGATGGGCAAACTGGACGTCGCGGCGCTCGAGTCGGCTTAAATGACCGGGGCTCCGCCAATTAAGCCCCGCTTGTGGACGAGAGCCAGCGGGGTCCGGGGCGGAGCCCCGAGGCCTCGGCCACGGCGCCGCCTGCTCAATCGCCGGGACTCGAACTGGTCAACCGAGGAAACGACCTCGCCGCGACCAAGAACACCAACGTCGTCAGTGCGAACGGCCACGTGAACATGTGGCCGCCCACCGGCGCCGCCAGCGCCCCGAACGCCGGCGCGCACACCGTCGCGGCGACCGCCCCCGCCACGGCATACGGCACCGTACGCCGCGTGGCATCGAGGAACACCCCGCACAGCGCGAGCGCGACCAGCACGGCGTTGTACGCGGACGTACCGTCGGCCAGCTGCGCGGCGGGTTCCCCGAGGGCCCACGCGGTCGCCATGCCCGCAACGTTCCCGAGGCAGGCCACGCCCGCGACCCGCGGCCCGGCCACCAGCAGCCCCGCGAGCACCAGGGCCCCCGCGTACCACTGCGGCATCAGGAAGATCTGGCCGAATCCGGCGAAGAACCCCCGCACGGCGTCGTCGAGTTGAAGCCCGGTCCTGGCCCCGGACACCGCCTGCGGGAACGCGGCGATGCCGCCCCCGCCGGTCCACACCCGCGCGAACCCGGGCGCGGCCAGCGTGATGACGCTCGCCACGAGGCAGAACGGCAGCGTCAGGGCGGGCAGCCCCCACGCCCCGAGGGCCCGCCCCGCGGCGGCGGTGGCCACGGTCGCGGCGGCGCAGCCGAGCAGGGCCACGAGCACCGAGGACAGCTGGTCGGGGTTGAGGAAGACGGCACAACTCACGCCCACGAGGCAGGCGTTGAAGCCCTCCATGCCGAGCGTGAGCCGCTCCTTCTCCACGCCGAGCAGCGCCGCGACCAGCGTGCCGACGGCCGCGCCCCCGACCCCGTAGAGCCCGTACTCCCACCCGGCGGAGAACAGGGCCGCGGCGAACAGCGCACCGGTGAGCGCGCGCGGCAGGAACGTCACCTGCCCGATCCCGCGCAGCACGCGCAGCGCGAACTGTCTACAACCGGTCGCCCAACTCTGCCCGATTTCCTGGTGAATCGCGGCATCCGCCGTCTGCGCCATGCGCCGCTCCCGTGTTACGAAGATGTTTCCCGGCCCGGCGAATGTACGTTACAGCTACTTCTGGGGAAGGCCCTGGCCGGGGGCGGAAACGCGCCACGGGGTTCGCTCAGCGCAGCGCGGTCACTCCCAGCTCGGCCCGCAGCGCCCGCTCCCCGGCCCCGGTCACCCGCACCGCCCGCTCGGAGCCGACCCGCTCGACCCACCCGGCCGCGAAGGCGTGGGCGCACAGCGCGGCGCCCGCCCGTCCCGCGAGGTGGAGCCGGCGCTCCGTCCAGTCGAGGCAGCCGCGCGTCAACGGCCGCCGCGAGCCGGGCTCCAGCGGCGCCCCGAGCGCCCGGAACCAGCCGTGCCCGGCGGCGGTGAGCGCGAACGCCGCGGC
The DNA here is from genome assembly GCF_054871485.1 of Streptomyces sp. UC4497. NCBI lineage: Bacteria > Bacillati > Actinomycetota > Actinomycetes > Kitasatosporales > Streptomycetaceae > Streptomyces > Streptomyces sp. UC4497. The sequence goes on along the minus strand of NZ_JBTYHB010000002.1, from coordinate 396,222 downwards.
GTCGGCGTGGGCCCGCAGCAGCCCCCGCTCGACCATCGCGTCGGTGACCGTGATCCCGAGCCGGCCCGCCAGGTGGTCGTAACAGGTCCGCCCGCGGGCCATCGCGGTCCGCGCCGACGCGGCCCGCAGCGTGGGAGGCCGCTCGCCGCCGTCCGGTACGGCGTACCCGGCGAGGCCCTCCAGGAGCTGCGCGACCTGCGCGTCGGCGAGCCGCAGATACCGGTGGCGGCCCTGCCGCTCCTCGGCGAGCAGCCCGCCCGCGACGAGCTTGCCGAGGTGCTCGCTCGCGGTCGACGCCGCGACGCCCGCGTGCCGCGCCAGCTCGCCCGCCGTCCACGCCCGCCCGTCGAGCAGCGCGAGCAGACAGGCGGCCCGCGTCTCGTCGGCGATCAGCGAGGCGAGGGCGGCGAGGCGCGGAGCGCCGGGTTCCTTCGAGGCGGCCATGGCTCAAGGATGACCCCGGCACGCTTCGGTGGCCGCCGAAACATCAGTGGCCGGCGGCCGCCGAAATATCAGTGCGTCCCCGCCGCCACCTGCTCGTACTGCACCGCGAGCCCGTCGAGCAGCGCCGTGAGCCCCGTCTCGAAGGCCCGGTCGTCGACGATCTCCTGCCGCTCGGCGAGCAGGTGCGCCTGGCCGAGGTGCGGATAGTCGGCGGGGTCGTACGCCGCCTCGTCGTCGGGGAAGCCGCCCGCGAACGAGCCGAGCGCGGATCCCGTCACGAAGTACCGCATGAGCGCGCCGATGGACGTGGCCTGCGGCGGCGGCCACCCGGCGTCGACCATCGAGCCGAACACCGCGTCGGCCAGCCGCAGTCCGGCCGGGCGGCGGCCGGGCCCCTGCGCGAGCACCGGGACGATGTTCGGGTGCGCGCGCAGCGCCGCCCGGTAGGAGACGGCCCAGTCGTGCAGCGCGGTGCGCCAGTCCCGGTCGTCGTCGGTGTCGAACATCGACAGGTCGACCTGCGCGCTCACCGAGTCGGCGACCGCCTCCAGGATCTGGTCCTTCGTACGGAAGTGGTTGTACAGCGAGGGCCCGCTCACCCCCAGCTCGGCGGCGAGCCGACGCGTCGAGACGGCCGCGAGCCCCTCGGTGTCGACGAGGGCGCGGGCCGCGTCGACGATGCGATCTCTGCTCAGGAGGGGCTTGCGCGGTCGGGCCATGCGGCACATAGTAGGGCTGCAAGCCAAAAACTAGCAGTGCTAATTAACTGCTTTACGATTCGATTCACGCGGGAGTGGCCATGAACCTGGAGCTGAGCGAGGAGCAGACGGCGGTGCGCCGGCTCGCCAAGGACTTCGTGGACCGCGAGATCGCGCCGAACGTGGTGGCGTGGGACCGGTCCGAGGAGGTCGACCGGGGCATCGTCAAGAAGCTCGGCGAGGTCGGCTTCCTGGGCCTGACCATCGACGAGGAGTACGGCGGCTCGGGCGGCGACCACCTCGCGTACACGCTGGTCACGGAGGAGCTGGGGCGCGGGGACTCGTCGGTGCGCGGCATCGTCTCGGTCTCTCTCGGCCTGGTCACCAAGCCGATCCAGCAGTGGGCGAGCGAGGAGCAGAAGCGGCGCTGGATCCCGAGGCTGACGGCCGGCGAGGCGCTCGGCTGCTTCGGCCTCACGGAGCCGGGCCACGGTTCGAACCCGGCCGACCTCCAGACCCGGGCGGTACGAGACGGCGGTGCCGATGGAGACTGGGTGATCAACGGCACCAAGATCTTCATCACCAACGGCACGTGGGCCGATGTCGTCCTCCTCTTCGCCCGCACCAACGACACCCCGGGCCACAAGGGCATCTCCGCCTTCCTGGTCCCCACCGACACCCCGGGCCTGACCCGCAACACCATCCACGGCAAGCTCGGACTGCGCGGCCAGACCACGGCCGAGCTGGTCCTGGAGGACGTCCGGGTGCCGGCCTCCGCGATGATGGGCCCGGAGGGCAAGGGCTTCTCGATCGCGATGTCCGCGCTCGCCAAGGGCCGGATGTCGGTGGCCGCGGGCTGCGTGGGCATAGCCCAGGCCGCCCTCGACGCGGCGGTCGGATACGCGGGCGAGCGCGAGCAGTTCGGCAAGTCCATCGCCTCGTACCAGCTGGTGCAGGAGCTGATCTCCGACATCTCCGTCGACGTGGACGCGGCCCGCCTGCTGACCTGGCGCGTCGCCGACCTCATCGACCGCGGCGAGGACTTCGCGACGGCGGCGTCCAAGGCGAAGCTGTTCGCGTCCGAGGCGGCGGTCCGCGCGGCGAACAACGCCCTCCAGGTCTTCGGCGGCTACGGCTACATCGACGAGTACCCCGTCGGCAAGCTGCTGCGCGACGCCCGCGTCATGACCCTCTACGAGGGCACGAGCCAGATCCAGAAGCTGATCATCGGTCGCGCGCTGACGGGTGTCTCGGCGTTCTGAGTACGCGATTGAGTACGGGAGCGGATGGGGGCGGGCCCCCATCCGCTGCATGCTGTGCGGCATGAGTGACACACCGGTCAAGCAGCAGAACACCGTGGCCTTCTACGGACAGGCCGTCGCATCCTTCGTCGTCGCTCTCGCCGCGACGGCCATCGGCATCTACAGCCTCGACGTCAGCGGCTGGATCCGCGCGTTCCTGGCGATCGCCGTCCTCTACCTCACGACCTCGGCCTTCACGCTGGCCAAGGTGATCCGGGACCGCCAGGAGGCGGGCCAGATCGTGAGCCGCGTCGACCAGGCCCGCCTGGAGAAGATCCTGGCGGACCACGACCCGTTCAAGCCGGTGGCGTGACGGCTAAGCGCTCGCTCACCCCGGAGGGTAGGGTGTGGCACCAGCCCCACGGGAGGATGTGAGTGCAGCGATGACGCAGGACGAGCGCGGTGCGGACGAGGCCACGGACGAGATGCCGTGGGCCGATGTCACACCCGACGCGGCCCGGCGGCTGCTCGTCGCGGCGGTGCAGGCGTTCGCCGAGCGCGGCTACCACGCGACCACGACCCGCGACATCGCGAGCCGCGCCGGTATGAGCCCGGCCGCGCTCTACATCCACTACAAGACCAAGGAAGAGCTGCTCCTCAGGATCAGCCGGATCGGTCACGACAAGGCCCTGGCGATCCTGCGCCGGGCGGTCGAGAGCGAGGGCACGGCCGCCGAGCGGCTCGCCGAGGCCGTCCGGACCTTCGTCCGCTGGCACGCGGGGCACCACATGACCGCGCGCGTCGTCCAGTACGAGCTGGACTCGCTGGGCGAGGAGAACCGGCCCGAGATCGTCGCGCTGCGCCGGCAGAGCGACGCTGCGGTGCGGGAGATCATCAACGACGGTGTGAAGGCGGGCGAGTTCGACGTCCCCGACGTGCCGGGCACGACCGTCGCGATCCTCTCCCTCTGCATCGACGTCGCCCGTTGGTTCAACGCGGAAGGCCCCCGCACGCCGGACGAGGTCGGCGCTCTCTACGCCGACCTCGTGCTGCGCATGGTGAGCGTCCAGAGGTAGCTCAGAGGTAGTAGCGGGACACCGACTCCGCGACGCAGACCGGCTTGTCGCCGCCCTCGCGCTCCACACTGAACGCCACGGTGACCTGTACGCCGCCGGCCACGTCCGTCACGTCCGTGACCTTCGCGGTGGCGCGCAGCCGGGAGCCCACCGGGACGGGGGCGGGGAAACGGACCTTGTTCGTCCCGTAGTTGACGCCCATCTTCATGCCCTCGACCTTCATCAGCTGCGGGCCGAAGAGGGGCAGCAGCGACAGGGTGAGGTAGCCGTGCGCGATGGTCGTCTTGAACGGGCCCTCCTTCGCGCGCTCCGGGTCGACGTGGATCCACTGGTGGTCGCCCGTGGCCTCGGCGAACTGGTCGATGCGGCTCTGCTCGATCTCGACCCAGTCGCTGTACCCGAGCTGCTCGCCGACGGCGCCCTTCAGGTCGTCGACGTCCTTGAAAACGCGCGGCTCCGCCATGTCTCCGTGACCTCCCAGGTAGCTTGTCTAAGCGCTTGCTCAGACCACTCGGCACTCTAACAACGCCGCCGCGCCCGCACTAGGGTCGTCTACTCTCGGGTGGGTGCCACAGATTCCGGAGAAGATCCACGAGCTCACCGTCGGTCAGGTGTCGGCGCGCAGCGGCGCCGCCGTCTCCGCGCTCCACTTCTATGAGTCCAAGGGCCTGATCACCAGCCGCCGCACCTCCGGCAACCAGCGCCGTTACTGCCGTGACACCCTGCGCCGCGTCGCCTTCATCCGGGCCGCCCAGCGCGTCGGCATCCCGCTCGCCACGATCCGCGACGCTCTTGCCGAACTCCCCGAGGAGCGCACCCCGAACCGGGACGACTGGGCGCGCCTCTCGGAGGTCTGGCGGTCCGAACTGGACGAGCGGATCAAGCAGTTGGGGCGGCTGCGCGATCACCTGACGGACTGCATCGGGTGCGGGTGTCTCTCCCTGGAGACCTGTGTCCTGTCCAACCCGGACGACGTCTTCGGCGAGCGCCTCACGGGCTCCCGTCTGATGGGGGAGCGCCGGGAGCATCCGGCCCAGGCGTGAGCCTCGGGCCGAGGGCCCGGAAGATCGCGCTGAGCACGACCGCCGCGATCGCCCCGGCCGCGACCCCGCTGCCGAACAGGGTGCGGGCCCACGTCGGCAGCTCCGCGTACATCTCCGGAGACACGATCGGCAGCATGCCGATCACGAGGGCGAGCGCGATGACGATGCTGTCGGTGCCGTGCGAGAGGTCCGTACGGGAGAGCATCCCGAAGCCCATGACCGCGATCACCGCGTAGATGACGAGGCCCGCGGCGCCGACCACCGGCTCCGGGATCGCCGCGAGCACCCGGGTCAGCGGCGTGATCAGCCCGCACACGATCAGCAGCACACCGGCCGCCGCCGTCACGAACCGGCTGCGTACACGCGTGAGTTGGACGATGCCGATGTTCTCGGCGCTGGTCACCATTAGCGACGTACCGAAGAGCCCGGAGGCGAGCGAGACGAGCGCGTCGGCGCGGGCGATGCGCGGCACGTCGCGGCCCGCGTCGGGCGTGCGGCCCACGGCCTCACTGTTGAGGACCGTCTGCCCGGTGGCCTCGGCGAGCGAGGCGAGGGCGAAGACGAGCAGCGGGATGGCGGCGAGCAAGTCGAAGTGCGGGGCGCCGTACGGGAAGGGGTCGGGCAGCGCGAAGGTGCCGCCGTGCGCCACCTCCAGGTCGGTGCCCATGAGCGCGGCGATCACCGTGCCGCAGACCAGGCCGAGCAGCACCGCCATCTGCCGCCACACGCCCCGCAGGACAAGGAAGAACACCGCGATCACACCGAGCGTCGCGAAACCGAGGCCCGGCCCTGAGGCGACCATGGGCGCGGTCACCTTGATCATGTTGATGCCGATGAGGACGACCGTCGTGCCCATCACCAGCGGCGGGAACAGCCGGACCAGGCGCCCGTAGAAGGGGAGCACGCAGAGCAGGAACGCGGCCGCGACCAGGACGGAGCCCGAGGCCGTCGCCGGGCCGTACTCCTGCGCGATCTGCAGGAAGATCGCCACCGCGGCGCCGCCCGGCAGCATCAGGAACGGCAGCCGGGCACCCACCCGCAGCGCCGCCACCCCGAGCGACTGGAGCAGCGCGCCCACGCCGCACAGCACGAGGGTCGCGCTGAGCAGCGAGGCCGTCTGCGTCGTCGACAGCTTCAGCGTCGTCGCGATGAGGATGACGGAGGAGACGGGCGCGGCCACGCCCGCCAGCACGTGCTGGCAGGCGAGAGGGGCGAGCCGCTTGAGGGGCAGCCGCTCGTCGACCGGTGCGACTGGTGGTGCCTCGGTCGCGGTCACCGGTTCAGCCACGGCAGCTCGGCCGCGGAGTAACGGTAGGAGCGGAACACGGCGTTGGGCTCGGACGGGAAGAGCTTGCGGACCTCTTCCTCGGAGTAGCCGCCGAAGAACGGGACGATGTACTCCCAGCACAGATAGCCGTCGGCCGTGACCTCGAAGAGGCGGCCGGCGGGGGAGTCGGTGACCAGGGTGTTGCCGTTCGGGAGGCGCTGGGCGCTGCCCATGAACGGCGCGAAGAAGGACTCGCGCGCCGGGTCGTGGTACTCCCAGGCGATCTTGCCGCTGGAGCGCTCGATCTCGATGACGCGGCTGAACGGCACGTCCCAGTGCGGCCGGAAGACGCCGTTGTCGAAGACGAGGAAGTTGCCGTTCGTAAGCTCGGTGGGGCAGTGCTGCTGCGAGACGACGCCCGGCTCCGAGCGCCAGATGATGTCGCCGGTGGCGCGCTCGATGACGACGACGGCCGACACGGAGCGGAAGCTCGCGAGGATGTTCCCGTCGGCGAGCGGCAGCACGCTGTTGATGAGCGGGTAGTGCTCACGGGCGTAGTCCGGGTGCAGCGGGAAGTCCTCGCGGCCGAGGCGCTCGGAGACCTTCCACTCCCAGGTCGTGTTCCCCTCGGCGTCGACCTCGACGATCGTGTCCGCCCAGATCGTGTCGCCGTCGGGGCCGCTCGCCTCGGACCCCGGTACGCCACCGCGCACCGCGGCCGCCGCGTCACCGGTCAGCGCCTCGAGCGCCGTGTAGAGGATCCGGCCGTCGCCGTAGTGATGGGCGTCGTGGTGCTGCAGCGGGTCGCGGTGCTCGCGCAGCACCGTGCCGTCCGGGGCGATCTCCTGCATGAGGCCGCCGCGGTACTTGTGCCACATGGGAAAGAGGGCGGGCTCGTCGGGCAGTACGCCGTTGTAGGCGAGGTTCCCGTTCACGAGGATCCGCGCGTGCCGGCCGGGTCGGTTCGGGAGGTTCCACTGGTGGACGACCTCGCCGTGCAGGTCGATCAGGTACACCTCGCCGGTGCCGGTCAGCGGGGCGAAGAGCGTGTAGCCCGGGTACGCGGCGTCCTCGTCGAGGGCGAGGAGTCCGGTGCCGCGGCGGCGGCGCTGGTTCTGGTCGACACGAGCCATGGAGGCCCTCCATCCAGTGGTTAACTTTTTTAAGTATTGGTTAAGTAGTTAACCACGACGGTAGGCTGCCGGGGAACAGGGGCCGAAGCGAAAGGGCGTTACAAGTTCATGAACGTGGGACCGGGCATTCGACGCAGGCGCCGCGGCCTGGAGCTGACGCTCGCCGAGGTGGCCCGCCGCGCCGGGGTCTCCGTCCCGTTCCTCAGCCAGGTCGAGAACGGGCGCTCGCGCCCCAGCATGGGCTCGCTCCAGCGCATCGCCGACGCCCTCGACACCACAGCCGTCGAGCTCCTCGCATCCGCCGAGCCGCCCCGCCCGGTCGACGTGGTGCGCGCGGCGGAGAAGCCCGCGATGGCCGACGGCGCGCGCCCCCTCGTCCGGGGCGAACAGCGGCTGCACGCCCTGGAGTTCACCGGCGACCACGATTGGGAACGGGTCTTCCGGCACGCGGGGGACGAGGTCATGTACGTCGCCGACGGCTCGATCGAGACCGAGGTGGACGACACCCACTACGTCCTGGAGCGCGGCGACACGCTGTACTGCGCGGCCGGACTCGCCCACCGCTGGCGCCCGTTGGAGCCGGGGACGCGGGTCCTCATCGTCGGGGTCGCCGCACAGTAGGCCGCGCCGCAGTTCGCGCGGTAGTCCGCAACACCCCTTGTCGGTGGCCGTGGTTGGCGCGACCATGCGTCGCACAAGTCACGACGGGGAGGCCGAACGGCATGGCAGTGGCGATCACTTCACTCAAGTACGAGTCCGCCCGCACGGGACCGCAATCACTGGTCTACGACAACGACGGCTACCACCTGGTGCGTTTCCCCTACCAGGACGCCGAGGAGTCGTACGACCCGTGGACCATGCACGACCCGGCGGGCGGCGGCGGCTCGTCGAGGTACCCGGACGCCCGCTCGGGGCTGATATGGCCCAGCCACGACGGCTGGGGCACGCTGTCCGCGCTGGTCTTCTGGGACGCGGACACCCGCGCGAGCGAGTACCGCGCCCGCTTCGTGCGCGACCCGCTGCGTCTCTCCACCGGCTACGACTCGACCGCCACCACGGACATCTCGCCCACGGGCGGCGGCCAGTACCGCTCGTACACCTGGCAGATGTTCGTGCACCCCGGCACCCCGGTCGGCTTCAAGGTCTCCGCCCGCTCCGGGGACACCCCGCTGAAGGTGCCGATCACGCTGGCCGAGTTCAAGCTGGCGATCCAGACGGATGTGATCACGCCCTGACGCGGTCGGGGGGCGTTTTCCCACTCGTCCGCCACGCGCGCCCCACGCCTCGTAGAGTCGCCACCGTGATTGAGAACGAGGCTCCGGATTCGCACCTGCCCATGCTCGCGACACCGCAGGCCGAGCGGCTCCGGTCGCTCGTCGCCGAGAGTGTGCGGGCGCGATTCGGGGCGGAGGAGGGCCTGGTCCTCGTCGGCGACGCGGTCGAGCGCGACGGTCACCTCTTCCCGCTGGCGAACCTGGCGCTGCGGTGCGCGGAGGCGTCCGAGGCCGACTGGCCCGCGCTCGTCGCCGCCCACTTCGCGGCCCTTGCGGACGCCTCGCAAGGCGGCGAGGGCGCCGAGGAGTTGCTCGCGGGGACGTGTCTGCGGCTCGTGCCCGCGGACGCCGCCGGCCCGGCGGCGCCGGTGCACGCGCGCGAGGTCGCCGAAGGGCTGCGCCTCGCGCTCGCGCTCGACGGGCCCGACTCCGTACGCCTGTTGACCGAGGAGGACGTGGCGCGGGCCGGCGCCGACGCGCTGTGGGGCGCCGCTCAGCGCGCCCTGATCCGCGCGCCGATGCGGCACGAGGAGGTCCGGCTCGACGGGCACCCCGTCCTCTACTCCGTGTACGGCGACGCGCACTCCGTGGCGACCAAGGCCGTCGTGCTGCCCGAGGTCGTCGCGGAGGTCACCGGGCGCCGGATGCCGGACGCGGGCGCCCTCGTCGCCGTGCCCACCCGACATCTGCTCGCCTTCCACCCGATCGTCGACGGCAGCGCGGCCGACGCCCTCAACGACCTTGCCACGTACGCCGTCCGGGCTCACGACGAAGGCCCGGGACCGCTCTCGCCCCGCGTCTACTGGTGGCACGACGGGCGCCTCACCTCGCTCACCGACATCGACGACGCGGCCCGCACCATCGAGCAGCGGCCGCCGCGCGAACTCGTCGACGTGATGCAGGCGCTGCGCGCGCTCGACCGGGCGGGCCGGCTCGCCTCCGACGGGCCGCCCGTGCCCGAATCCGAGCCGGAGTCCTTCGCCGCCGCGCTCGCCCACGCCCTCGCGCACGCGGAGAGCGACCCCGACGCCGCCCGCGTCGAGACGTGGGACGCGTGGGTCGCGGCGCAGCAGCACGGATGCGCCCTGTTCGCGCACGGCAAGGACGGTGAACCCCCGGCGGAGGAAGCGGAGTTGGAGGCGGCGGCAGCAGGGGGAGACCCCGCCCGCGCCTGGCTCGACGCCTTCTACCTCACCCTCGTCACCCGCGACCGCGAGCGCACCACACGCCTGTGCCAGGTACCGCTCGACGCACTGCGCGGCAGCGCCCCGGTGGACGACTACGTGTCGCACTGGATCGACGTCCTGCAGAGCCACTGGCTGCGCCGCCCCGTCGACGACGTGGTGGACCGGCTCGTCACCACCATCAAGGCCTCGCACCCCGACACCGCGACGCTCGCGCCGAAGGACTTCCTCAACCTCGTCGACTACCAGCCCGTCGCCCTGTTCCACCGGCTGCTCACGCACGACCACGAGGCCTTCGGCGAGGCGCTCGCGGAATCCCTTGTGCAGCACGCCGGTTACTGGGGCGAGTCGGAGGCGCCGCGCGCCCGCGTGGCGCTCGGCCCGTTCGCACTCGCCTGCCTCGCGTACGACATGGACTTCCCGGTCCGCACCGATCTGCCGTACCTGCCGCGGTACTTGCTCAACCGGCAGCGCCTGGAAGGCGCGGCAAACTAGATCAGGGGGTGCGCCGAGTTCGGGGCCGCACCCCCGTCGCGCTGTACGTCACCTGGTTCCGGTGGGCCGGCCTACGCGGAGACAAGCAGCCGCGCCAGCCTGGCCTCCGCCAGTGCCATGGGTGTCAGGACGGGCCGCGGCACGACGATGCCGCAATGGGTGCACACGGGGCCCGACGAGGGTTCGTGCGCCAGATCGTGCTGCCAGACCAGGCCACTGCCCGTGCACACCGGGCAGCACGCGCCGGGGTCGCGCTCAAGTGCCGTGATGAGCCTGCGCAGCACTTCGGCCAGCGGCTCGGAGGGATGCACGGAGGGGTCGTCGCACCAGGCGACTCCGAAGCCTCCCCAGGTCAGCCGGTGCCAGTCGTCCACGCTGCCCGGGCTTCGAAGCCCGTCGTGCTTCTCCTTGCGCCTTCGCTCCGCGAAGGCGACTTCGTACGCGAGCCAGACGGCCCGCGCCTCCTCCAGCTCCTCCAGCGCCGCGACCAGGCGGGCCGGGTCGGGGGAGCGGTCCTCGGGGTCGAACCCCGCCCGGGAGCAGAGGTGGTCCCAGGTTGCTCGGTGCCCGTAAGGGGCAAATCTCTCAAGGCACTTGCGCAGTGAATAGCGCCGCAGTGCCAGATCGCTCAGCGGATCGCGCACCTGTCTCGCCAGACTTCGGAATCCGGCCATCGCCCTGCACCTCCGTCACACGTACGTCGGCGTCGCCGCAGCCATGAAGCGACGTCGCCGAGTAGACGTATCGACACGCGATTCGGATCCCTTTGAAGGCCACTGAGTCCCATCCGATTTCCGATGGGGCCCATCACCGTCACCTTCTGAGGTCGGGGAGTTCCTGTGTGGCCCCTGTTGCTTTCCGAAAACGTGACGCATGTTCATCTTCTGTCCGTGGCTAACCGTCGGTAACCTCCGGCGCCATGGGAAGCCTCATGGGAAGCCTGACGAAGAGAGTTACGGCCCTGGCGGCACTTGTGCTCACCGCCGGACTGCTCTCGCCGACGTCGACCGCTACCGCCGCCGACGAACCGACCCCGGCCGCCGACTACTGCAAGGGCCAGTGCGCGGACATCCTGCCGCCCGGAGCGAACGGCAGCGCCACACTCGCCCAGATCCTCGGCAACAAACTGCTGGGCACCCAGCCTCCGCACGCCGACGATCAACTCGGTCCTTATGACGCGCTGTCGTCCGGGTATCCGTCCCTCACCGACGACACACTCACGAACTTCTTCAACGATTCCTCCTTCGGCGTCAAGGACGATCAGGTCGGTTCCGTCACGCGTCCCCGCGAGGATGTGACGATCACCCGTGACAAGAAGAACGGCGTACCCCACATCAAAGGTTCCTCGCGCTACGGAACAGAATTCGGGGCCGGCTTCGCCGCAGGTCAGGACCGCCTCTGGTTGATCGACCTGTTCCGTCACATCGGCCGCGGCGAATTGACGTCGTTCGCGGGCGGCGCCCTCGCGAACCGGGGTCTGGAGCAGGAGTTCTGGCCGCAGGCCCCGTACACCGAAAAGGATCTCGAACAGCAGGTCGAGTCCATCAAGAAGACCGGCGGGGCCCGCGGCAAGCAGGCCATGGAGGACGCGCAGGCCTATATCGACGGCCTCAACGCCTATCGGGAGAAGTCGAAGAAGGGCCGCTACTTCCCCGGCGAGTACGTGCTCACCGGCAAGGTCGACGCGATCACGAACGTGGGCGAGATCCAGCCGTTCAAGGTGACCGACATGATCGCGCTGGCCTCCGTGGTCGGCGGACTCTTCGGCAACGGCGGCGGCGGAGAGGTCGACGCGGCGCTCTCGCTGCTCAAGGCGCAGGAGAAGTACGGCGTCCAGAAGGGCACCGAGGTCTGGGAGGCCTTCCGCGGCCGCGAGGACCCGGAGGCCGTCACCACGATCCACGACGGCACCCGCTTCTCGTACGGCGAGAAGCCGAAGAACGCGCGCGGGCAGGCGCTCCCCGACAAGGGGTCGGTGGAGAAGGAGCCCCTCGTGTACGACAAGGAGGGCTCGGCTGCGACGGAGTCGGCGGCGAAGAAGGACCCCGTCAAGGCGTCCGCCAAGCTCAAGCCGCTCCAGGGCATGAACGACGACGGCGTACTTCCCTCCGACCTGTTCACGCAGTCCGCGTCCAAGAAGGGCATGTCCAACGCCCTCCTCGTCTCCGGCAAGCACACCGCCTCCGGCAACCCGGTCGCCGTGTTCGGCCCGCAGACCGGCTACTTCGCGCCGCAGCTGCTGATGATGCAGGAGCTCCAGGGTCCCGGCATCAGCGCGCGCGGCGTCTCCTTCGCCGGCGTCGGCATGTACGTCCAGCTCGGCCGCGGCCAGGACTACGCGTGGTCCGCGACCTCGGCGACCCAGGACATCACCGACACGTACGCGGTCCCGCTGTGCGAGCCCGACGGCTCCGCGCCCACCAGACAGTCGACCTCGTACATGTACCGCGGCACCTGCACGCCCATGGAGAAGCTGGAGAAGAAGAACGCCTGGAAGCCGACGATCGCCGACTCCACGGCCGCCGGCTCCTACCGTATGCAGGTCTTCCGTACGAAGTACGGGATCGTCAGCCACCGCGCCACCGTGGACGGAAAACCCGTCGCCTACACGGCACTTCGCTCCACGTACCGCCACGAGGCCGACTCGATCCTCGGCTTCCAGATGCTGAACGACCCGACCTACGTCAAGGACGCCGCGTCGTTCCAGAAGGCGGCCCAGCACATCAACTACGCGTTCAACTGGTTCTACGCCGACTCGCGCGACATCGCGTACTACAACAGCGGCACCAACCCGGTACGCGCCAAGGACGTCGACATGTCGCTGCCGGTGCGGGGCGAACAGGCCTATGAGTGGAAGGACTTCGACCCGGCGAACAACACGTCCGCCGAGACGCCCCCGTCCCAGCACCCGAACTCGGTCGACCAGGACTACTACGTCTCCTGGAACAACAAGCAGGCCAAGGGCTTCTCGTCACCCAACTTCAGCATGGGTGCGGTCCACCGCGGCGACCTGCTGAACGACCGGGTCAAGAAGCTCACCGAGCGGGGCGGCGTCACCCGGGCCTCGCTCACCCGGGCCATGGAGGAGGCCGCCGTCACGGACCTGCGCGGCGAGCAGGTGCTGCCGGAGATGCTCAAGGTCATCCGAAGCAAGCCGCTCGGCGACCTCGACAACCCGCAACTGACCAAGGCCGTCCAACAGTTGGAGGCATGGGAGAAGGCGGGCGCCCAGCGCAACCAGACGTCCGCCGGATCCAAGACGTACGCGCACCCCGACGCCGTACGGATCATGGACGCCTGGTGGCCGCTGATGGTCGAGGCCGAGTTCAAGCCCGGCCTCGGCGACGAGCTCTACAAGTCGCTGACCTCACAACTGACCGTCGACGAGGCGCCGTCCGCCGGACACGGGCCGACCGGCTCGCACGCCGGATCGTCCTTCCAGTACGGCTGGTGGGGCTACGCCGACAAGGACCTCAGGTCGGTGCTCGGCGAGCCGGTGAAGGGGAAGCTCGGCGCCACGTACTGCGGCTCCGGCGACCTCTCGGCCTGCCGGGACGTCCTCCTCGCCACGCTGGCCGAGGCCGCCGCCAAGCCCGCCACCGAGGTGTACCCCGGTGACGACACCTGCAAGGCGGGCGACCAGTGGTGCGCCGACAGCATCGGACACCGTGCCGTCGGCGGCATCACGCACAAGAACATCCAGTGGCAGAACCGGCCCACGTACCAGCAGGTCGTGGAGTTCCCGGCACACCGCCAGTGAACCGGGGCGGGGCGGGCACACGCAGGGCACCCACAGGGAACCCGCAGAGCACGCGCAGGGTGACCTACGTAGTGATCCGCCCCGCACCGAGCACCACCCGCGCCAACTCCGCGTGGCAGATGTCGCTGTGGGCCCCCGAGGGCGGGGGCCCATGGCGCACCACCTGCGCCGCGTCCACGCTCACACAGCCCGCGCCCGGCACCCCGGCCCGCAGCACGTCCGCCAGCGTGAAGCGCACCGCGCCCTCGACCTCCTGGAAGCCGTCGTGCCCGAGCGCGCCCCAGCGCTCGCCGAGATCGGCCAGCGTCCTGTCGTCGCCCGCAAGGCGCGAGGCCAGCGGGTACATCACGCTCAGCGCCGTGTCGTGCCGCGAAAAGCACGCCACCAGCGGCCCGTCCACCCGCGCCTGCCGCCCCTTGAGTGCGCCACGGCCGGCGAACGCGTAGTGCGAGAAGGCCCCCTGAAGGAGCGTCACGGACTTCACGTTACGGACGCCCTTCGGCATCCCGGCGAGCGCGAAGGAGACGAGCCGCGCGCCGAAACTGTGCCCCACCAGATGCACGCGGACCCCGGGCGCCTCCTCGGCGAGGCGGCCGAGCGCAGGACCGAGCCCGGCCTTGCCGACCTTTCCCGCCCGCCGCTTCATCGCGAAATACGTGGCCTGGCGCAGCAGTTCGTGCGCGCCCTTCCACGCCTTGGCGAGCCCGCCGGGCAGCCGGAAGGCTTCCACCGCGCCCGGCCCCGCCGCCGTCTCCAGGGCCGCCGCGAACTCCAGGCACATGGCCCGGGTGTCCTCGTGGAGCATCGCGGGCGTGCTGTGCGGCCCGCCGTCCTCCGAGGTGTCGGCGCCGGACACCGAGGGCCCGACCCCGACCAACTGCCGTACGAGACCGCCGAACTCGTCGAAGGCGGATGCCGCGTCCGGCTGCTCCTCCAGGCGTCGCGCCAGCAGGTCCACGACGGGCTCACTGCGCGGGAAGGCCTCGGCGAGCCCCTGCCGGGTGCCCTTGTCGAGCGTGGTCCGCGGGACGGTGGCGGCCGTGGTCGAGGCGGCGGCCGACCGGTCGAAGTCCGGGATCTGCTCGTCCGTGAAGCGCATGGACGGCCACAGCACGCCCACGTAGCCGAGGGAGGCGCCGGGCGCCAGGTCGGGGAACGGCGCGAAGAAGCGGTCGTACAGGCTGTTCGCGATGGAGCGGCTGTTGTTCCAGCCGTGCGCGAAGATCACCAGATCGTGCACCTGGTGTGCTTGGCGGAGGAGTGTGGCGAGCTGCCCGGGGTCCGGATCGCCGTCGGCGTCGAACCTCAGCTCCCAGTAGGGCCGGACGTGGACTTCAGGTGCTTGACGTGGCTTGGGTGCGGACATGGCGAACCCCCGTGGTAGGCGTCGTGCGGCAACGCGTGCCGCGCATCGTCCCGCCGTACCCGGGGGTTGGCCAGATGTTCTGCCGTCAATTGACGGACGTATCAACCGAGTTGACGCTCCCGCGTCTCCGGAAGCGCCAGCACGCACAGCAGTGACACGATGGCCATGGCGCTGACGTACCAGCCCACCGACGAAGAGCCGAGCGCGCTCTGCAGTCGCGTCGCGACGAGCGGGGAGACGGCGCCGCCGAGGACGCCGCCCAGGTTGTACGCGAAGGAGGCGCCGGAGTAGCGCACCTTCGCCCCGAACAGCTCCGGCAGATACGCGCCCATCGGCCCGTACACCACACCCATGCAGAACAGGGCGCCGCCGAGCGCGAGGGCGATGAGCACCGGCTTCTCGGTGTCCATCAGCGGGAACAGGGCCAGGCCCCACACGATCGCGAGGCTCGAACCGATGAGCACCATCTTGCGCCGGCCGCGCCCGTCGGAGCGGGTCGCCGCGAGCCAGGTGCCGGCCGCGAGAAACAGGCACGCCACCAGCGACACGGCGAGCATCGTGGAGCGCGGGACGCCGAGCGTCGTCGTGCCGTAGGCGAGGCAGTACGTCGTGGCCGTGTAGAAGAGCCCGTACGCGATGATCATGCCGCCCGCGCCGAGCAGGATCTCCTTCGGGTGCCGCTTGAAGACCTCCAGCGCCGGCGCCCTGCTGGCCTCCTGCTCCGCCATCACCTTGGCGAAGACCGGCGTCTCACTGATCTTCAGCCGGACGAACAGGCCGACCGCCACGAGGAGGAACGACAGCAGGAACGGGATGCGCCAGCCCCACGACTTGAAGGCGTCGTCCGAGAGGGACTCGGAGAGCAGCCAGAAGATGCCGGTGGCGGCGAAGAAGCCCACGGACGGGCCGAGTTGGGGGAACGCGGCGAACAACCCGCGCTTGCCGCGCGGCGCGTGCTCCACGGCGAGCAGCGCGGCCCCGCCCCACTCGCCGCCGAGGCCGACGCCCTGGAGGAACCGGAGCAGCACGAGAAGGATCGGCGCCCACAGGCCGAGGGTGCTGTACCCGGGCAGCAGGCCGACGAAGGCCGTCGACAGGCCCATCAGGAGCAGCGAGGCCACCAGGACCGACTTGCGGCCGATCCGGTCGCCGAAGTGGCCGAAGATCAGCGAGCCGATCGGGCGGGCCGCGAACGCGACGGCGTACGTCGAGAACGAGGCGAGGGTGGCGTTGATCGGGGTGAGGTTCGGGAAGAACGCGGCGTTGAGGACGAGCGCGGCGGCCGTTCCGTAGACGTAGAAGTCGTAGAACTCGATGGCCGTGCCGATGAAGCTGGCCACGGCCACGCGGCGCAGGCTCTCCGGCTGAGCCCGCGCCGCCGATTCGGCCGGTTCGGCCTTGGCGAGGTCTTCCCTGGGTGAGTCGTCTTTGAGCACGAGCAGACTGTCGTTGTCCGTGTACCGTCCAGTCAATATCTCGGGATGCCCGTCCCGGATCCCGAGATGCCGGTTGCTCGGCGGCTACTTGTAGGTGAGGTACTTGCGCCGTACGCCCCGGAATGCGGCCAGCTCCTCCTGCCAGGCCCCGACGATCTCGTCCGTGGACGCGCCCGCGTCGACCATCGTGCGCACCCGCGTGGAGCCGGTGAGCCGGTCGATGGCGTTGTCGGGCCGCCAACCGAAGCCCTTCCAGGCCTTCTTGGCCGTCACCAGGAGGCCGATACCGGTGCGTACCGGCTCGAACGCCTCGCGGTCGTCGACGTGGATCTGGACGCCGCCGATCGTCTTGCCCTGGAACTTGGAGAACGTCGGCGCGAAGTACGCCTCCCTGAAGTGCACGCCGGGCAGGGCGAGTTCATTGGCGGCGGCCGCCCAGCTCGCGTCGATGCCCTCGGCGCCGAGCAGTTCGAAGGGGCGCGTGGTGCCGCGGCCCTCGGAGAGCAGGGTGCCCTCGAACATGCAGGTGCCGGAGTAGACGAGGGCCGTGTCGGGCGTCGGCATGTTGGGGCTCGGCGGCACCCAGGGCAGGCCGGATGCGTCGTAGAAGTCCCGCCGCTTCCAGCCGCTCATCAGCACCGTCTCCAGCTCGACGGGGTGCTCCAGGTACTCGCCGTTGAACAGGCGGGCCAGCTCGGTGACCGTCATGCCGTGCGCCTGCGCGATCTCGCGGCGGCCCACGAAGCTCGCGAACTTCCGGTCCAGGATGGGCCCGTAGGCGTTCCGTCCGGTGACCGGGTTCGGGCGGTCGAGCACCACGAACTTCTTGTCCGCGAGCTGCGCCGCCTCCATGCAGTCGTAGAGCGTCCAGATGTACGTGTAGAAGCGCGCGCCCACGTCCTGGATGTCAAAGACGATCGTGTCGACGCCGGACTCCGTGAAGATGTCGGCGAGCGCCTGGCCACTCTTCAAGTACGTGTCGTAGACCGGGAGTTTGGTCGCCGGGTCCTCGGTCTTCCCTTCGGAGCCGCCCGCCTGTGCCGTGCCGCGGAAGCCGTGCTCGGGCCCGAACACCGCCCTCAGGTCGACCTGTTCGTCGGCGTGCATCACGTCGACGATGTGCCGTACGTCGCGGGTGACACCGGTCGGGTTGGTGACCATGCCGACCTTCTGGCCCGCGAGCAGCGCGTAACCGCTGTCCACAAGGCGCTCGAAGCCGGTACGGAGCCGGGGGCCACCGATGCCGGGACCGCCGATACCGGGTCCGCCGCCGGGGGCGGCGCTCGCCGCCGCGCCGCCGACGCCCAAGCCACCCGCGACGCCCGCACTCGCCGCGAGCAGCCCTCGTCTCGACACGTTCATGGGTGAACCTCCGTGATCTTGGGGACTGGCGTGGCCACGCACGCTAGTCGCGGAATCCCCGCTGCGGAACGAACCGACACCCTGAAGCTCTTTCGCAGCGACATACCGACTGGTTAGTCTGCCCGGCAGGCCGGAGCTTTCGAAGGAGACCGATGGTGCACAGCTCGCAGGGACAGTCCGGTTCGATCTATGAGGCGAGGCCCTGGCTGGGCGTCCTCAACGACGCGCAGAAGGCCCCGATCACCCCGGCCGCCACCGTCGTGCACGCCTTCGCCGACGCGGTGCGCCGCGCCCCGGACCGCGCGGCCCTCGCCTACTTCGACGGCCGCCTCTCGTACGCCGACGTGGACGCGCTCTCCGACTCCGTGGCCGGCCATCTCGCCGCCCGCGGCCTGGAGCGCGGCGACCGCGTGGCGATCATGCTGCAGAACTCGCCGCACTTCGTGCTCGCGCTGCTCGGCGCGTTCAAGGCGGGCGCGGTCGTGGTCCCGGTGAACCCGATGTACAAGGCGGGGGAGGTACGGCACGTCCTGCACGACGCCGAGGTGACCGGGCTCGTCTGCTCGGACCGGGCCTGGGAGTCGTATCTGCGCGAGACCGCGGCCGACTCTCCCGTACGCATCGCCCTGACCGCCTGCGAGCTGGACCTCCAGACGCGGAACGACGAGCGGGTGCTGAACTTCGAGCGGGTCGAACCGCCGGCGTCGGACGCCGACGACCTCGTCGCGGTCGCGCACGCGGGCCACAAGGCGCCCGACGGTCGCGAACTCACCGGCGACGACATCGCGTTGATCAGCTATACGTCGGGCACCAGCGGCACCCCGAAGGGCGCCACCAACCTGCACCGCAACATCACGTACAACGCGGAGCGCCAGCGCACGGGACTCGGTCTGCCCGACGGGGCCGTCTACTTCGCGCTCGCGCCGCTGTTCCACATCACCGGCATGGTCTGCGAGCTCGTCGCCTCCTTCGCCAACGCGGGCACCCTCGCGCTCGCCTACCGCTTCGAGCCGGGCGTCGTCCTCGACGCGTTCGCCGAGCACCGGCCCGCGTACACGGTCGGCCCCTCGACGGCCTTCATGGCGCTCGGCGCGCAGCCGCAGGCGACGCGTGAGCACTTCGCGTCGTTCGACTCGATCTCGTCGGGCGGCGCCCCGGTTCCCCCGGCGCTGGTGGAGAAGTTCCGCGCCGCCTTCGGCCCGTACATCCACAACGGCTACGGCCTGACCGAGTGCACGGCGCCCTGCGCGTCCGTGCCGCCGGGTGTCGAGGCGCCCGTCGACCCGGCGTCGGGGACGCTCGCGGTGGGCGTGCCGGGGCCCGACTCGGTGGTCCGCATCGTCGACGACCACGGGAACGACGTGCCCTTCGGGGAGCAGGGCGAGATAGCGGTGCGCGGCCCGCAGGTCGTGCCCGGGTACTGGCGCCGCCCGGAGGCGACCGAGGAGGGCTTCCCGGACGGGGAGCTGCGCACCGGCGACATCGGCTTCATGGACGAGAACGGCTGGCTGTACGTCGTCGACCGCAAGAAGGACATGATCAACGCGTCCGGGTTCAAGGTGTGGCCACGCGAGGTCGAGGACGTCCTCTACGGCCACCCCGCCGTGCGCGAGGCGGCGGTCGTCGGCATCCCCGACGCGTACCGGGGCGAGAGCGTGAAGGCCTACGTGAGCCTGCGCCCGGGGGCGGAGGCGAGCCCCGAGGAGCTGTCCGCGTACTGCAAGGAGCGCCTCGCCGCGTACAAGTACCCGCGCGAGGTCGAGGTCCTCGGCGAGCTGCCGAAGACGGCCAGTGGGAAGATCCTCCGGCGGGAACTGCGTTCCCCGTCAGTACAAGGCTGAAGAACTACGGAAAGGCAGGTGGCGGCAGTGCCCAGGACGACCGACGGCGACGGCACGCCCGTCCCGCAACGACTCCTCGCGGCCGCCACCCGGCTCTTCGCCGACCGCGGCTACGACCGCACGTCGGTGCAGGAGATCGTGGAGGCGGCGGGCGTCACGAAGGGCGCCCTCTACCACTACTTCGGCTCGAAGGACGATCTGCTGCACGAGGTGTACGCGCGCGTGCTGCGTCTCCAGCAGGAGCGGCTCGACGCGTTCGCCGACCGGGACGAGCCGGTCGAGAAGCGGCTGCGGGAGGCCGCCGCGGACGTGGTCGTCACGACGATCGACAACCTCGACGACGCGTCGATCTTCTTCCGCTCCATGCACCATCTGAGCCCGGAGAAGAACAAGCAGGTGCGGGCCGAGCGGCGCCGGTACCACGAGCGCTTCCGGGCGCTGATCGAGGAGGGCCAGAAGACCGGCGTCTTCACGACCGAGACGCCGGCCGACCTGGTGGTCGACTACCACTTCGGCTCGATCCACCACCTGTCCACGTGGTACCGCCCGGACGGGTCGCTGTCCCCGCAGCAACTGGCCGACCAACTGGCGGACCTGCTGCTGCGGGCGCTGCGACCGTAGGGCCCCCGGCTCAGCCCTCCTTGAGGGTGTTCAGGCCGTGGGAGATGAAGACCGGGACCAGTTCGCCGATGCGGTCGAAGCCCGCGCCCACGGTCTGGCCCAGCGTGTAGCGGTAGTGGATGCCCTCCAGGATCACGGCGAGCTTGAACCAGGCGAACGCCGTGTACCAGGCGATCGCCGACACATCGCGCCCCGACCGCTCGGCATAGCGCTCGATCAGCTCGGCGGGGGAGGGGTGACCCGGCGCGGAGGCGGTCGTGGAGATGGGCGAGTCGGGCATGTCGAGCTGTGCGCTGTACATCGCCAGCAGGCCCACGTCGGTGAGCGGGTCGCCGAGCGTCGACATCTCCCAGTCGAGGATCGCTTTGATCCGGTCGACCCCGTCGGGATCCTGCCGTACGAGCACGTTGTCGAGCCGGTAGTCGCCGTGCACGATCGTCGGCGCGGGCGAGGCCGGCAGCTCACGGCCGAGTGCCGCCTGCAGCTCGTCGATCCCGGCGAGCTCGCGGTTGCGGGACGCGTCCAGCTGCTTGCCCCAGCGGCGCAGCTGCCGGTCGAGGAAGCCCTCGGGCCGCCCGAAGTCGCCGAGCCCGACCGCGGCCGGGTCCACCGCGTGCAGATCCACCAGCGTGTCCACGAGGCCGAGCACCGCGGCGCGCGTGCGCTCGGGCCCGAGCGGGGCCAGCTCGTCGGAGGTCCGGTACGGCGTCCCGTCCACGAACTCCATGACGTAGAACGGCGCCCCGATGACGTTCTCGTCCTCGCACAGCAGTACCGGCTCCGGCACCGGCACGTTCGTGGGGTGCAGCCCCGCGATCACCCGGTGCTCGCGCTTCATGTCGTGCGCGGTCGCGAGCACGTGCCCCAGCGGCGGCCTGCGCACCACCCACTTCGTGGCGCCGTCGCTCACCTGGTACGTCAGGTTCGAGCGCCCGCCCTCGATGAGCCGCCCGGTCAGCGGCCCGGTGACCAGGCCAGGGCGCTCCCGGTCGAGGTGGGCGCGCAGCTGGTCGAGATCGAGGCCTGGGGGATGGCTCATTGCGGTCCTCCGAGAATCCGGGCAGCGAATCCGGGCAGCGTCCGGGGCTACTTCCGCCAACAGTGCGCCCCATCATGCCGACCAGTCGGTATGGCGTCCAGGGCCTCTCGGAAACGTGATCGTTCTTACGGAGCCCTGCCGCGCGGGCACAGGGAAGGGCCCGGCGGAACACGCCGGACCCTTGCGGTGGTGCGCGGGATCAGTGGTCGTCCCAGTGCCCCTCGTGCTCGGCGTGCCGGTGGCCGTCGTGGAGGTAGTCGACGTGGTCGCCGTGCGTCACCGACTCATGGCCGCAGTCCGCGCCGTGCCGGTGCTCGTGCCCCTCGTGCGCGACGTGCCGCGCCGGCTCGCACTCGTCCCAGTGCCCGCCGTGCTGGGCGTGCAGATGCCCGTCGTGTGCGTAGTCGACGTGGTCCCCGTGCGGCACCTCCTGGTGGCCGCAGGACGGTCCGTGCGTGTGCTCGTGGGCGGGGTGTTCCTGGTGGAGGGTGGTCATGACGCTCACCTTCGGTGACGGACGGCCTGGCTGACCCTCCCAGGCTAGTCCGGAATGCCCCATATTCATGACTATGGGAGCCTCCGGCCATGAAGGCGATCAGTTACCGCTCGTACGGCGGCCCCGAAGTCCTCGAATACGGCGAGATCCCCGACCCCAAGGTCGGGCCCGACTCGGTCCTGGTGAAGGTGCGCGCCGCCGCCGTGAACCCCGTGGACCGGCACTGCCGCGCCGGGCACCTGGACGCGCTGCTCGACCCCGTCTTCCCGGTGATCCCCGGCTGGGACGTGGCAGGCGTGGTGGTCCAACCCGGCGTCGCCGTCACCGAGTTCGCGCCGGGCGACGAGGTCATCGGCTACGTACGCGAGGACTTCCTGTCCCGCGGCACCTTCGCCGAGTACGTGGCCGCGCCCGTGCGCACCCTCGCCCGCAAGCCCCGCAACCTCACCTTCGAGGAGGCGGCGGGCCTGCCGCTCGCCGGGCTGACCGCGCTCCAGGTGCTGACCGGCGGCCTTGAGGTGCAGGAGGGCGACGTGGTCCTGGTGCACGCGGCGGCCGGCGGCGTCGGTTCGTTCGCCGTGCAGCTCGCCCGGCACTTCGGCGCGCGCGTCATCGGTACCGCGAGCGAGCGCAATCACGACTACGTACGGGAACTCGGCGGGGAACCGGTCGCCTACGGGGACGGCCTTGCCGAACGGGTCCGGGCGCTCGCACCGGAGGGCGTCGACGCGGCGTTCGACACGGTGGGCGGCGAGACGCTCCGGGTCTCCGCCGAACTGCTGGCCCCCGGCGGCCGGCTCGCGTCCATCGCCGACGGCGACGTGGTCGGGCTCGGCGGCCGGTACTGCTGGGTGCGGCCCGACGCCGCCGACCTCGCCCGCCTCACGGAGCTCGCCGAGGCCGACGTGGTGACGGTGCACGTCGACGAGACGCTCCCGCTGGAGCAGGCGGCGCGGGCCCACGAGTTGAGCGAGACGGGACGCACGCGCGGGAAAGTGGTGGTCAAGGTCGACTGGGACGAGTGACCCCGCGCCCTCGTGTACTGGGATGAGCGACCCCGCGCCCTCACGCGATGAGCACCGCCGCGCACAGCGTGATCGCCACCGTGCACAGCGCGGCGGCCGCCGCCTGCCGCCGGGTCATCACGGGCGGCGCGGCCTCGTTCCCGGCGAGCCCGGTGATCCGCTGGTGGGCGACCGCCACGAAGCCCAGCCACAGCACCAGACACAGCGCCGTGGCCACGAACCGCGCGGGTCCGACGCCGCTGCTCAGCGTCGCCTTCACCGCGAGCACCGCGGCGACGGTGCCGGACAGCGTCGTACGCCGCCACGCGAGCCGCGTCCGCGCGGGCTGAAGTCCGGGGTCGCGCACGGGGCCGTCCGCCGCGCTCACCCCTCCCACCCCACGAACACGATGACGACCATGGCCACCGAGACGAGCGCCACCACCACGCCGAGCACGGCGGGGAACCTCGACACCGGCAGGTCCTCGCCGCGCCGCATCGCCAGCTCGCAGCGCACCCAGTGCCCCACGGCCCGCAGCGAGCACAGCGCGCCCGCCGCGAGCAGCGCCAGCGCGAGCCCGACGCGCCAGCCCCAGCGCAGGTCCGGCAGGAACTGGTCCACGGCGAAACCGCCACCGATCAGCGCGAGCGCGGTGCGCACCCACGCGAGGAAGGTGCGCTCGTTGGCGAGCGAGAAGCGGTAGTCGGGAGTGTCACCCTCGTCCCTGATCCGCTCCGGCGCGAACCAGAGACGGATACTGCGTACAAATTCGATCACCCGCGGCACATTACCCGTGCGCTTTCCACCGCTCGTACGCCGCGAGCCCGTCGGGCGTCCAGTCCCACTCGCCGATCCGCCGCTCCAGTTCCTCGGGGCTCAGGAAGGCGTGCCAGTCGATCTCCTCGGCCTGCGGGGAGACCGGCAGATCGAAGGTGACCTCGTAGACGTAACTCCACCAGGACTGGCCAGCGTCGCCCTCGTACAGGAACTTGAACAGCGGAGTGGGCTGCGGGAGTCCGCTCACCCCCAGCTCCTCCTCCGCCTCGCGCAGCGCCGCCTCGTCGTACGTCTCGCCGGCGCCGACCACGCCGCCGACGAACATGTCGTAGTGGGAGGGGAAGACGAGCTTGGTGGGCGTGCGGCGGTGCACGAAGATGTCGCCGGCGGGGTTCCTGGCGAGGATGAAGGCGCACCGGTGGCGCAGGTTCTTGGCGTAGGCCTCGCCGCGCGGTGCCTGGCGGACGACGTTGTCGTGCTCGTCGACGATGTCGAGAATTTCCTCAGCGGGGTTCATGCCCCGCAGGTTAGAGGGGCGCTCCCACCCGGTCCCGGCCGGTCGCGGCGGCGCCCGGCATCGCGGGGTGCAGTCCGAGCAGGACGACGCCCGCCACGATCCCGGCCAGGCCCGCCGCCTCCCACGCGAGCGCGCCCGTGTCCATCCGCAGCCGGTCGCCCAGGAAGCCGACGCCGCACACGATCCCGGCCAGCGGCTGCGCCGCGGTCAGCGCGGGCAGCGACCTCCGCAGCGGCGCCGTCTCGAACGCGCTCTGCACCAGGACGAGCCCCGTGACCCCCAGCACCGCCACGGCGTACGGCTGCCAGCCGCTGAACAGCTCCGGCCAGCCGCCCGCGGCGAACCGCTGACCGCTCACCCGCGTCAACGCGTCCTGCACCCCGTACAGCAGGCCCGCCGCCACCGCGAGCAGCGCGGGGCCCGCGCTGAGCCGCGAGCGCTTGGCGAGGGCCGCGAGGAACAGCGCCCCGCCGACCATCACGCCGATGATCAGCCAGTGCCGCAGCGGATCGGTGACCGCGCTGCCGCCATGCGGCTGACCGGCCACGATGAACGCCGTGACCCCGCCCGCGAGCAGCAGCAGCCCGCCCCAGCCCTGCCGGCCGAGCGGGGATCTCGTCTGACGGCGCGACAGCAGCAGGGCGAAGAGGAGGTTCGTGGCGAGCAGCGGCTCGACGAGGGTCACCTCGCCCTGGCCGAGGGCCATCGCGCCCAGCACCATCCCGCACACCATCAGGCCGATCCCGCCGAGCCAGCGCGGCACGCGCATCAGGTCGAGCAGCAGCCGGGGCGAGAGGAAGTCGCTGAGCGGGGCCCGCACCGCCGCGTTCTGCTGGAGGACGAAACCGATGCCCAGACAGAACGCCGCGCTCACGGAGAGGACGAGGACGACAACCGACACGCAGTCGACGATAGCGGCCCGCGCGGCCACCCGCGCGCGAGCGACCGCCACCTCATTCCGTGCTCCTTCCGCTTGTCCGAACTCACCTGCTGTTTCCGCGAGTTGGTGAGGTGCGTCACCGACGGCCCTTGACGCGGACACCTCCGTACCGGTTTGCTGTGCTTGATCATCGTCTTACCGTCCATCTCACCCACATCTGAACAGTCGTAAGGACCCCGCCGCGGTGCCCCCACCTCCGCCTCCGCTCGGGCGCTCCCGCAAGAAGCCCGCGCACACCCCTCCCTTCGGCGACCCCGCACTCGACGACGCCGAACTCGTCGCGGCCCGCTCCGCGCTCGCCCGCGGCCGCTGGACCGAGGTCAGATCCCTGCTCCGCGCCACCGGCTCCGACTGGGACCTGCGCGGCCACCGCGTCCTGGGCCTCGCCGGCGAACCCACGGCCCGCGTCTGGGCCCGCGACTGGCTGCTCGCCGAACCCGACTCCACGGACGCCGTCGTCCTGCTCGCCTGCGCGAGCGTGCTGCGCGCCGTCGAGGGCCACGACCGCCCCGAGAAGGCGCGCGCGGCCTGCGCCGAGGCGTCGGAGCTCGTGCCCGACGACCCGACGCCCCTGCTCGGACTCATGCTCCTGGAGCGGGAGTTGGGCAGCGAGGAGGATGTCGTGCGGCTCTTCGACGAGGTACGCCTGCGTCATCCCGGGCACCACCATGCGCACCACCTGATGGTCGCGCGGCTCGCCGAGCGGCGCGCCGACGTCGGGCAGGACCCGCTGCACGAGGTGTACGACTTCGCGTCCTGGGCGTCCGAACAGGTCGCGCCCGACTCGCCGTTGGCGCTGCTCCCGGTCGTCGCGCACGCCGAGCGCTACCGGGTGCTCGCGCGCGTGGGCGTGCTCTCCGACGACCCGAAGGCGTCCGGGCACTGGTCGGGGCGGCGCGCCCGGCTCGTCCTGAAGGCCGCGTTCGACTGGTGGTTGGAGTGGGGCGCCGCGCGCGACCGGTCCGGCGCCTCGCACCCGCGCGGCCGCATCGACCTCAACTACCTCGCCCACGCGAAGTATTGCGAGGGCCGCCCCGCCGAGGCGGCCGCCCTGTTCCACCGGATCGGCCGGCACAGCACGCCGTACCCCTGGTCGTATCCCGACCGGGACCCGTACGAAGCGTTCCGGGTCGCGCGCAGCGCCGCGCTCGGCTCGGTGTAGAGCACCGACGTACAGCAGCCAACAGCCAAGCCCCACCGCACCACACTCCACCTCACTTCACTGCACGAAGGAAGGGACGTCCCCCAATGAGCGCGAGCGAGCGACCGCCGGAGGCCACGGCGGATCCGGCCATTCACACGTATCTGGGCGAGACGAGCGCGCTCCGCGCCGGGCGGCTCGGTACGGCGGGGCTGCTGCTCTCCGTGCTCGCCGCGACCGGGCCGCTGATGGTCGTCGCGGGCGTCATGCCGACCACGTTTGCGGTGATGGGAGTGGTCGGCATGCCGCTGCTCTTCCTCCTCCTCGGCGTCGTGCTCGCCCTCTTCAGCGTCGGCTACGCCGAGTTGAGCCGGCACGTGCACAACGCCGGTGCGTTCTACGCGTACATCGCCCGCGGCCTCGGCCCGACCGCCGGCGCGGCGGCGGCCCTCGTCGCGCTCGTCGCCTACAGCTCGCTTCAGGTCGGCATCTTCGGTCTGTTCGGCTACGAGGTCGCGGGCCTCGCCGACCAGTATCTGAGCCTCGAACTGGCTTGGTGGATACCGGCGTTGGTGGCCGTACTCGCCGTCGGCGCGCTCGGTCTGCTGAAGATCGACGTGAACGCGAAGGTCCTCGGCGTGCTGCTGCTGATCGAGGTCGCCGTCGTGGTCGTCTTCGACATCGCGGCCATCGGCGACCCCGGACCCCAGGGACTGTCCCTGCACGCCTTCAACCCGGAGACGCTCTCGGGCGTCGGGCTCGGCACGGCGCTGTGCTTCTGCATCGCCGCGTTCACCGGCTTCGAGCAGGCCCCCGTGTACGCGGAGGAGACCAGCAGGCCGCACGTCCTGGTGCCGCGCGTGATGTTCCTCGCGGTCGGCGGTGTCGCCCTGTTCTTCGCGTTCAGCTCGTGGGCGATGACGGTGGCGACGGGGCCCTCGGGCATCGTGGGCGCGGCGCAGAAGCAGTCGGCGGGCCTCCTCTTCGGTCTGACGGAGGACCGGCTGGGCGGCGCGTTCACGGACGTCGTCCACGTCCTGTTCGTGACGGGCATGTTCGCGGCGCTGCTCAGCTTCCACAACGTGGTGGCGCGGTACGCGTTCGCGATGGGGCGCGAGGGGCTGCTGCCCGCCGGGTTCGGTCGGACGAACACGGCGACCGGCGCGCCCGGCAAGAGCTCGGTGCTGCAGTCGGTGATCTCGCTGATCGCGGTCGTCGGCTTCGCGATCGCCGACGACGGCCCGTTCGGCGACCCGACGGCGCCGGTCCTGCACCTGTTCACCTGGGGCGGCAACGTGGGCGCGCTCGGCGTCATCCTCCTCATGGCCACGGCGTCCCTCGCGGTCATCGTGTTCTTCGCGCGCCGTGGTGCCGCGGCGGCGCAGGCCTGGCGCCTCGTGGCATCCGGCGTGGCGGGCCTCGCCCTCCTGGTGATCGCCGGCTACACGGTCAAGGACTTCGACGTCCTGGTCGGCTCGGGCCCGGACTCCCCACTCAACTGGATCCTCCCCGGCATCATCGTCCTCGCCGCCCTGGCCGGCACGGCCTACGGCCTCATCCTCCGCCGCCGCAACCCCCAGTCCCACGCCCGCATCGGCCTGGGCAACGAGGCCTTCCAACTGGACCAACGTTCAAGCGCTTCCGGCGGTTGAGCATTTCAAGCCCCGCTTTTGTACGAGAGCCCGCGGGGTCCGGGGCGGAGCCCCGATCTTTTCAGCCCCGCCGGCGATTGAGGCGCGGGGTCCGGGGCGGAGCCCCGCGAGCGCAACCACAAGTGACGAAACCCTGACGGGCGGCCGGAACCCCTGGTATCCGGCCGCCCGCGGTGCTCGAATCAATACGTGACACCGAACCAAGGCCCCCCGGTAGGACGACGGCTGGTCCTCGGAATGCTGGGCGCAGGCGCCCTCACCGTGGCCGCCGCCCCCGCCCTCCAACACGCCTTCGAGCGCGTCGCCCAGAAGGACCCCACCGGCCTCACGGGCGTACTGCCCAACGGCGGCGGCTTCCGCTACTACTCGGTCGCCGCCTCCGTCCCCCACAAGAGCGCGGACACCTACCGCCTCAAGGTCGACGGCCTGGTCGAGACCCCGTCGACGTACACCCTCCCCGAACTGAGGGCGCTGCCCCAGACCCGCCTCGTCCGCGACGTCCAGTGCGTCACGGGCTGGCGGGTCCCGCACACGCCCTTCGAAGGCGTACGGCTCTCGCGGATCCTGGACGCCGCGGGGGTGCGCCCCACCGCGAAAGCCGTACGCCTGACCTGCTTCGACGGCACGTACAGCGAGAGCCTCACGCTCCAACAGGCGCGCCGCGCCGACGTGCTGGTGGCGCTGCGCATGCAGGACAAGGACCTGAGCCACGCACACGGCGGCCCGGTGCGCCTCTACGCGGCCCCCATGTACTTCTACAAATCGGCGAAGTGGCTCTCCGGCATCACCGTCACCGACGACGTACAGCCGGGCTACTGGGAGGAGCGCGGCTACGACATCGACGCCTGGGTCGGCCGCTCGAACGGACGCGACGATGAGCCCACGAACTGAACAACTCACGGCCACCGTCCGCCGTTTCACGCGCGCCGAACGCTGGGTGCACCGCGCCACGGCCGCCCTGATGGGCGTGTGCGTCGTGACGGCCGCCTGCCTCTACGTACCGCAGCTCGCCGAACTCGTCGGCCGCCGCGCCCTCGTGGTCACGCTGCACGAATGGTCCGGCCTGCTGCTGCCGGTGCCCTTCCTGGTCGGCCTCGTCTCCCGCGCCTTCCGCGCGGACCTGGGCCGGCTCAACCGGTTCGACCTCCACGACAAGGCGTGGCTCCGCGCCGTCCTGCACCGGCGCCCCGGCCACCGCCCGGCGGGCAAGTTCAACGCCGGGCAGAAACTGTGGGCGGCCTGGCTCGCCGGCGCCGTCCTGGTGATGCTCGGCACGGGCCTGCTCATGTGGTTCACGCACCTCGCCCCGCTCACCGTGCGCACCGGCAGCACCTTCGTGCACGACTGGCTGGCGCTGGCCCTCGGCATCGTGCTCGCCGGACACATCGGCATGGCGGTCGGCGACCCCGAGGCGCGCAAGGGCCTGCGTACGGGATTCGTGGACCGGGACTGGGCCGCGCGGGAGCACGGCGAGTGGCTCGACGAACCCTGACCAGGCCACGCGAAGAGGGCGCCCCCGCCGACCGGCGGGGGCGCCCTCTTCGCACAAGGCTGGCGGTCGATCCTCGGCTAGATCACCAAGGACAGCAGCAGCACCAGCGCACCGGCGACCACGGAGATGATGGTCTCCATGACCGACCAGGTCTTGACGGTCTGGCCGACGGTGAGCCCGAAGTACTCCTTGACCAGCCAGAAACCGGCGTCGTTGACGTGGCTGAAGAACAGCGAACCCGCGCCGATCACCAGGACGAGCAGCGCCGTGTGGGTCTCCGTCATGTCGGCCGCGAGGGGCGCGACCAGACCGGCGGCCGAGACCGTGGCGACCGTCGCCGAACCCGTGGCGACGCGGATGACGACCGCGATGAGCCAGGCGAGCAGCAGCGTCGGGAGCCCCCAGTCCTTGGAGATCTCCATGATCATCTCGCCGACACCGGAGTCGACCAGGGTGCCCTTGAAGCCACCGCCCGCGCCCACGATGAGCAGCACGCCCGCGATCGGGCCGAGGGACTTCTCGGTGGTGGAGAGGATCTTGCCCTTGGTGAAGCCGGCCGGGCGGCCGAGGGTGAACATGGCGACGACGACGGCCGCGAGCAGCGCGATCATCGGGTTGCCGACCACGTCGAAGACGCGCTGGACGGTGGCGTCCGGGTTGTCCACGATGACGTCGACCAGGGCCTTGGACAGCATCATCACGACGGGCAGCAGGATCGTCGCCACGGAGGCGCCGAAGCTCGGACGCTTCTCCAGGTCGTCGGAGGCACGCGCCGGGATCATCTTCTCGGGGGCCTGGACGTCGACCCACTTGGCCGCGTACTTCGAGAAGACCGGGCCCGCGACGATGACCGTCGGGATGGCGACGAGGATGCCGAGCGCGAGCGTGAGCCCGAGGTTGGCGTCCACCGCGTCGATCGCGACGAGCGGGCCGGGGTGCGGCGGGATCAGGCCGTGCATGACGGACAGACCGGCGAGGGCCGGGATGCCGATCCGCATCAGCGAGTAGTTGCCGCGCTTGGCGACCATCAGGACGACGGGGATCAGCAGGACGATGCCGACCTCGAAGAAGAGCGGCAGGCCGATCACGGCCGCGATGAGCACCATGGCCCACGGCATGGCCTTGCCACCGGACTTGCCGGCCTTGGCGAGGATCGTGTCGACGATCTGGTCGGCGCCGCCGGAGTCGGCGAGCAGCTTGCCGAGGATCGCGCCGAGCGCGATCAGTACGCCGACACCGGCGACGGTGTCACCGAGTCCGGCGCTGAAGCTCTCGATCACCTTGTCCAGCGGCGCACCGGCGAACGCGCCGAGCGCGAGCGAGCCGATGGTCAGCGCCAGGAAGGCGTGCATCTTGAACTTGGTGATGAGGAGGACGATGACGGCGATTCCCGCGAGCACGGCGATCCCGAGCTGGGCATGGCCCGCGGACGTGATCGGCTCGACGGTGTCCGCTGCCAGCATCTCGACGCTGAGTCTGGTCACGGTCTTATCCCTTGAACGAGTGGGGGGAGGGGGAGAACTTGCCGGTGTGGGGGGTTACGCGGTCGCGGCGGGGGAGTCGAGCTCGGCCAGGGCCGCGGTGGCCCGGTCCGCGATCTCCTCGGGCGATCCCGCGACATCGACGGCCACGCCCGCCTCGTCCGCCGCGAGCGGCTGGAGCGTGGCGAACTGCGAGTCGAGCAGCGACGTGGGCATGAAGTGCCCCTCGCGATGCCCCATCCGGTCCTCGATCAGCTCGCGCGAGCCGGTGAGGTGGACGAAGACGGCGCCGGGGGCCTCGGCCCGCAGGCGGTCGCGGTAGCTGCGCTTGAGGGCGGAGCTGGAGACCACCCCGCCGAGTCCCGCGCGGCTGTGCGCCCAGCGGCCGATGGCGTCGAGCCAGGGCCAGCGGTCCTCGTCCGTCAGGGGGGTGCCGGCCGACATCTTGTCGATGTTGGCCTGGGGGTGGAAGTCGTCGCCCTCGGCGTAGGGAACGCCGAGTCGTTCGGCGAGCAGGGGACCGATCGTTGTCTTGCCGGTTCCTGCGACGCCCATGACCACGACGACGTGGGGGGTGCTCATCGGGTACTGCCTCGCTTCGCTGTCTTCGTCGACATCGCTGTGACACCACACTGAAACTCAATAGGTCTGATTAATTCAAGGGGGTGTGACGTATAAGTCAGACCATTGGACTCGGGGCTAGGGTATTCCCATGACCACAGAGGGCAGCCGGGGCCTCCATGCCCGTGTACTGGACAGCCTCGGTCCCGCGATCACTGCGGGCGAGTACCCCGCGGGCAGCGTGTTGCGTACGGACGAGCTCGCCCAGCGTTTCGAAGTGTCCCGTTCGGTCATGCGGGAGGCGGTGCGCGTCCTGGAGTCGATGCACCTGGTGGCCTCGCGGCGCCGGGTCGGCGTGACGGTGCGGCCTGCCGAGGAGTGGAACGTCTACGACCCGCAGGTCATCCGCTGGCGCCTCGCGGGCGCCGACCGCCCCCGCCAGCTGCGCTCGTTGACGGTGCTCCGCTCGGCGGTCGAGCCGGTCGCCGCGGGTCTTGCCGCGCGCAGTGCGAGCGCGGAGCAGTGCGCGGCGCTGACCGAGTGCGCGCTCGGCATGGTGGCGACGTCACGGGGTCAGCAGCTGGAGGCGTACCTCGGCCACGACATCGAGTTCCACCGGATCGTCCTGAACGCGTCCGGCAACGAGATGTTCGCCCACCTGGGTGACCTGGTGGCGGAGGTCCTCGCGGGCCGCACCCACCACCAGGTCATGTTCGAGGACCCGGACCCGGCGGCGGTCAGCCTGCACGTCAAGGTCGCGGAGGCGGTACGGGAGCGGAACGCGGAGCGCGCGGAGGAGCTCACGCGCGAGATCGCGGTGGGCGCGCTGCACGAGCTGGACATCCTGGCGCCCTGAACTCCCGTACGGGGAAAGGGGGTTGCGGGCGGGGGCTACTCGATGAAGTCCCCGTCGACGTACACCCACGCCCCGTCCACCCGGGAGAACCGGCTGCGCTCGTGCAGCTCGCCGCCCTTGTAGCGGGCGCGGAAGGTGACGGTGCCGTGCTGATGAAACGCGGACCCGTCGACCGCCTCCACGATCTCAAGCCCGGTCCACTGGGGTGCATCGGCGAAGTCGATACCCGGCGGCCGCGTGTCCGGATGCCAAGTACGCATCAGATACGCCCCGTCCTGCCGCACGAACGCGGCATACCGGGACCGCATGAGCGCTTCGGCGGTGGGCGCGGCGGCGTCACCGCGGTGGTAGCGACCGCAGCACTCGTCGTACGCGGAGGGGAGCCCGCAGGGGCAGGTGGGGGCGGTGCGTGACATGCCGCCGATATTAAGCCCCTGCGGCGATTGAGCAGCGGGGCCCGGGGCAGAGCCCCGATCTTTCCAGCCCCGCCGGCGATTGAGGAGCGGGGCCCGGGGCAGAGCCCCGCGTCGTCAACCACGGCCGAGCGTGCCCTCACGAAACCCGGCCGGCGTAGCCCCTACGTGTTGCTGGAAGAACTTCGAAAAGTTCGCCGAGTCCGCAAACCCGACCGCAACCCCGATCCGCCCCACCGGCAACTCCGTATGCGCAAGCATCCGCTTGGCCTCCAGGATCACCCGCCGATCGATGAACGCCTTCGGCGTGAGCCCCGTCGCCGCCCGCACCGCACGGACCAACGTCCGCCGCGAGTACCCCAGTTCATCGGCGTACGCGCTGACACTGTGGTTGGAGGTGAACCCCTGCTCGACCGCCGTACGGAACCGCGAGAACGTCGTGTCCTGCTGCGGCTTCCCGTCCTCCGCCTCCGCCGCGGCCTGCGCCGACACATGCGCCACGCGCAGCATCAGGGCCGTCAGGGTGTGCCGCAGCACCGACGTGTGCAGGCTCAGCGGCAGCGTAACCGTGTCCAGGTACTCGCGCCGCAACTGCTCCAACGAGGCGTCCAGCGCGGCGAGTTGATCCGGATCGGGGTGCAGCAGCGGCGGCCGGTCGTAACGGTAGAGCCCTGTTGCCTCGACGATCGCGCGCGGCAGGAAGCCGGGTTGCATGGTCAGCGCCGTGCCGACATACGCGTCCTCCGCGGAAAACCCGTGCACCTGCCCCGGCCGGATCCACAGGATGTCCCCGGCCCCCACCTCGTACTCGGTGAAGTCGATCATGTGGCGGACGGGGCCCTCGCGGAAGAACAGCAGGACGTGGAAGTCGATGCGGTGCACGCGCCGCGACAGGCCGACGCCACCCGCCCACGGACCCTCGGAGCCCATCGGCCCGACCTGTATCCCGACGCCGGACAGGCTCGCGCTCGGGTCGAACGGATAGGTGCGGATGTGCGCTCGATTTTCAGCCGGCGCCCGCAGATGTGCGCTCGTCTGTGAGGGGTCCTGCTCCGTCATCCACTTTCCTTGACTTCGACCGATGTGCGTGTCCCATTTTCACCGAACGCTGGCACGGGGGCACCTGTCGAGCGAAAAGTATGACCTTTACATTCGTAGGTGGTTCGACCTGGGACTTTGGTCCCGGTCGGGCGGTGCCTTTTGGTACCTCGGCAGGACAACGGATGTGAAGGAAGCTGGACAGATGAGCACGCAGACACCGGACGGACTCGACCCCTTCGAGAAGCCCTTCGAGTGGACCGAACGCGACCAGCGTGCCGTCGACACCGCGCGCCTCCTGGCGGCGGACGCCGTGCAGAAGGTCGGCAACGGACACCCCGGTACCGCCATGAGCCTGGCCCCGGCCGCGTACACCATCTTCCAGAAGGCCATGCGGCACGACCCGGCCGACCCGGAGTGGACCGGCCGCGACCGCTTCGTCCTGTCGCCCGGCCACACCAGCCTCACCCTCTACACCCAGCTCTTCCTCTCCGGTTACGAGCTGGAGCTCGACGACCTGAAGGCGTTCCGCACGCAGGGTTCGAAGACGCCGGGCCACCCGGAGTACGGCCACACCGCCGGTGTCGAGACCACGACCGGTCCGCTCGGCCAGGGTGTCGCCAACGCCGTGGGCATGGCGATGGCCGCCCGCTACGAGCGCGGCCTGTTCGACCCGGAGGCCGCCGAGGGCACCTCCCCCTTCGACCACACCATCTGGGCGATCGTCTCCGACGGCGACCTGGAGGAGGGTGTCTCCGCCGAGGCCTCGTCGCTCGCGGGCCACCAGAAGCTCGGCAACCTCGTCTTCGTCTACGACGACAACCACATCTCCATCGAGGGCGACACCGCGACCGCCTTCTCCGAGGACGTCCTCAAGCGCTACGAGGCGTACGGCTGGCACGTCCAGCGCGTCACGCCCACCGCCGAGGGCGACGTCGACCCGAAGGCCCTGTACGAGGCGCTCGCCGCCGCGAAGGCCGTCACCGACAAGCCGTCCATCATCGCGATGCGCACGATCATCGCCTGGCCGGCCCCGACCGCGAAGAACACCGAGGCCTCCCACGGCTCCGCGCTCGGCGCCGAGGAGATCGCCGCCACCAAGCGCGTCCTCGGCTTTGACCCCGAGCAGTCCTTCATCGTCGAGGACGAGGTCATCGCCCACACCCGTGGCGCCCTCGACCGCGGCGCCGAGGCGCACGCCGCCTGGGACAAGCAGCTCGCCGAGTGGCGGAACGCCAACCCCGAGCGCTCCGCGACCCTCGACCGCGTGCTCGCGGGCCGCCTCCCCGAGGGCTGGGAGGACGCCCTGCCGTCCTTCGAGACCGGCACGAAGGTCGCCACGCGCGCCGCGTCCGGCAAGGTCCTCCAGGCCCTCGGCCCGGTCGTCCCCGAGCTGTGGGGCGGCTCCGCCGACCTCGCCGGCTCCAACAACACCACCATCGACAAGACCAGCTCCTTCCTCCCGAAGGGCAACCCGCTGGCCGAGGCCGACCCGTACGGCCGCACCGTGCACTTCGGCATCCGCGAGTTCTCGATGGCCGCCGAGATGAACGGCATCGCGCTGCACGGCAACACCCGCATCTACGGCGGCACCTTCCTGGTGTTCTCCGACTACATGCGCAACGCCGTCCGCATGTCGGCCCTCATGCAGCTCCCGGTCACCTACGTGTGGACCCACGACTCCATCGGTCTCGGTGAGGACGGCCCGACCCACCAGCCCGTCGAGCACCTCGCCGCGCTGCGCGCCATCCCCGGCCTGAACGTGGTCCGCCCGGCCGACGCCAACGAGACCGCCATCGCCTGGCGCGAGATCCTCAAGCGCGGCACCGAGAAGCCGGCCCCGCACGGCCTGGCGCTCTCCCGTCAGGGCCTGCCGACGTACGAGGCCAACGACGACGCGGCCAAGGGCGGTTACGTCCTGGTCGAGGCCTCGAAGGAGACCCCGGACGTCGTCCTGATCGCCACCGGCTCCGAGGTCCAGCTCGCCGTCGCCGCCCGCGAGCAGCTGGAGGCCGAGGGCGTCGCCACCCGCGTCGTGTCGATGCCGTCCGTCGAGTGGTTCGAGGAGCAGGACGCCGAGTACCGCGCCGCCGTCCTGCCGCCGTCGGTGAAGGCCCGCGTGGCGGTCGAGGCAGGCATCGGTCTGACCTGGTACCGCTACGTCGGTGACGCCGGCCGCATCGTCTCCCTGGAGCACTTCGGTGCCTCCGCCGACGCGGGCACGCTCTTCGCCGAGTTCGGCTTCACCGCCGAGAACGTCGCCGACAAGGCCCGCGAGTCGCTCGCCGCCGCCCGCGCCTGACCCCTTCGTACTGAGCCACACCGAAAGAAGATGAAACAGAACATGAGCAACGCCGTCGCACCCCTCAAGTCGCTGTCCGACGAAGGCGTTTCCATCTGGCTGGACGACCTGTCCCGCACCCGCATCGAGTCCGGCAACCTCGCCGAGCTCATCGCGGACCAGCACGTCGTGGGCGTCACCACGAACCCCTCGATCTTCCAGGCCGCCATCGGCAAGGGCGAGGGCTACGAGGAGCAGCTCGCCGACCTGGCCGTCCGCAAGGTCACCGTCGACGAGGCCGTCCGCATGATGACCACGCAGGACGTGCGCGCCGCCGCCGACATCCTGCGCCCGGTGTACGACGCCACGCAGGGCCGTGACGGCCGCGTCTCCATCGAGGTCGACCCGCGCCTGGCCCACAACACCGAGGCCACCATCGCCGAGGCCAAGCAGCTCGCCTGGCTCGTCGACCGCCCCAACGTGATGATCAAGATCCCGGCGACCCTCGCGGGCCTCCCGGCCATCACCGAGGTCATCGGCCTCGGCATCTCGGTCAACGTCACGCTGATCTTCTCCCTCGACCGCTACAAGGCCGTCATGGACGCCTACCTGGCCGGTCTGGAGAAGGCCCACGAGCGCGGCATCGACCTCGCCACGATCCACTCGGTCGCCTCCTTCTTCGTCTCCCGCGTCGACGCCGAGATCGACAAGCGCCTCGACAAGATCGGTACGGACGAGGCCAAGGACGCCAAGGGCAAGGCCGCGCTCGCCAACGCCCGTCTCGCCTACGAGGCGTTCGAGCAGGCCTTCGCCGCCGAGCGCGCCACCAAGCTGGAGGCCGCCGGCGCCAACAAGCAGCGCCCGCTGTGGGCCTCCACCGGCGTCAAGGACCCCGCGTACAAGGACACCCTGTACGTCGACGAGCTGGTCGCGCCCGGCACCGTCAACACCATGCCCGAGGGCACCCTGAAGGCGACCGCCGACCACGGCGAGATCACCGGTGACACCATCACCGGCCGCTACGAGCAGGCCCGCGCCGAGCTGGCCGCCGTCGACGCGCTCGGCATCTCGCTCGACGAGGTCACCCAGCAGCTCGAGGACGAGGCCGTCGCCAAGTTCGAGGTCGCCTGGAACGACCTGCTCTCCACCGTCTCCTCCCGCCTGACGGAGGCTGAGTCCAAGTGAGCTCCACCGCTTGGCAGAACCCGCTGAGGGACCCCCGCGACCGCCGTCTGCCGCGCGTCGCGGGCCCCTCCGGGCTCGTCATCTTCGGCGTCACGGGCGACCTGTCCCGCAAGAAGCTGATGCCGGCCGTCTACGACCTCGCCAACCGCGGCCTGCTGCCGCCGGGCTTCTCGCTCCTCGGCTTCGCCCGCCGCGAGTGGGAGGACCAGGACTTCGCGCAGGTCGTCCACGACTCGGTCAAGGAGCACGCCCGCACCCCCTTCCGCGAGGAGGTCTGGCAGCAGCTCGCCGAGGGCATGCGCTTCATCCCCGGCGACTTCGACGACGACACCGCGTTCAAGCAGCTGCGCGAGTCCGTCGACGAGCTCGACGAGAAGCGCGGCACCAGCGGCAACTACGCGTTCTACCTCTCCGTACCGCCCAAGTTCTTCCCCAAGGTCGTGCAGCAGCTCAAGAAGCACGGCCTCGCGGACGCGCCCGAGGGCTCCTGGCGGCGTGCCGTCATCGAGAAGCCGTTCGGCCACGACATGGAGTCGGCGCGCGAGCTGAACGCGATCGTGCACGACGTGTTCTCGCCCGAGCAGGTCTTCCGCATCGACCACTACCTCGGCAAGGAGACCGTCCAGAACATCCTGGCGCTCCGCTTCGCCAACCAGATGTACGAGCCGATCTGGAACCGGTCCTACGTCGACCACGTGCAGATCACGATGGCCGAGGACATCGGCATCGGCGGCCGCGCCGGCTACTACGACGGCATCGGCGCTGCCCGCGACGTCATCCAGAACCACCTGCTCCAGCTGCTCGCCCTCACGGCGATGGAGGAGCCGGCCGCGTTCGACGCCGAGTCGCTGGTCAACGAGAAGCTCAAGGTCCTCAAGTCCGTACGGCTCCCCGACGACCTGGAGAAGTCCACCGTCCGCGCGCAGTACGCGGCCGGCTGGCAGGGCGGCGAGAAGGTCCCCGGCTACCTCCAGGAAGACGGCATCGACCCCAAGTCGAAGACCGACACCTACGCGGCCGTGAAGCTGGGCATCGACAACCGCCGCTGGGCGGGCGTCCCGTTCTACCTGCGCACCGGCAAGCGCCTCGGCCGCCGCGTCACCGAGATCGCCGTCGTCTTCCAGCGCGCCCCGCACTCCCCGTTCGACCACACCGCCACCGAGGAACTCGGCCAGAACGCGATCGTCATCCGCGTTCAGCCGGACGAAGGCATGACGGTGCGCTTCGGATCCAAGGTGCCGGGTACGTCGATGGAGATCCGCGACGTGTCCATGGACTTCGCCTACGGCGAGTCGTTCACCGAGTCCAGCCCGGAAGCGTACGAGCGGCTGATCCTGGACGTGTTGCTGGGCGACGCCAACCTCTTCCCGCGCACGGAAGAGGTCGAGGAGTCCTGGCGCATCCTCGACCCCATCGAGGAGCACTGGGACAAGGTCGGCAGGCCCGCCCGGTACGCCTCGGGCAGCTGGGGCCCGAAGGAAGCGGACGAGATGCTCGCACGAGACGGACGGAGCTGGCGCAGGCCATGAGGATCGACCTGACCGACACCACGGCAAGCAAGGTCAACAAGGCGCTCGTCGAAGGGCGCCGCGCCATCGGGACCCCCGCCGTGGGCATGGTCCTGACGATGGTCATCGTCACGGACGAGGAGAACGCGTACGACGCGACGAAGGCCGCCCAGGAGGCGTCTCGCGAGCACCCCTCGCGCACCCTCGTCGTCATCCGGCGCACCAAGCGCCTGCCCCGCGACCGCCAGGGCAACCGGCTCGACGCCGAGGTCCGCCTCGGCTCCGAGGCCGGCACCGGCGAGACCGTGGTGCTGCGCCTGTACGGCGAGGTCGGCAAGCACGCCGACTCCGTCGTCCTGCCGCTGCTGCTGCCCGACGCCCCGGTCGTCGTGTGGTGGCCGGTGGACGCCCCGGAGAACCCCGCCAAGGACCCGCTGGGCGCGCTCGCCCAGCGCCGGATCACCGACGCGTACGCCGTCGAGGACCCGGTCGCCGCGCTCGCCCAGCGCTCGACGTCCTACGCGCCCGGCGACACGGACCTCGCCTGGACGCGCCTGACTCCCTGGCGCTCCATGCTGGCGGCCGCGCTCGACCAGGCCCGCGCCGACATCGTCTCCGCGGCCGTCGAGTCCGAGGCCGACAACCCCAGCGCCGAACTGCTCGCGCGCTGGCTCGGCGCCCGGCTCGGCGTCAAGGTCGAGCGGGTCACCACGGAAGGACCGGTCGTCACCGCGGTCCGCCTCGGCACGCCGACCGGCGAGATCCGCATCGACCGCCCCGAAGGACCGCTCGCCAAGCTGACCCTCCCCGGCCAGCCCGAGCGCACCCTCGCCCTCAAGGTCCGCTCCACCGCCGAGCTGATCGCGGAGGAACTCCGCCGCCTCGACGCCGACGAGATGTACGCCGTGGCCCTGCAGGCAGCCGCCCACGGCAAAGTCACCAAGGAGTCCGTTCAACATGCCTGACAGCAACCCGTTCCTCACCCGCCGCCCGCAGTGGACGGCCCTTGAGGACCACCGCGCGAAGTTCAACGGCACGCACCTGCGCGACCTGTTCGCGAAGGACGCGGCCCGTGCCGAGCGCTACACGCTCGACGTCGGTGACCTGCACATCGACTACTCCAAGCACCTGATCACGGACGAGACCCTCGCCCTGCTCCAGGAACTGGCCACCGCCACCGACGTGTTCGGGCAGCGCGACGCCATGTTCCGCGGCGAGAAGATCAACACGACCGAGGACCGCGCCGTGCTGCACACGGCCCTGCGCGCCCCGGCCGACGCCGTGATCGAGGTCGACGGCGAGAACGTCGTGCCGAAGGTGCACGAGGTCCTCGACCAGATGGCCGTCTTCGCGGACAAGATCCGTTCGGGCGAGTGGACCGGCCACACCGGCAAGCGGATCAAGAACGTCGTCAACGTCGGCATCGGCGGCTCGGACCTCGGCCCGGCCATGGCGTACGAGGCGCTGCGCCCGTTCACCGCCCGCGACCTGACGTTCCGCTTCGTGTCGAACGTCGACGGCGCCGACCTGCACGAGGCCGTCCGCGACCTCGACCCGGCCGAGACGCTGTTCATCATCGCGTCCAAGACCTTCACGACGATCGAGACGATCACCAACGCGAAGGCGGCGCGCTCCTGGCTGCTGGCGGCGCTCGGTGACGACGCGGCGGTCGCGAAGCACTTCGTCGCCCTGTCGACGAACGCCGAGAAGGTCTCCGAGTTCGGCATCGACACGGCCAACATGTTCGCGTTCTGGGACTGGGTCGGCGGCCGCTACTCCTTCGACTCGGCCATCGGCCTCTCGCTGATGATCGCGATCGGCCCGGACGCCTTCCGCGAGCTGCTCGACGGCTTCCGCCTGGTCGACGACCACTTCCGCACCGCCCCGGCCGAGGCGAACGCGCCGCTGCTGCTCGGCCTCCTCGGCGTCTGGTACGGCAACTTCCACGGCGCCCAGTCGCACGCGGTGCTGCCGTACTCGCACTACCTCTCCAAGTTCACTGCGTACCTCCAGCAGCTCGACATGGAGTCCAACGGCAAGTCCGTGGACCGCCAGGGCCGCGGCGTGGAGTGGCAGACGGGCCCGGTCGTCTGGGGCACCCCCGGCACCAACGGGCAGCACGCCTACTACCAGCTCATCCACCAGGGCACGAAGCTGATCCCGGCGGACCTCATCGGCTTCGCGAAGCCGGTCGACGAGCTGTCCGACACCCTCGCGGGCCAGCACGACCTGCTGATGGCCAACCTGTTCGCGCAGGGCCAGGCCCTCGCCTTCGGCAAGACTGCCGAGGAGGTGCGCGCCGAGGGCGTCGCCGAGGAGCAGGTCGCCCACCGCACGTTCAAGGGCAACCACCCGACGACGACGATCCTCGCGCGCGAGCTGACCCCGTCGGTCCTCGGCCAGCTCATCGCCCTCTACGAGCAGAAGGTCTTCGTCCAGGGCGCCATCTGGAACATCGACTCCTTCGACCAGTGGGGCGTCGAGCTCGGCAAGGTCCTCGCCAAGCGCGTGGAGCCCGCCCTCACCGAAGGCGCCGAGGTCCCCGGCCTCGACGCCTCGACGCAGTCCCTGGTCGGCACGTACCGCGCGCTGCGCGGCCGCACCTCCTGAACACCCGCAACCTGAAGGTAAGTGAATCTGACATGGCATCGATGCAGCTGGGTCTCATCGGTCTCGGCAAGATGGGCGGCAACATGCGCGAGCGCATCCGCCGCGCCGGCCACACCGTCATCGGCTACGACCGCAACCCCGAGGTCTCCGACGTCGCCTCCCTCCAGGAGCTCGTCGAGAAGCTCGAGGGCCCGCGCGTGGTCTGGGTGATGGTCCCGGCGGGCGCCGCGACGCAGTCCACGGTCGACGAGCTCAAGGAACTGCTCTCCGAGGGCGACATCGTCGTCGACGGCGGCAACTCCCGCTGGACGGACGACGAGAAGCACGCCGCGGAGCTCGGCATCAAGGGCATCGGCTTCGTCGACGCCGGTGTCTCCGGTGGCGTCTGGGGCCTGGAGAACGGCTACGCGCTCATGGTCGGCGGCTCCGAGGAGAACGTCGCCAAGGTCAAGCCGGTCTTCGACGCCCTCAAGCCCGAGGGTGACTTCGGCTACGTCCACGCGGGCAAGGTCGGCGCCGGCCACTTCTCCAAGATGGTCCACAACGGCATCGAGTACGCGATGATGCAGGCCTACGCCGAGGGCTGGGAGCTCCTGGAGAAGGTCGACTCCGTGGACAACGTCCGCGAGGTCTTCCGCTCCTGGCAGGAGGGCACGGTCATCCGCTCCTGGCTGCTCGACCTCGCCGTCAACGCGCTCGACGAGGACACCCACCTCGACAAGCTGCGCGGCTTCGCCGCCGACTCGGGCGAGGGCCGCTGGACCGTCGAGGCGGCCATCGACAACTCGGTGCCGCTGCCGGCGATCACCGCGTCGCTCTTCGCGCGCTTCTCCTCCCGCCAGGAGGACTCGCCGCAGATGAAGATGATCGCGGCGCTGCGCAACCAGTTCGGCGGCCACGCCGTCGAGTCCAAGTAGGCGACACACACGAAGCCCGCCGGACCTCGCGGTCCGGCGGGCTTTTTGGTGCGTCTACTGGTCGGCGGTACGCCAGACCTTCGCGTCCAGCGTGACGTTCTTGCCCTCCGTCTTGCCCCGGAGCGTCAGCAGCCCGACGTTCCCCGAGCCGGCGACCAGGCACAGGCGCTGGCCCACCGGCAGGTCGTAGACCCAGTAGGAGTCCTTGGCCGCATGAGCATTGCGGCACGCGTCGAGCGTG
The DNA here is from genome assembly GCF_054871485.1 of Streptomyces sp. UC4497. Classification (NCBI taxonomy): domain Bacteria; kingdom Bacillati; phylum Actinomycetota; class Actinomycetes; order Kitasatosporales; family Streptomycetaceae; genus Streptomyces; species Streptomyces sp. UC4497. The sequence continues at coordinate 353,832 of NZ_JBTYHB010000002.1, read as the reverse complement.
GCCGGCTGCCCGGCGGGGAGCAGCGCGAGCGAACTCCCCGATGTGGTGCCGGGCGCCAGTACCGCGCCGTTGCTGTAGACGGCGTAGGTCAGATCCTCGGTCGACTGTCCGTCGTCCGGCTTGGCCCGCACCGGATCGTCCGCGAGATACAGGTCCTGGCTGTCCGTCATCACGATGCCGTTGTACGTCGACGGGAGCGGGGGCCCCGAGGTCGGGGGCCCGCTCGTGGGGGCCGACGGGGGAGCGGACGTGGGGTCCGCGGCCGAGTCCGAAGGGGTGGGCGCCGCACCTGACTTGGACGCCTTCGGCGACTTCGAGGCGCTGGGGGAGGCGGACTTCGACGCGGACGCCGACTTGGACGCGGAGCGCGTTGCCTCGGGCTGGCTGGAGACCGCAGGCCCTGCCGCTCCGTCGGCCTGCTGCCCGCCGGGCACGAAATACAGCGCGGCGGCCGCGCCGCACGCGACCAGCACGACCCCGGCGGCCGCCATCAGCCAGGCACGCGAGCGTCCGCGCCGGGGCTCCGTGCTCACGGCGGCGGTCTCGGCGCCGAGGGACGCGACGGGGGCGGCGGGCGATGGGCTGTCGGGGGCCGTGGCCGGATGGCCCTGCTGCCCCGGCCCGACGGGCGGTTCCTGGGAGAACGCGACCGGCGGTCCGAACACACCGGCGGGGGCGGCAGGGCTCCCGGGTGTCTCATCGGGACCCGTAGCACCGCGCGGCGGCGTCGCATGCCCCGTCGGCTCCGCCCCGGTCACCCGCGCCCCCTCGGCACGCGCCGCGATCCCCTCGGCGACCTCCCCGGGAAGCCAGGCGTCCGTCGCGGGCCCGGGACCGCCGGGCAGCGACTCACGGATCACCTGGACCGTCTCGATGACCTCCCGCACCGTCGGCCGGTCATCGGCCGGCTTGCTGAGGCAGCGGGATATCAACTCCCGCAGGGCGTCCGGGACCTTGGACAGATCCGGCTCCTCGTGCACGACCCGGTACAGCACCGCGTGCGGCTCGCCCTCCCCGTACGCGGTGCTCCCGGTGGCGGCGAACACCGCGGTCTGGCCGAGCGCGAACACATCGGCCGAGCCGCTCGCGGAGCCGCCGAGCACCTGCTCCGGAGCCATGTACGCGACCGTGCCCACGGCCGACCCGCTGCGCGTCACGGACGTCGCGTCCGCCGCCCGGGCCACACCGAAGTCGATGACGCGGGGCCCGTCGGAGGCCAGCAGCACGTTCGACGGCTTCAGGTCGCGGTGCACGATCCCCGCGTCGTGCACCGCCTGGAGCGCCTCCGCGATCCCGGCCGTCATCCGCAGCACCGTGTCCACCGGCAGCGGCCCGTGCTCGCGCACCGCCTCCGCGAGCGAGGGCCCGGGCACGTACGCGGTCGCGCACCACGGCACCGGGCTCTCCGTGTCACTGTCGACGACCGGCGCCGTGTAGAGCCCGTGCACCTTGCTCGCCGCGGCGACCTCGGTACGGAATCTGCGGCGGAACTCGGGGTCCTCGGCCAGCTCGGGTCTGATCACCTTGACCGCGACGGCCCGGCCGCCCGGCGTGTGCGACAGATAGACGCGCCCCATGCCACCGGAGCCGAGCCCCGCGACCAGGCGGTATCCGCCGACCGTCCGCGGATCCTTGTCGTCCAGCGGACGGAAACCGCCGTTGCCGGGCTCCCTGTTCGCCCACACGTCCCGCTGCACCCCCAGGTTGCGTCGAACGTCCATTGCATCACGTGACGTAACGCACCCCTCCGTGGGTGCCCGGGCAACGCAAAAGACCCCAGAGTCATCTGGGGTCTTTCTCTGTGTCCGAGGGGGGACTTGAACCCCCACGCCCGATAAAGGGCACTAGCACCTCAAGCTAGCGCGTCTGCCATTCCGCCACCCGGACAAGGTGTCTGCCGCCTGTGTGCGGGGCGTTTCCCGCGGCGACACAGAGAACATTACCAGGGATTCGGAGTGCCTCGATCAGCCCCCCGGCCCGGTGGCCCCGCCTGTGAACGGCACGTGACGAGAGGCGCCCGGCCTTGGGTCCGGGGGCCGGGGGAGAGAGGATGAGAGATATCCACGGCAAGAGAGGAACCAGCGTGAGCGAGCCGAGCACGGGCAGGGCGGTCTCCGGGCAGGACGAGGTCGTCGACCTCTGCCGCGAACTGATCCAGATCGACACCAGCAACTACGGCGACCACTCGGGCCCGGGCGAGCGCAAGGCCGCCGAGTGGACGGCGGAGAAGCTCGCCGAGGTCGGCCTCGAACCGAAGATCTTCGAGTCCCACCCCGGCCGCGCCTCCACGGTCGCCCGGATCGAGGGCGAGGACCCCTCGCGGCCCGCCCTCCTCATCCACGGCCACACCGACGTCGTCCCGGCGAACGCGGCGGACTGGACCCACCACCCGTTCTCCGGCGAGATCGCCGACGGCTGTGTCTGGGGCCGCGGCGCCGTCGACATGAAGGACATGGACGCGATGACCCTCGCGGTCGTCCGCGACCGGCTGCGCACCGGCCGCAAGCCCCCGCGCGACATCGTCCTCGCCTTCCTCGCCGACGAGGAGGCCGGCGGCGTCTTCGGCGCCCGCCACCTGGTGCGCAACCACCCGGACCTCTTCGAGGGCGTCACCGAGGCGATCAGCGAGGTCGGCGGCTTCTCCTTCACGGTGAACGAGCAGCGCAGGCTCTACCTCGTCCAGACCGCCGAGAAGGGCATGCACTGGATGAAGCTGTCCGTGGCCGGCACCGCCGGGCACGGCTCCATGATCCACCGGGACAACGCGATCACCGAGCTGTCCGAGGCCGTCGCGCGCCTCGGCCGCCACAAGTTCCCGGTCCGCGTCACCAAGACGCTCCGGCACTTCCTCGACGAGCTCGGCGACGCCCTCGGCACCGAGCTCGACCCGGAGGACATGGAGGAGACCATCGCCAAGCTCGGCGGCATCGCCAAGCTGATCGGCGCCACGCTCTCCAACACCGCGAACCCCACGCAGCTGAACGCCGGTTACAAGGTCAACGTGATCCCCGGTGAGGCCACCGCCAATGTCGACGGCCGCTTCCTGCCCGGACACGAGGACGAGTTCCTCGCCGACCTCGACCGGATCCTCGGCCCGAAGGTCAAGCGTTCGGACGTGCACGCGGACAAGGCCGTCGAGACCACCTTCGACGGGGCGCTCGTCGAGGCCATGAAGACCTCGATCGAGGCCGAGGACCCGATCGGCAAGGCCATCCCGTACATGCTCTCCGGCGGCACGGACGCCAAGTCCTTCGTGGAGCTCGGCATCCGCAACTTCGGCTTCGCGCCGCTGCAGCTGCCGCCCGAGCTGGACTTCGCCGGCATGTTCCACGGCGTCGACGAGCGGGTGCCGGTGGACGGCCTCAAGTTCGGCGTGCGGGTCCTGGACCGCTTCATCGACGCGTCCTGACGTCAACCCGGCACAAGGTCAAGAATCGTTCGCACGTGCGTAATGGACCGGAAAGAGTGAAAGGCGCCGGGCGCTCGTAGCCCCATCAGTTCTTCCTCGTTACAGGGAGTGCAGTCCGCGGCTGGGACTGCATTGCCAACTAGGAGGAATAATGCTCAAGAAGGTCGTCGCCGCTGCGGCAGCCACTGGTGGTCTGGTTCTCGCGGGTGCGGGCATGGCCGTCGCCGACTCCGGCGCTCAGGGTGCTGCCACGCAGTCCCCCGGCGTCGTTTCGGGCAACGTCATCCAGGTCCCGGTCCACGTGCCGGTGAACGTGTGCGGCAACACGGTCTCTGTGATCGGGCTGCTGAACCCTGCCTTCGGTAACACCTGCGCCAACGACTGACACGTTGTTGTGCCTCACCCCTTGAGGGTTTGAGCCCACGGCCCCGGAGTGCGACCCATGCACTCCGGGGCCGACGGGTTGGACACGGTTCCAGGGCAAGACTTAATAAGGCAAGGCAGGGAAACCTATGCGACAGGTCATGCGCAAGGGCCTGATCACCGTGGCGGCCGCGTCCGGCGTACTCGCCGTCACCGGTGGCTACGCGCACGCGGACTCGAGTGCGAACGGAAGCTCGTCGGACTCGCCGGGCGTCCTGTCCGGCAACTCCGTCGAGGCGCCCGTGGACGTCCCGGTGAACGTCTGCGGCAACACGATCAACGTCGTCGGACTGCTCAACCCGGCGTCGGGCAACGGCTGTGACAGCTCGGGCGGCGGCGACAAGGCCGGCGATCAGTCCTCGGACGGCGGCGCGCAGTCCGGAGGCAGCACCAGCGACTCGCCCGGTGTCGGCTCCGGCAACCACGTGTCGCTCCCGATTCACGTGCCGGTGAACGCGTGCGGGAACTCCGTCGGCGCCGGCTCGGTCGGCAACGGGACGACCGGCAACGGCTGCTCCGACGACGGCGGGAGCAGCGGTACCAGCACGCCCCCGGCGGACTCGAACACCCCGCCCTCGCGTGCCGGGGACCCGGGCGTGGACACCGGTGCGGACTCTCCCAACGTTCCGGGCGCGCAGACCGTCGACATGCCCAAGGGCGAGTCCCAGCTCGGGCAGACGGGCAGCCCGAGGGCGGCGACCGGCGAGCTCGCGGAGACCGGCAGCTCGGTGCCGCTCGGTGCCGCCATCCCGCTCGCCGGGGGTGCGCTGCTCGCGGGCGCGCTGCTCTACCGGCGGGCGAACGCGGCGGCGTGACATCAGGCTCTACGAAACGGAGCGGGCCCCGCACGGACGGGGCCCGCTCCGTTTTCGTTTCCTGCTCGGGTCTTCAGGCAGGCCCCGAGGGCCCGCCTTGCCCTCAGGTCACCATGTGGCCCGCACCTGGCGGATGATCCGTCGGCGCAGGCGCACGCGGCGACTGCCGTCGCGGCGCAGGCTCAATCGGTCCAACTCCCAGTGTCCGTACTCTGCATGGTCCGTCAGCAGACGTGTCGCGTCCTTGCGGGAGACCCCGCGCGGTACGTACACGTCGACAAATTCGTATTCCGGCATCGCATCTATTGTGCGGGCAGCGGCCCGGTACGGATAGCGTCTGCACTATGTCTGATGCTGCGCAGCCCACCGCTGCCGAGGTACGCGCCGCCGCCGAGGCGGTCAAGGCTGCGCTCGACGTCCATTTGGCGGCGGTCGAGCGCCGGTCGGGAGAGGACGATCCGGCCGTCTACGAAGCGTTCAACGAACTGGCCGCCGCGGCCGAGGAGTACGACGAGCTCCTCTACGACCGCTACGACGAGGTCACCCCCTTCGAGATCCCCGGCAGCGAGGACTCGCTGCCGCCGTACGCGGGACCGGAGGAGCCGAACGCGCTGAGCGTGCTGATCCGACGCGACTACGCCGTGGTCGAGCCGCAGCGTCTGCTCTCGCAGGCGGGGCGGGTCGCCGACCTGGAGGCGGAGCCGGAAGCGGAGGCCCCGAACGGGGCGGGCAGTAGTGTGCACGCCGCGCTCGGTGTCCTCTTCGGCGAGTTCGAGCCCGACGAAATCGCCTCCCGGCACAAGGAGTTCGGCCTGGAGGAGGGCGACTCCACGCTCTGGGTCACGGCCTCGGACGACCCCACGGATCCCGGTGAGTGGCTGGAGGCCCCGTTCGAGCAGGTCGACCCGCAGCGGGTGGTGTGCCGCTTCGATGTGAGCGCGGTCTTCGACGACGACGAGTTCGGTCCCGACGACGACGAGCCCTCCGGGCCGGACGAGCCATTGGAGGACCCGGACCGCTGACACACCCGCCGCCTGGGGCGCATCGGGTGGCCGCCGCCCGCCTTGGGCAATCTGCCGCCTTGGGCGGCAGGGTGGGCAAGGCGGCACCCCGGTGCCGCGGCTACGTGCCCGGGACCTGGGCGCGGACCAGGTTGCGCAAGCGTGTCGTGCGCGGCTTCGCCGGGATCTCGGCCACCGCGCGCGGCAGGGCCGCGTCCGCTCCGTGCACCACCGAGAGGTGCCGCTCGCCGCGTCCGAAGGCCGTGTAGACCCAGGGGCGACTGAGCGCCTGCGTGGCATCGCCGGGCAGTACGACCACGGCCGCGGGCCACCGGACCCCGACGGCCTGGTGCCCGGTCACGGCCCACCCGTGCCGCACGGCCCCCTGCTCCACCTGCTCCTTCGGTACGAGGACGGGGGCGCCGTCACACTCGAGGCGCAGGCCCTCCGCGTCCGCCCCCACGACCACGCCGGGCCGGATCCGCCCGCGCCCGGTCACGTACACCGCCCGGTCACCGGGGTCGAAGCCGCCGAACCGCCCGGGCCCCGGGTTGAGCCGCTCCTTCAGCGCCACGTTCAACGCCCGCGTCCCCGCGGCGCCCCCGTGCCCCGGCGTGATGACCTGCGTCTGCTCGGCCGGCACGCCGATCGCCCGCGGCACCGAGTCCGCGACGAGCTGCACGGTGCGGTGGATCGCCTCGGCCGGGTCCCGCACCGGAACGATCACCACCTCCTTGCCGGGCGCCTCCACCTGGTTCAGCTCACCGATGCCGATGCCGGAGACCAGCTCGCCGATCGGCCCGAAGTCCGGCGTGCGGGAGACGACGCGCGGGCAGATCCCCGCCGCGGCGACGTCCGCGAAGACCCGGCCCGGGCCCGCCGACCACAGCGTCCCCGGGTCTCCGCTGAGCACCAGGCACGTCCCGTCGGCGAGCAGCTCCACGAGCATCGCGGCGTCGCCCACGTCCAGTTGCGGCGCGTCCAGGACGACCAGGAGGTCGAGGGCGAACGCCCCGTCCCGGTCGAGCCCGGGGCCCTCCGCCTGCGCGAGCAGGCCCGCGACGGTCGCGGTGGCCGTCTCGGGCGCGTCCGGGCCGAGGAGTTCGGCGACGCGGCGCCGACCGTCCGCACCGTGCGCCGCGACGCACACCCGCAGGCCCAGCTTGCCCGCGGCGGCCGCCGCGGCGACCGGCTCGGCGCGGGCCGCCTCGCCGCCGGTGTGCAGCACGAGGCGGTGCGCGGCGATCGCCCGGATCAGCTCGGCCGTCGTGCCGCGCTCGGCCCCGGCGGCCTCCTCCAGTCCTGCGGTGGCCGAACCCTCGTCCTTGGGCGCGGCGTTGAGCAGCCGGGCGAGCCCGTCGGCGAGGCTCTCCTCGGCGAGCGCGTACCGCTCGAGCCCGACCAGGACGCGTACGGGCCGCTCCGCCTCTTCCTCCTCGCCGTCCTCATCGGCGGCGGGCGCGGGGGCGGGCGCGTCCTCCAGCGGGTCGTGGAAGATCAGCGCGTCGCCCTCCGCGACGGCGCTCTGCACGGCTTCCTCTGCATCGGGCACCCCTTGCTTGCCGAGCGCTTCGGCGAGCACCGGCAGATCGAGGGCGGTGTGCCCGGCGTTCGCGGCCTGCTCGAGCAGCCATACGGTGACGGCGCGGCCCCGCCGCTCGTCGTCGGGACCGCACTCCGCGCCGAGCAGCTCCCGCGCGAACCCGTCGGCCTGCTCGGGGCGCACCCCGCTCACCCGCAGCAACTGCCAAGGATCCGCCCGCAGTTCGTCGCCCGCGCCCTCGCCCAGAGCCGCGGCGGCCGCGCCGGCCAGCGATTCGGGGGCGCCGCCCTCGGCGAGCACGGCCCGCACCGAGTCGACGGCATCCGGGTCGGGGCCCGCCTGAACGGCGGCCTGCGGCCTGCGCACGGGTTCGGCGGGGGAGGCGGCCGGGGCGTCCCGCCGCGGCTCGGGCTCGGGCCGCGCGAGCACGGGGGCGGCGACCGGCTTCTCCCCGCTCTCCACCGCGCGCACGGCGGCCAGCAGGTCGGCTGCGGTCCCGCTCAGCTTCGTCCCGGCGTCGATCGGCCCTTCCTTGGCGGCCTTCCGCTCCGCGATCCGCTCCCGGAACTCCCGCTGAGCCGCCAACTCGGCCTCGGCCTCGGACACCTCGGCGCCCTTCTGGGCACCATCCTCCGAAGCAGCTTCGGCACCGTCCGCGCCGACCTCGCCGTCGGCGGCCTCCGCGTCGACCTCGTCCGGCGCCGCCTCCGCGTCGGCGGCCTCCGCTCCTGCGTCAGCGGGCTCCGCCCCTTCGGCGCTTTCCGCCGCGCCGTCGACCCGGCCTTCCAAGGCCTCGGCATCGTCGGCCCCGGCCGCCGCGGCTTCGGGTTCGCGGTCCTCCGCGCCATCGGTCCCGACCACCGCTTCGGCGTCGTCGGCCCGGCTCGCCAAGGCCTCCGCGCCATCGGTCCCGGCCGCCGTCTCGGCGTCGTCGGTACCGGCCGACCCGGCCTCGGAGGTGGCAGCCCCGGCCCCGGTGCCGTCCGCCGACACCGGCTCCGCCTCCGCGCTCGCGGCGGCAGCCGGATCCGTGTCGGGGCGGGCCCCTGACTCGTTCTCCGCGGCAGCGGACTCCGTACTCACAACGTGCTCCAGTCCTGATCGGGATAGCGGTGCACGGGCGCCGACACATCGTCGAGCGCCTGGCAGATCTCGTCAGGAAGACTAAGGGCCTCCACTGACAATGCCTCCGTGAGCTGCTGCGCGTTGCGCGCGCCGACGATCGGCGCGGCCACTCCCGGCCGATCCCTCACCCACGCGAGGGCCACCTGCAACGGCGTCACGGCGAGCCCGTCCGCCGCCGTGGCGACCGCGTCCACGATGTGCCCGGCCGCCTCGTCGAGGTACGGCTCGACGAACGGCGCCATGTGGTCCGAGCCGCCCCGCGAGTCGGTCGGCGTGCCGGAGCGGTACTTGCCGGTCAGCACCCCGCGGCCCAGCGGCGACGAGGGCAGCAGGCCTATACCGAGGTCCAGCGCCGCCGGCAGCACCTCGCGCTCCACGCCCCGCTGCAGCAGCGAGTACTCCATCTGCGTACTGGCGAGACGGGTGCGCGCACCGGGCACGGCGAGCTGCCACGTACCGGCCTTGGCCAGCTGCCAGCCGCAGAAGTTCGAGACGCCCGCGTAGCGCGCACGTCCGCTGCCGACCGCGATGTCGAGGGCCTGGAGCGTCTCCTCGAGCGGGGTCCCGGGATCCCACGCGTGCACCTGCCACAGGTCGACGTACTCCGTGCCGAGCCGGGCGAGCGAGGCGTCGAGCGCGGAGAGCAGATGCCCGCGCGAGCCGTCGAAGCGCCGGTCGGGATCGGGCACGCTGCCCGCCTTGGTGGAGATGACGAGGTCGCGGCGGGGGACCAGGCCCTCGATGAGCCGCCCGAGCAGATACTCCGACTCCCCGTCCCCGTACACGTCGGCCGTGTCGACGAGCGTGCCGCCCGCTTCCCAGAAGGCCTTCAACAGGTCGGCGGCGTCGTGCTCGTCGGTGTCCCGGCCCCACAGGAGGGTGCCGAGCCCGATCCGGGACACACGCAGGCCGGTGCGGCCGAGATGCCTCTGCTCCATGGGCGCTGAGGTTACTGGCCGAAGGTCAGGAACGGGGCGCCTGTGGATATCTGTCGCCGGGGTCGCCGGGTTAGGGTGCCGGGCGAGGCACCTTACCCATGGGTAATTCACTGGAACCGGCACGGCGTTAAGGGGATGTGGTCAATGAAGCTCGGCATCAACCTCGGCTACTGGGGCGCAGGCATGGACGCGGACAACCTGGCCGTCGCGAAGGAGGCCGACAGACTGGGCTACGCGGTGTGCTGGGCCGCGGAGGCCTACGGTTCCGACGCCGCCACCGTCCTCGCGTACGTCGCCGCGCAGACGGAGCGGATCGACGTCGGCTCGGCCATCTTCCAGATCCCGGCCCGCCAGCCCACGATGACGGCGATGACGGCCGCGACCCTCGACTCGCTGTCCGGCGGCCGCTTCCGGCTCGGCCTCGGTGTCTCCGGGCCGCAGGTCTCCGAGGGCTGGTACGGGGTCAAGTTCGACAAGCCGCTGGCGCGCACCCGCGAGTACGTCGAGATCATCCGCAAGGCCATGAGCCGGGAGCGGGTCTCCCACGACGGCGCGCACTGGACGCTCCCGCTGCCGGACGGGCCCGGTAAGCCGCTGAAGCTGATCGTGCACCCCGAGCGCGAGCAGATTCCGCTCTACATCGCCGCGATCGGCCCGAAGAACCTGGAGCAGACCGGCGAGATCGCCGACGGCGCCCTGCTGATCTTCCCGGCTGCCGAGCACCTGGAGGAGACCGCGCTCCAGCACATCCGGGCGGGCCGCGAGAAGGCCGGCAAGACCATGGAGGGCTTCGACGTCTGCCCGACGGTTCCGCTGGCGCTCGGCGAGGACAAGAACGTGGGCGCGCTCGCCGACATGTTCCGGCCGTACACCGCCCTCTACGTGGGCGGCATGGGAAGCCGTAAGCAGAACTTCTACAACCAGCTCGCGCAGCGCATGGGCTACGAGAAGGAGGCCGCCGAGATCCAGGACAAGTACCTGGCCGGCGACAAGGAGGGCGCGGCCGCGGCGATCCCGCAGCAGCTCATCGACTCCACCACGCTGCTCGGCTCCGTGGACCGGATCGCCGACCGCATGCGGGCCTACTCCGAGGCCGGTGTCACCACGCTGACCATCAACCCGGCCGGGCTCACGCTCGACGACCGCCTGGCCTCGCTGCGCGCGGGCACCGAGGCGATGGAGCGCGCCGGGCTGGCGTAAGGATCCGGAAAGTTCTTCTGCGGCCGTGGTGGGGGCTCGGGGGGTCTTCCCCGCCACGGCCGACGTCTTGCTCAACGCGCCACGAGGGGCCTGGTTACGGCTCGTCCCGCGCCCCGTGTCCTCCGTTCGGACGAGTTGACCCGCATAGCTGTTGCCCTGCCCCATGTCCCGCATTTGACTCGGACTTTGCAGTACTGCGGAGTCCGGTACGGCGAGATGGAGGTTGCAGATGCTGTCGGCCAAGAGTCTGTTCCAGGAGATCATCGACAACGACGAGTCGTTCCGGTTGTTCTGCTCCATCGCGGCGAGCGGTGAATCCCAGGGCGGCTGGGAGAACGGGCGGATCGCCGCGCTGGTCCCCGAGAGCGAGCGCGGCCTCGCTCCCAAGATCGCGCGGCACGGTGCGGACGAGGACAAGCACGGGCGGATCTTCAACGCCCTCATGAAGAAGCGCGGTCTGGAGCCGGCGCCCGTCCCCGCCGAGGCCGACTACACGATGCTTCTGGAGAAGCACGGGATCGGGCTCGCGCACGATCAGCTGCGGCGCGACGAGCGGCTCTCCGTGCAGGACATCGTCACGTACCTGGCGCACAGCCGCGTCACCGAACAGCGGGCGTCCGAGCAGATGGTGATGCTGCGCAAGCACTTCGCCGACGATCCCGACCTCGGGCGTGCCGTCAAGATGATCTCCAACGACGAGGACAACCATCTCGCCTACTGCCACGAGGAGTTGCTGCGTTTCGCGTACGCGGGGCACGGCCGCACCATCCAGCGCATTCTGCGCGAGTGCGCCATGGCGGAGATCGCCGTCTACCGGGACGTCAGCCTTGCCGTCATGGACCACATGGGCCGCGTCCTGGGCTGGTCGAAGCCGAAGGCCGCGGCGCTCGCTGCGGGGATCCATGCGATGTATGCGTACGAGCGCCTGGGCGGATGGCGGCGGATGGTGTCGTTGAAGATGCCGGAGCGACGCGACGCCCTGGGTGGGCCGGCGACCAGCGCGGTCGAGTTCGCCTGAGCCCGAGCTGCTTCAGAGCCACCCGCGGCGCTTGAACAAGCGGAACAGGAGCAGTTCCAGCAGGGCCATCAGGGCGATCACCGCCGGGTACGCCCACACCCAGTGGAGCTCCGGCATGTGGTCGAAGTTCATGCCGTAGATGCCCGCGATCATCGTGGGCACCGCGGCCATCGCCGCCCACGCGGAGATCTTCCGCATGTCGTCGTTCTGCCGCACGCTCATCTGCGCCAGGTGCGCGGACAGGATGTCCGACACGAGGCGGTCCAGGCCGTCCACGGACTCGTTGACCCGCGTCAGGTGGTCGTTCACGTCGCGGAAGAACGGCCGCGCCTCCTCGTGCACGAACGGCACGGCGGCGAGCCCCCACGGCCCGAGGCCGGCGAGCCGCTCCAGCGGCATGCTCAACGGCCCGGTCGCGCGCCGGAATTCGAGGATCTGACGCTTGAACGTGTAGATGCGCTCGGCGGTGTCACGGGTGCCGCCGCCCCGCGGGGAGAAGACCTCCGTCTCCAACTCCTCCAGGTCGGTCTGCAGCTCGGCCGCGACCTCCAGGTAGTGGTCCACCGTGGCGTCCGCGACCGAGTACAGGACCGCCGTGGGCCCCTGCTTGAGGAACTCCGGCTCGGCCTCCAGGCGCTGCCGTACGGCCTTCAGGGGCGCGCCCTCGCCGTGCCGCACGGTCACCACGAACGAGTCGCCCAGGAACAGCATCAGCTCGCCCGTGGACACCTTGTCGCTCTTCGGTTCGTACACGACCGGCTTGAGGACCACGAACAGGGAGTCGTCGTAGACCTCCAGCTTGGGCCGCTGGTGCGCCTTCAGGGCGTCCTCCACGGCCAGCGGGTGAAGCCCGAACTCCTGGCTGACCTGGTCGAACTCGTCCTCGGTCGCCTCGTGCAGCCCGATCCACACGAACGCGTCGCCCGTCGAGCGCGCCTCGTCGAGGGCATCGGAGAAGTCGGCGGGCCGCTCGATGCGGCGTCCTTCCCGGTAGATGGCGCAGTCGACGATCACGAAGTGAATTCTTCCCAGTACCCGGCACTGCCGCACGTCGTCGTATGCCTAGGGTGGGGCACATGCCCACGCTGATCCTTGTCCGGCACGGACGTTCCACCGCCAATACCGCGGGCGTGCTCGCCGGGTGGACGCCCGGTGTGGCGCTCGACGAGCGCGGCGCCGCGCAGGCCGCGCGGCTGCCCGAGCGGCTTGCGGACCTGCCCCTCGCCGAGATCGTCGCCAGCCCGTTGCAGCGCTGCCGGGAGACCGTCGCGCCGCTGCTCGCCGCGCGGCCGGAGCTGACCCTGCGTACCGACGACCGCATCGGCGAGTGCGACTACGGGGACTGGTCCGGCCGCAAGCTCGCCGAGTTGAGCGACGAGCCGCTGATGCAGGTCGTGCAGCAGCACCCGACGGCCGCCGCGTTCCCCGGCGGGGAGTCGATGCGGCAGATGCAGCACCGGGCCGCCGAGGCGGTTCGTGAGTGGAACGCGCGCGTGGAGCGCGAGCACGGCGAGGACGCCGCCTATGTGATGTGTTCGCACGGCGACATCATCAAGTCCCTTGTCGCGGACGCCATCGGGCTGCATCTGGACCTCTTTCAACGGATCTCCGTAGAGCCGTGTTCCATCACAGCGATCCGTTACACACGGCTTCGCCCCTTTCTCGTACGCCTCGGGGACACCGGGGACTTCGCGTCCCTGGCGCCGCGCGAGGAGCCGCAGGAGCCGGACGCACCGGTCGGGGGCGGCGCGGGCGCACCGTGATCGTCGGCCGCAGTAGGGTGAAGCAGCCGTCAGCACAGTCGGCCCGGTCGACCCTGACCGGTCCCAGTTAGTCGATCCCGATCCCATGGAGACAGGACGTGTCCCGTCAGGTGTTCCTCTACGACCCTCCGGAGCGGTTTGTGGCCGGTACGGTCGGGCTCCCCGGGCGCCGCACCTTCTTTCTGCAGGCCACGGCAGGACCCCGGGTCACCAGCGTGGCTCTGGAGAAGACGCAGGTGGCCGCGCTCGCCGAGCGCATGGACGAACTGCTCGACGAGGTCGTGCGGCGCACTGGGGGCAACGCCCCGGTGCCTGCCGTCGCCCCCAGTGAGATCTCCGACACCGCGCCCCTGGAAGCGCCCGTGGAGGAGGAGTTCCGCGTCGGCACCATGGCACTCGCATGGGACGGCGACGAGCAGCGCATGATCGTCGAGGCGCAGGCCCTCGTCGAGCTGGACGCCGAGTCCGAGGAGGACCTGGCGGAGGCCGAGGAGCAGCTTCTCCAGGACGAGGAGAACGGCCCGCCGATGCTCCGCGTCCGCCTCACAGGGAACCAGGCCCGCGCCTTCGCCAAGCGGGCCCTGGACGTCGTGAACGCGGGGCGCCCGCCGTGCCCGCTGTGCAGCCTGCCGCTCGACCCGGAGGGACACGTATGTCCGCGCCAGAACGGATACCGGCGCGACGCGTGAGCGACCGGGACCTGCTCACCTTCGGTGAGCTGAACGTCGAGGGACAGATCCGCGAGGCGTCGAACGCGGTGCTGGTGTGCACTGTCGCCCACGAGGGCCGCGAGGCCACCTGCGTCTACAAGCCGGTACGCGGCGAGCGCCCGCTGTGGGACTTCCCCGACGGGAACCTGGCGCGGCGCGAGGTCGCCGCGTACGAGGTCTCCGAGGCGCTCGGCTGGGGCCTCGTGCCGCCGACGGTGCTGCGCGACGGGCCGTACGGCGAGGGCATGGTCCAGCTGTGGATCGACACCCCGGAAGAGGTGGCGGAGGGCGACGGGCTGCTCGCCCTCGTCGACGGTGAGGAGCCGGGGGAGGGCTGGAAGGCCATCGGGTTCGCCGAGGTCGGCGAGGGCCGCACGGCGCTGCTGGTGCACGCCGACGACGCCCGTCTGCGCCGGCTCTCGGTGCTCGACGCCGTGATCAACAACGGTGATCGCAAGGGCGGCCACCTGCTCGTCGACGCCGAGGGGCACCTGTTCGGCATCGATCACGGTGTGACGTTCAACTCCGAGGACAAGCTGCGCACGCTGCTGTGGGGCTGGGCGGGGGAGCCGCTGACCGAGGAGGCGACCGGGGCCCTGGAGGCGCTGCGGGCGTCCCTGGGGGCGGGTGAGCCGCTCGCCGCGCGGCTCGGTGAGCTGATCACGCCGGCGGAGCTGGAAGCCGTACGGGAGCGGGTCGCGGGCCTCCTCAAGAGCGGTCGGCACCGGGAGCCGGGCGGCGACTGGCCCGCGATTCCTTGGCCGCCCGTCTGAAAACCGCCGTTCCTAGCGCGCCCGGCATGATCACGCAAGAGGGCGGGTTCGGCCATTACGCCTGGTCCGGTTCGTATGCGGAAGCAGCGTCCGGTTACGCTCGATGCATGCATGCCTGGCCCGCTTCTGAGGTCCCCGCCCTGCCCGGCAAGGGCCGCGACCTCCGGATCCACGACACCGCGACCGGTGGGCTCGTCACCCTTGACCCCGGTCCCGTCGCCCGTATCTACGTCTGCGGCATCACGCCGTACGACGCGACCCACATGGGTCACGCGGCGACCTACAACGCGTTCGACCTCGTGCAGCGCGTGTGGCTCGACACCAAGCGGCAGGTTCACTACGTCCAGAACGTGACGGACGTCGACGATCCTCTGCTGGAGCGGGCCGTGCGTGACGGCATCGAGTGGGACGGCCTCGCCGAGCGCGAGACCGCCCTCTTCCGTGAGGACATGACCGCCCTGCGGATGCTGCCGCCGCAGCACTACATAGGCGCCGTCGAGGCGATACCCGGCATCGTGCCGCTCGTCGAACGACTGCGTGACTCCGGTGCCGCCTACGAGCTCGAGGGCGACACCTACTTCTCCGTCGAGGCCGACCCGCACTTCGGGTCCGTCTCGAACCTCGACGCCACCGCGATGCGGCTGCTCTCCGCCGAGCGCGGTGGCGACCCGGACCGTCCGGGCAAGAAGAACCCGCTCGACCCGATGCTGTGGATGGCCGCCCGGGACGGCGAGCCCAGCTGGGACGGCGGCTCGCTCGGCCAGGGGCGTCCCGGCTGGCACATCGAGTGTGTCGCCATCGCCCTCGACCACCTCGGCATGGGCTTCGACGTCCAGGGCGGCGGCTCCGACCTCGCCTTCCCGCACCACGAGATGGGTGCCTCGCACGCCCAGGCGCTCACCGGCGAGTTCCCGATGGCCAAGGCGTACGTGCACGCCGGCATGGTCGGGCTCGACGGCGAGAAGATGTCCAAGTCCAAGGGCAACCTGGTGTTCGTCTCCGCGCTGCGCCGCGACGGTGTCGACCCCGCCGCCATCCGGCTCGCGCTCCTCGCCCACCACTACCGCTCCGACTGGGAGTGGACGGACCAGGTGCTCGCCGACGCGGTGGCCCGCCTCGACCGCTGGCGCGCCGCCGTCTCCCGCCCCGACGGCCCGTCCGCCGAGGCGCTCGTCGACGAGATCCGCGAGGCGCTCGCCGACGACCTGGACGCACCCACCGCGCTGATCGCCGTCGACCGCTGGGCCGAGGCCCAGTCGGCCGGTGGTGGCACGGACGAGGGCGCCCCCGGCGTCGTATCGCGTGCCGTGGACGCCCTGCTGGGTGTGGCGCTGTAGTCCCACCCGACAGCAACCAAGAGGGCGCCTCCCCGTGCGGGGAGGCGCCCCTTTTCGTGTGTGCCTCTCACCTACCCGTCAGATGCGCTGGACGCGCACGCTGCGCAGGACGAGCGGTGTGCCCGTGTCCCAGATGCCGACGACCTGGTGGCCGAACGCGAAGGCCTCCTGGACCTCGTCGTGGGCCTGCGGGGTCGGGTTGTTGAGGACCCGGAACTGGTTGTTGATGCGCAGGAAGATCTGCCGCGGCTGCCCCGGGAGCGGCTGCACGATGTCGATGTAGCCGTTCGCCACACCAGAGGCGAGTGCCTGCTGCTCGATCTGCTGCTGGGCCTGCTGGTGCGCGACCTGCTGGACCTGCTGCAGATGCTGTTGCACCTGCTGCTCGATCTGCTGTGCCTGCTGGTCCTGCTGCTGACCTTGCTGCTGCTGGCCGTACTGCTGTTGCCCGTACTGCTGCTGGCCCTGCTGCATCTGCTGGCCGAAGGGCTGCTGTTGCTGCTGCCCGCCGAGCTGCTGGAGCAGCTGCTGGTACGGCTGCTGCTGGCCGAGCTGCTGGAGCTGCTGCTGGAGCTGCTGGACGAGCTGCTCCTGGCCCTGACCGCCCTGGCCCTGGCCCTGGCCGCTCATGCCCGGCTGCTGCTGACCGTACGACTGCTGGCCCATGCCCTGCTGTTGCTGGTAGGGCGAGGTGCTCGGGAACTGCTGACCCTGCTGGCCCATTTGGGGGGTGATGCTCATGCGGGTGCCACCTTCCATCAATGGTTGGTTGCGTTGCCTCTCAGCCCGTGACGACCAGGCCGACGACCTCGTCGTCCGAGAACCACACACGTACGTCGGGCCGTCCCCCTGCGAAGGCGGTGTGCACCGCCTGGCGGGTCTCGGGGGACGGGTTGTTCAGATTCCGCCAGGAGCCCGCCACGAACAGACGCAGCCGGGGCGGGAGTTCGGGCGGATACGGGATCAGTTCGTCCCAGTACCGCTCGGCCTGGCCCGAACCGACCGTCGAGGGAAGCAGGTTGGTGACCGCTCCCTTGATGTCGGGCCGGTTGCCGATCCGCTGAGATGCGGGCCGGCCGGGGGCGTCCTGCTGCGGTGAGCCGGTCGCCCGGAGTACTTCGCGCGCCCGCCGCGACGTCATCGGGCGCTGACCGCCTGCCCTGAGCATTCCCTGGAGGGCGGTCAGCGCGCCGACGACCACCGGGGAGGCGGACGAGGTGCCTGAGAAGGTGTCGGTGTACCAGGCGATCTCCTCGGTGCCGCCCTGTAGATCGCCGGGCTTGTTCCAGGAGCCGCCGGTGGTGGTGACCTCGCGGCCCCAGCCCTGGGCGTCCACGCGGGCGCCGTAGTTGGAGAACGAGAGGCGCGAGCGGTCCGGGCCGTGGTCGCGGCCGTGGGTGCCGGGAGGCGGGGCGCCCGCGCCGACGAGGACCGCGTCCGAGGAGCGGTTCGACGGGTTGAACGGGTTGTGCCACCACGTCGGGAACTCGTCGGGCCGCCGCTCGTACACGGCGTCGTCGAGGGACTCCGCGCCGTTGCCCGCCGCGCCCACGACCACGACGCCCTTCGCCGTCGCGTACTTGATGGCCGCGAAGTCGTCGGGCCACCACTCCAGGGCGATGTAGCCGCGCTGGTCGTCGCGGGGCTCGAAGTCGAACCGCGGCCCCGGACGGTGCAGTTCGATGAGGATGACGTCGCCGGGGCTCAGCCGGTCGGCCGCCGCGTGGATCGCCGCCGCCGTGCCCACGCCCTGGAAGGACGCGGCCGCCGTCACGGCCTCCGGCACGATGCCGGTGATGCCGCGGTCGTTGCGGTCGCCGCCGATCACGCCGAGGACCGCCGTGCCGTGATTGCGCCAGGCCACGTCCGAGATCGGCGTGCCGACCACGATGCCCGCGAGCTTCGCCGACAGGTCCTCGTGCCCCAACTGCCAGGCGCCCTCGACGTCGATGACGGTGACACCCTCGCCGCTGCCGCCGAGCCGCCGCCACGCCCACTGCGCGTCGATGCCGGCGGGCGCGGGGCCCAAGTAGCCCTGGCGGCCCGTGTAGTCGGGCGTCGCGGCCGTCTTCTCCTTCTGCCGCCGCTCCTCCTCGAAGTTCTCCGGGGACGACGCGCGCGCCGCCGGCACCGCGCCGGGCTTCACGTACGCCGTGTCGATCTCCGGGAGCGCCGCGATCCGCGACCGCAGCTCCTGCGCCCGCTCGGCCCCGCCGCGTACCCGGTAGAACAGCGCCAGGTCCGGTACGTCGGCCGCGGGTGCCTCGCCGGCCCCCTGTACCCGCTCCTCGCTGCCGAACAGCGGTTCAAGAGCGAGTTGTTCGTCCCCGAGGAACATGTTCAGTGCCGATACGTCGGCGCCCGCCGCGGAGCGTACGCCGTCGGTCTGAACACGTAGGCGGGCCTCGGGGCGCGCCACCACGATCAGTTCCTCTTCCGCCCCGCGATACGTGAAACCGGATCCGTCCGGTCCCGGCCCGGCCGCTCCCGGCCCCTGCGCCGGGCTTGCGTGCTGGTCGGTCATCGGTCCACAGCTCCCCTCGCCACATCAGGTCGTACGGGTCTGCTTGTGCCGTGTGTTTCCTTGAGGCTCGTCGGGGCTCACCCTGCTACGCCGATGCCCGCCCGTCCACCCCCTCCGTCTGCCAACTGCGTTTGAGAACAAGTTGAATGGGGAACCCCCTGCAACTGCCATCAATTCGGCCGGAAACAACTGTCACGCCGCAAACCGGCCAGATTCGGGGTGCGGGTGCGAGCGCGGGGTGCGGGCATGACCGGAGGGCGGGGCGCTCGGCGCCCCGCCCTCCGGCTCACTTCGTGCGGCGGCTACTCGTCGCCGTCGTCGCCCTCCGGGCGCGGCGGCTTCGGCGGCCTGGTCCGGCCGCTCGGGTTGTCGCGCAGGTGCGAGGAGCCGTCGCCGCCGTCCGTCGCGTGACCGCCAGGACCGGCCTCCGGATCGCGGCGCTGCAAGTAGCGCTCGAACTCGCGGGCGATGGCCTCGCCGGAGGCCTCGGGCAGCTCCGCGGTGTCGCGGGCCTCCTCCAGGGACTGCACGTACTCGGCGACCTCGCTGTCCTCGGCCGCCAGCTGGTCCACGCCCAACTGCCAGGCCCGCGCGTCCTCGGCCAGGTCGCCCAGCGGGATGCTCAGGTCGATCAGGTCCTCGAGACGGTTGAGGAGGGCCAGCGTCGCCTTCGGGTTCGGAGGCTGCGACACGTAGTGCGGAACGGCCGCCCACAGCGAGACTGCGGGGACGCCCGCGTGCGTGCAGGCCTCCTGGAGGATGCCGACGATGCCCGTCGGACCCTCGTACTTGGTCTCCTCCAGGTTCATCCGCGTGGCCAGATCCGCGTCCGACGTGACACCGCTGACCGGTACGGGCCTGGTGTGCGGGGTGTCGCCGAGCAGCGCGCCGAGGACGACGACGAGTTCGACGCCCAGTTCGTGCGCGAAGCCGAGTAGTTCGTTGCAGAACGAGCGCCAGCGCATGGACGGCTCGATGCCCCGGACCAGGACCAGGTCGCGCGGCTTGTCCCCGCCCACCCGGACCACCGAGAGGCGCGTCGTCGGCCATGTGATCTTTCGCACGCCGTCCTCCACGAAGACGGTCGGGCGGTTGACCTGGAAGTCGTAGTAGTCCTCGGCGTCCAGCGCCGCGAACACCTCGCCCTTCCACTCCTTGTCGAGATGCGCGACCGCGGTGGAGGCGGCGTCGCCGGCATCGTTCCAGCCCTCGAACGCGGCCACCATGACCGGGTCGACCAGCTCGGGAACCCCCTCGAGCTCGATCACCCAGTGCCTCCTTCCGACGTGCCCTCGCGTACCTGCCCACCTTACGGCGTCGGCGGGGGCCCTCCGCAGCCCCCTTGTGGGCGCGGACTGCCCCCAACACTGCCCCGCGGTGGAGTGGTCCACTCCACCGCGGGGCAGTCGTCAGGTCCGCGCGAGCCGCGCGGTGTCGGGTTCGGCGGCCGGCGCCTCGCGGATCGGCCTGACCAGCAGCCATGCCCCGCACACCAGGGTCAGCGCCTGGGCCCCGGCGAGCAGGGTGAATCCGGCGCCGAATCCGTGCCCGCCGCTCGCCGCGATGGCCACGCCCATGAGGGTGCTGCGCGGGCGCACAGTGCTGGAACGAGGGTAGGGATGGCCGGACCCGGGAGGCCCCAGAAGGCGCCGGCCAGAATCAGCCGGGTGGCCGCGGCCTCGTCGCTGCCCGCGCCCGCGACGCGGTCGGCGCGAGTGCGGGTACTTCAAGCCCGCGAGGCGGCGGGTGCGGGCCATTTTCCCCTGCGGCGGCGGGCGTGGGCATATTGAGCCCCTGCGGCGATTGAGCAGCGGGGGCCGGGGCGGAGCCCCGTGGCCGAAACGCCGTCGGGGCGGGGGTCGATCGTGGGCGCTGCCCGCGCCGGGGTGCCGCCTTGCCCACCCTGCCGCCCCAGGCGGCAGATTGCCCAAGGCGGCGGCCCCCCAAGGTGGCGGCACCCCAAGGCGGTGGAGCCCCAAGGCGGCGGAGCCGCAAGGCGGTGGCGGTTACGTGGAGGCCTGGGTCTCTGCGGCGGAGCGGTACATGCGGCGGAGGCGGACTACGCCGAGGTCGTGTTGGTAGAGGTTTTCGTGCTGGTCGGCGTCGGCCGGCATGGCTTCCAGCATCACGCGGTCCTGCTCCAGGACCTCCCAGTGGCGCTTCTCGATGAGCGTCTTGTAGAGGAAGCGCCAGGTGTCGCGCTGCCAGCCCTGGACCTTGCGGTAGCGCCAGAAGAAGACGGCGCAGCGGCCCTCGTCGACCGGGCGGACCATGCCGACGATGCCGAACGGGCCGCCGGGGCCGGCCGACGGCGGGTAGGGGATCGACAGGTCGACCCAGTCCACGCCCGTACGGCACAGCTCGACCCAGTCGAAGTTCACACCCCGCTGGTCGGTCTTCTCGAAGAAGTAGCCGCGGTCGGTCTCCCGAATGCGGAACTTCGCGGTGGTGTCACCGTCGAACATGGTGTGTGAGTCGTGGTGCAGGAACTGCCCGTGCATCGGGTCGAGCAGATTCTCGACGCCGTAGCGCCACGGCACGTTCCACTCCGCGTAGCAGAGGATCGCGTCGGTGTCGGGGTCGGTGAGCGGCTCGGGGAGCGTCAACTCGGCCGGTTCCGGGTGCTGTTCGTCGCCGAAGTAGGCGAGGACGGCGCCGGACACCTCGCGCACAGGAAGCGACGTGACGAGCTTCTTGCCCTCCAGATTGCAGCCGGGCAGGCCCGGCACGGAGGAGACGGTGCCGTCGGTCTCGATCTCGACGCCGTGGTACCAGCACGCCACCCGGTCGCCCAGGTGTTTCCCGAGGGAGAGCGGCGCGCCGCGGTGCGGACAGCGGTCGGCGAGCATGCTCAGGGTGCCGTCGGAGCGGCGGAACAGCAGCCACTGCTCGCCGAGGACGGTGACCTTGCGCATGGCGCCGGGGGCGACGAAGGAGGAGGGGACGACCGGGTGCCACTGGTTGCGCAGGCCGGTCGCGTAGATCTTGTCGGCGGTCAGAGCCATGGGGTATGTCACGCTCCCAGTCGGTGCATCTCGGCGCGGAAGGATTCCTCGGTCCACGGCTGCCCGTCGGGGGCGTGGACCTGACGGTCGTTCAACCCACTGACGACGTCGGTGAGTTCATGGCCGACCTTGGTGAAGACCTCTTCGAGCGTGGCCGCCAGCTTGTACTCGTAGGGGCTCGGCTCGTGGGTGCGGGACTGGTGGATCTCCAGGTACGGCCAGGCCGTTGTGTCCGTGCTCATGTACGTCTCCAAGAAGAGTCAGAGGTCGAGTACGAGGCGGGAGCCGGCGGCGCAGCGCGAGACGCAGATCATCATCGAGGCGCTCGCGGCGTGCTCGGCTTCCGACAGGAGGAAGTCGCGGTGTTCGGGGGCGCCTTCGATGACGCGGGTCTCGCAGGAGCCGCAGATGCCGTCGCGGCAGGAGCTGGTGACGTCAATGCCCGCGGTCTCGGCGGCCTCAAGGATCGAGGTGTCGGCGCCGACGGTGAGGGTCTGTCCCGAGGCACGGCACTCGACCTCGAACTCGCCGTCGTCCGCGGACCTTTCGACGACGGGCGCGGCGAACCTTTCGAGACGCAGCCGGTCACCCGGGCAGCGCTCCTCGACGGCGGCGAGCAGCGGCTCGGGCCCGCAGGAGTAGACGAGGGCCCCTTCGGGCAGCCCGGCGAGCGTCCTGTCCAGGTCGATGTGCCCCTGCTCGTCCTGCGGTACGAGGGTCAAATCGCCTCCCAGCGCGGCCAGTTCCTCGGTGAACGCCATCGAGGCGCGCCCCCGGCCGCCGTACACCATGCGCCAGTCGGCGCCGCGCCGAGCCGCCTCCCGGGCCATCGCGAGAATCGGCGTGACACCGATGCCACCCGCGATGAACACGTACCCGGGGGCATCCTCCAGCGCGAAGTGGTTGCGCGGCTCGGACACGGTGACCTGTTGTCCGGGGCGCAGCTTGGTGTGCACGTGGCGCGAACCGCCGCGCGAGGACGGCTCGTTGAGCACGCCGATGCGGTACGTGCCGCAGTCGGACGGGTCGCCGCACAGGCTGTACTGGCGTACCTGCCCGCCGACGTGCACGTCGAGGTGCGCGCCCGGCGCCCAGGCGGGCAGCGGCTTGCCTTCGGGGTGGGTCAGCTCGACGGACAGGACGCCGTCGGCCTCCCAGGTCATCCGCCGGACCAGCAGGTCCAGGAGACGGTCGTCGGTCATGGTGGCCTCCTTACGCGCCGGTTACGCGCCGGGGATCTTCACGGGCGGGGTGAACGGGTTCTTCATCGGGCCGAGCGAGGCCAGGTCGACCTCGACGAGCGTCGGCCCCTCGGCGTCGACGGCCTGCTCGATCACCGGGCGTGCGTGTTCGGCGTCGGCGATCCGCAGATACGGCAACCCGCAGGCACGGGCGAGCAGTTCGAAGTCCGGCGTGGCGAGGTCGACGCCGGAGCGGCGCTCGCTGTAGCGGTCCTGCATGTTGCGCAGCACGCCGTAGCCGCCGTCGTTGAAGACCAGGACGGTCAGGCGGGGGCGCTCCTGGGCGACGGTGAGCAGCTCGCCGAGGTGCACGGCGAGGCCGCCGTCGCCCGCGATCACGACCGTGGGCCGTTCGGGCTCCGCGAGCGCGGCGCCGATGCCCATGCCGAGTCCCTGCCCGATGCCGCCGCCGCGCGGGAAGACGTTGGAGCGAGGGTCGTACATCTCCAGGAGCCGGTTGCCCCAGCTGCTGGACGGGATGGTGACGTCGCGGGCGACGACGGCGTCGCGGGGCAGCGCGGCGCGCAGGGCGTCGCAGATGGCGGCCTGGGGGCCGATGTTGTCGTGGAGGGTGGCCCGTACGTCGGCGCGTACGTCCTTGACCCGCTGGCTCCACGACGGCTCGGCGGCGCGGGCGTGGGGGAGCAGGGCGGCCAGGGCCTCGGCGGCGTCGGCGTGCAGGGTGTGCGCGGCCGGGTAGACGCGGCCGAGGGCGGCGGCATCGACGTCGATCTGGATGTGCCTGTCGGCGCCGGGGAGTTGGAGCCCGTAGTCGGCGGTCTCGTTGGACCGGAAGTGCGTACCGATGGTCAGCAGCACGTCCGCGTCGGCGAGCAGCGCCCGGCCGGCGGGGGTGGTGGCGAAGTTGCCGATGACCTGCGGGTGGTCCTCGGGTACCGCGCCGCGCCCGGAGTTGGAGGTGAGCAGCCCGGCGCCGGTCGCCTCGACCAGGGCGGTGAGCTCGGCGACCGCCCGGGTGGCGCCGCCACCGGCCCAGATGAGGGGGCGTTCGGCGGAGGCCAACAGGGCGGCGGCGGATGACAGTTGGGCGGCATCGACCGCGGTGGTGCCCTGCTCGGCGTCCTCCTCGGAGGCGTCCGTCTGCGCCGCGTACTGCAGGTCGATCGGCCACTCCACGCTCGCCGGGCCGCCGGGTGCGGCGAGCGCGGCGCGGGCGGCGGCGCGCAGCACGGTGCCCGCCTCCTCGGTGGAACGGACGGTGGCGGCGTACGCCGAGACGGCGTCGAGCATGCCGAGCTGGTTCTTCGTCTCGTGGATGAACCCGCGGCCGCTGCCCAGGAATTCGGCCTCGACCTGGCCGGTGACGTGCAGCACGGACGTGCCGGAGGCGAGCGCCTCGATCAGCGAACCGGCCGCGTTGCCCGCGCCCGTGCCGGTCGAGGTGAGCGCGCAGCCGATGCCTCCGCGGGCACGGCCGTAGGCGTCGGCGGCATTGACCGCGCTCGCCTCGTGCCGGACGGGTACGAAGCGCAGCTCGCGGTCGACGGCCTCGACCAGCGGCAGGTTGTGCACGGACACGATGCCGAAGACCGTGTCGACACCGAGTTCCTTCAGGACGGCGACGAGGAGGTCACCACCATTACCGTATGTCGTATATGACGTATCGGACATGCGATCAGGCATGCGAACTCCTCAAAGAATGCCGCGGCCGACGCCGCCGCAGACGTCGATGGCGGTCCCGGTGATGTACGAGGCGCGCGGCGAGAGCAGCGCGACGATCGCGTACGCGACCTCTTCGGCGCGGCCGAGCCGGCCGAGCGAGACGCCGCGGTCGGCGGCCAGTTCCGCCTGCCAGTCCTCGTAACTCATCCCGGAGTCCGCGGCGGCGTGCCGGCGCGTCCATTGACCGGTGTCGATGAGGCCGAGGCAGACCGAGTTGACCCGGATCCCGTCGGGAGCGAGCTCCTGGGACAGGGACTTGGAGAGGTTGAGGATGCCGGCGCGGGCGGCGCTCGTCGTGATCAGTCGCGGCTCGGGCTGCTTGGCGAGCACCGCGTTGACGTTGACGACGGAGGCCGCGCCGGACGCGCGCAGGTACTCCCGCGCCGCCTGCAGCGGATTCAGCACGCCCGCGAACTTCAGCTCCAGCTCGTCCCGCCAGTCGTCCTCGGTCGTGTCGTCGAGGCGCTTCATGCGGGACTGGCCGGCGTTGTTGACCAGTCCGTCGATGCGTCCGCCGAAGGCGTTCGCGGATGCCGCCACGAAGCCGCGTACGGCGTCGGCGTCGCGCACGTCGCAGGTGGCGGTGAAGAGGCGCTCGTGCGTGCCCAGCTTCTTCAGGCGGTCGGCGTCGCGCCCGCAGGTGGCGACGTTCGCGCCTTCGTCGAGGAGGGCGCGGACCGTGGCCAGGCCGACGCCCGAGCTGCCTCCGGTGACCACATAGGCCCGGTCGGCGAGGCCCAGATCCATAACTCGGTTCTCCAGTAAGGAAGTTGGGTGCAGTGGGGAAGTTGGGTCAGTTCATGGTGAATCCGCCGTTGACGGCGATCACCTGGCCGGTCAGGTAGCGGGACTCCTCGGAGAGGAGGAAGGAGGCGAGCCCGGTGAGGTCGTCGGGCTGCTGCGGCCGGGAGATCGCCCGGTTCGCGGCGTACAACCCGTGGCGTTCCTCCGGGACCGTCTCGGTCGCCTCGCACTCGGTGAGGCCCGGTGCAAGGGCGTTCACGGTGATGCCGCGCTCGCCGAGTTCCCGGGCCATCGCGCGGGTGAGGGCGATGACCGCGCCCTTCGACGTGATGTAGTGCGCGAGTCGCGGGGAGCCGTAAAGGGCGGCGTCCGAGGCGATGTTGACGATGCGTCCGGTCGGGCCGAACAGCGGGTGCAGTGCCTTGGACACCAGCCAGGGGCCGCGCGCGTTCACCGTCATCAGGCGGTCCCAGGCCTCGATGTCGATGTCCTGGAACTCCTTGCCGCCGACGCCGTTGGCGAGTGCCGCGTTGTTGACGAGACCGTAGAGCCCGCCCAAGTCCCGTACGGCCGAGGCGAGTTCCTCGACGGACGTCGGGTCTGCCACGTCGCAGCGGGCGAAGTGCGCGTCGTGTCCCTCGCCCCGCAGCTCCTCGGCCGCCCGGGCGCCGCGCTCGGGGTCCAGCTCGGCGAGGACGACCCGGAAGCCGTCCGCGCCGGCCCGGCGGGCCATGGCCAGTCCCAGGCCACGGCCCGCCCCGGTCACGACGACCGTGCGCGCGTCACGCGCGTCAGTCACGGGTGACGCCGTGCATCGGCGAGTACTCGGGGTACGACGGCACCTGCGGCTTCTGCGTGCCGATGACCACGCAGAACAGGGCGTCGGTGTCGCCCTCGTTCTTCAGCGAGCGGGTCACACCGGCGGGTACCACGATCATGTCGCGGTAGCCGAGGGTGCGGTACTCGACCTCGTCCGGGCCGCGGTGGACGCCGACGCGCACCTCGCCCTCCAGGACGAAGAAGGCCTCCTCCACGTCGTGGTGGGTGTGGGCCGGGCCCTCGGCGCCGGGCGGCAGCAGCATGTTGGAGAAGGTGAAGCCGCCGGACGGGAGGATGCGGCTGTCGCCCTCGTGGTTGCCGGTGGCGCCGGAGCCGACGTAGCGGATCTGGCCGCGGCGGTACTGCTTGCCCGCCTTCTCCTGGAAGGAGAGCGTGTCGAAGTCGGCGACGCGGGACTCCTTCGACGCGATCAGCGAGTCGGTGTACTTGCCGAGGTCGCCGCCGTTGTCGTACTCGGTGGTGGTCAGAGGCATGGTGTGCGTCCTTAACTAGACAGTGGTCAGGCAGTGACGATGTGCAGGTGGGACAGGACCCAGGCGTTGAACCGCTCGGGCTGTTCCTGGTTGGCGAGGTGACCGGCGTCCTTGACGATCACGTAGGCCGTTTTGTGCAGGCCCCCGGCGATGACCTGGGAGGCCTCGACGCCGGTGACCTTGTCGCGGTCGCCGCAGATCACGAGGGTGGGCGCGGAGACGGCGGACAGTTCGGGGCGCAGGTCGGCGCCGGCCATGGCCTCGGCGGCGTACCCGTAGCCGGGCAGCCGCACGGAGGCGGCCATGGTGTCGACGACCCGCTCGACGAGCGCGGTGGGTGCGAGGTCCGAGACGAGGCGCGGCCCGCGCTTCTCGGCGAACGCGCGCGGCCCGGCCTCCGCCAGCTCCGCGGCGCGCGCCCGCATCCCGGCCGCCTTCGCCTCGTCGGTGCCGGAGCCCGCGCTGGAGTCGGCGACGATCAGCGAGTCCACGAGCTCCGGGTGACGGGCCGCGAGCCGCAGCGCGATGACACCGCCCCACGAGACACCGAGGACATGTGCCGACGGTCCGTACGAGCGGATCAGCTCCGCCGCGGCGTCCGCGAAGCCGTCGAGGTCCAACGGCCCTTCCGGGTCAGCGGACTTGGCGTAGCCGGGCGCGTCCCAGGCGACGACGCGGGTGTACGGCGCGAGTCCTTCGAGCTGCGGGGCGAACGCGGCCGACGAGGAGCCGATGCCGTGCAGGCACACCAGCAGCGGACCTTCGGTGCCCGCCTCCTCCACGTGGACGGCCGTCACAGGATCTGCCCCGAGCGCCCGGCCAGCGCGGCCACCGACCGCAGCACGGCGTACGGCACGACCTGGCTGGTCGCCGGGTTGCCCGGGTCGGGCCGGTGCGCGACCTCGAAGCGGTACGCGCCGTGCTCCCCGGACGCCTCGATGACGTGCCGGGTGCGCGTGGCTCCCGGGTCGGCGACGACCTCGACCCGCACAGCGTCCAGGTCGCCGACGGCGAGGGCGACCGAGGCGGCCACGTTCGTCGACTTGGGGAACTTCACCGGTACGTCGCGCGCCGTGCCGGACATGACCTTGACGGGTCCGGTGGCCGAGCGCATCCGGCCCAGCAACTCCGCGTCCATCCAAGGCTGTTCGAGCGTGGACGGCAGCTTCGTGGTCGTCAGCCGGACGTCCTCGATCGGCCCCAGGGCCCGCACGGCCTGGAGCAGATCGAGGCCGCCGACGGCGCCGCCCGTGAAGTACACCCGGCCGGGCCCGGCGGCGAGCAGCCGCTTGGCCAGCTCGTCGTCGGTGAGGGCCCCGGTCGAGGCCACGAGCAGATCGGTGCCGGAGGTGAGGACGCGCTCGCCCCACTCCCGTACGACGCCCTGACCTGCCGCCTCGACGATCAGGTCGCAGAGGTCGATGGCCTCGTCGAAGGTCACCTGCGGCGCGGGCGCCGCCTCGCCGAGCGGCCGGTTGTCGACGAGGCACGTCAACTCGGCGCCCTGGACGTCGCCTTGGGCGAGGGCCGTGCCGACGACGCGGCCGATGGCGCCCCAGCCGACGAGTCCGATCTTGAGCGTGCTCATTTCAGTGCTCCTTCGGGAACGACCGGGGACTCCGGCGAACCGGCCGGCGCGACCGGTGACTCGGGTGAACCGGCCGGGACGACCGGTGACTCGGGCGAACCGGCCATGTGGCAGCGGATCTCCTTCGACGGCGCCCCCGCCGTGCCCCACAGATCGGACAGCTCCGGCACCCGCCGCCACACCTTGGCGATCCACCGGTCCTCGACGATCTGCGCGACCTCGGACGTGTACTCGCAGACGAGCCCGGTCGGGTCGGTGAAGTAGGAGAAGGTGTTGTTGCCGGGCCCGTGCCGCCCAGGACCCCACTTCGGGACGATCCCGTGGTGGCGGAGCCGGCCGAGCCCGCGCATGAAGTGGTCGACCGAACTCATCTCGTACGCCACGTGGTTGAGGGAGACCCACTCGGCCTGGTTGAACGCGATGCAGTGGTGGTCTGCGTTGCAGCGCAGGAACGCCATCTGGTGCTCGGACCAGTCGGAGACGCGCAGGCCGAGGACGTCGCAGTAGAAGGCGACGGCGGCGTCGATGTCGGGGGTGTTCAGGACCGCGTGCGTGACACCGACCGGCACGGCCGTGTCCTGCCCGCGCGGCGCCACCGCCCACGTCTCGGCGGACAGCTCGACGAGCCGGCCCTCGTGGTCGTGGAACCGGAGGCCGTAGCCGCCGCCGACCTGGTCGAGCGGTCCAGGGCCCGCGACCGGCACGATCCCGCGGGCCTCCAGGCGGCGCGCCGCCTCGTCGATCTCGGCGGGGGTGGCGACGGCGAACACGAGGCGGCCGAGGCCGGTGCGGTCGGAGCGGGTGAGCTGGAGGGCGTGGTGCTGCTCGCCGGTGCCGCGCAGCCAGCTCGCGCTGTGCTCGGACTCGACGACCTCCAGGCCCCAGGCCTCTTCGTAGAAGTCGGTGGCCTCGGCGAAGGAGGGGGTGAGCAGTTCGACGGAGCGCAGGGCGCGCAGCCGGGCGATCGGGGGGTGGGACATCTCAAGGACTCCTGGATCGTGGTCAGTTGGCCCAGGGGAGCGGGGCTTCGGACGTGCCCCAGTACAGGGACTTCTGGCGTTGGTAGGCGCGGATGGCGTCACGTCCCTTCTCCGTGCCGAGGCCGCTGTCCTTCATCCCGCTGAACGGGGTGGACGCGCTGAACTGCTTGTACGTGTTGATCCACACGGTGCCCGCGTCGATCCGACGGGCCAGGTTCCAGGCGGCGCGATGGTCGCGGGTCCAGATCCCGCAGGCCAGGCCGTACACGGAGTCGTTGGCCTGGCGGACCAGGTCGTCCTCGTCGTCGTAGGGGAGGACCACCAGGACCGGGCCGAAGATCTCCTCCTGGCAGGTGCGGGAGTCGTTCGGCAGTCCGGCGAGGACGGTGGGCAGGTAGTACGCGCCGTTCTCGTACGCGGGTCCTTCGGGCGAGGCGCCGCCGCACAGCACCTCGGCACCCTCGGAGCGGGCGAGATCGACGTACGCGGCGACCGAGTCCCGGTGCTTCTGGTGCACGAGCGGACCGACCTGGGTGTCGGGATCGGTCCCGGGCCCGACGCGCAACTTCCGCACTCGCGATACCAGTTCATCGACAAGCGACTCGTACAGCGACGCATGCACGAACAGTCGCGAACCCGCGATGCAGGACTGCCCGCTGGACGAGAAGATCCCGAACATCACGCCCGCCAGGGCCTGTTCGACGTCCGCGTCCGCCCGCACGATCGTCGGCGACTTGCCGCCCAGCTCCAGGGAGGCGGGGATCAGCTTGCGCGCGGCGATCTCGGCGATGGAACGGCCGGTCTCCGTGCCGCCCGTGAACCCGATCCGGCCGACGAGCGGATGCCGTACGACGGCGTCGCCGACGACTCGCCCACTTCCCGGAAGTACGGACAACAGGGCGGTGGGCAGGCCGAGTTCACTCAGCGCACGGGTGATGATCCGCCCGAGCCGCAGGGACACCAGCGGGGTCCAGGCGGCCGGCTTGAGCAGCACCGCGTTCCCGGCGGCCAGGGCGGGCGCTATCTTCTGCGCGTCGCTGGCGGCCGGCGAGTTCCACGGGTTGATCGCCCCGACCACGCCGATCGGCTCGTGCACGCTCATCGTGACGTACGGGCCGCGCGAGGGGGTGATCGCCTCCTCGGCGGTCTCCAGGGTCGCGGCCAGATACCGGAAGGTGCCCGCCGCGCTGAGCGCGAGCGCCTTCGTCTCGGTGAGGGTCTTGCCGGTGTCGGCGGTCTGCGTCGCGGCCAGCTCGTCGGCGGCCTCCTCGGTCAGCTCCGCGATCCGGTACAGGAGCCGGGCCCGCTGGTGGGGGAGGAGGTCGCGCCAGGCCGGGTCCGCCGCGGCCGCTGCCGCCGCCCGCGCGGCCTCGTCGACGTCCTCGGCGGACGCGGTGTGCAGCGTGGCGAGCAGCTCTCCGGTCGCGGGGTTCACGGTGTCGAGCGGGGTACCGTCGCCGCGCCGCCATTGGCCCGCGACAAGGATCTCGGTGGGGTGAGGGGACACGACGGGACCTCCGGCGAACGGGAGTTGACTTGCTGAAGCCCTAGAAAGCTAAGCGCTTAAAGGTTTTCCCGCAAGACCCCCGCGTCGGATGGATCGCGGTTCACCGGACTTCAAATGCCTAAGCACCTAACCATTGACCGCTAAGGAGTTGGCTTCTACTGTCGCCGCAATCCCCTCGTGTTCGCGTGCTCGCGGAAGGACCCCTCCCATGACGACTGTGGCCGGCAAGGCCGGAGAATCCGGTAAACAGGGCCTCGGCTCGATCGCGGCCAGACTCGAACGGCTGCCGCACTCCCGCTGGCACGTCAAGGTGCGCTTCCTGATCGGCGCCGTGACGTTCTTCGAGGCCTTCGACCAGCTCCTCGCCGCCTCCGCACTGCCCGTCCTCATCAAGGACTGGCACCTGTCCACGGGGCAGGCGACCTTCGCGGTCACCACGGGCTCGGTCGGCATGCTGCTCGGCGCGCTGGTCGCCGGGTGGCTGGGGGACCGGATCGGCCGGGTGCGCAC
The DNA here is from genome assembly GCF_054871485.1 of Streptomyces sp. UC4497. Taxonomy (NCBI): domain Bacteria; kingdom Bacillati; phylum Actinomycetota; class Actinomycetes; order Kitasatosporales; family Streptomycetaceae; genus Streptomyces; species Streptomyces sp. UC4497. The sequence continues at coordinate 322,682 of NZ_JBTYHB010000002.1, read as the reverse complement.
GGTGGCCCTCGGCGTGGCGATCACCGGCCTCGGCAGCCTCGCGGTCGCCCTGGCGAACGGGATCGAGCTGTTCTCCCTCTTCCGGTTCATCCAGGGCCTCGGCATCGGCGGCGTCGTCCCGGTCGCGGCCACGTACATCAACGAGATCTCCCGCTCCGACAAGCGGGGCCGCTTCGTCCTGCTCTACGAGATGATCTTCCCGGCCGGACTCGCGGCCGCCAGCCTCGTCGCGGTGTGGGTCGTCCCGAACCTCGGCTGGCGCGCCATGTTCGTCCTCGGCGCGCTGCCCGTCCTGATCGCCGTGGCGCTACCCAAGTACGTCGCCGAGTCGCCGCGGTGGTTGCTGTCGCAGGGGCGTCTGGAGGAGGCCGAGCAGGTCATCGCCCGGATCGAGGGTGAGGTCGAGCGGGCCGTCGGCGAACCGCTGCCGGAGCCCGGCCCTGCGCCCGTGGCGGAGACCGGGCGCGGCCGGCTGCGGGACCTGTTCACCGGCCGCTATCTGCGGCGCACCGCCGTCCTCTCCGGCCTTTGGTTCGTCGCGTACTACGTCAACCACGGCATCTCGACGTGGCTGCCCTCGCTCTACACCAAGAACTTCGGCCTCGACCTGACGACCGCGCTGGTCTACACGCTGCTCAGCAACGTCACCGGCCTGGTCGGCACCTTCGTCGTCGCGCTCCTCATCGACCGGATCGGCCGCCGCCCCGCCCTGGTCGCCGCGCTCGGCGGCACGGCGCTCACCCTCGGGATCCTGGCCCTGGTCGGGGTCACATCGGGGATCCAGGTCGCCCTGTTCGCGTCCTGCACGACGTTCTTCGTCTACGCGATCAACGCGGGCCTCTATCTCTACTCGCCCGAGCTGTACCCGACGCGGAACCGGGCCACCGGCGCGGCCTTCGGCGGACTGTGGAACCGGCTCGGCGTCATCCTCGGCCCGATCACGGTCGGCGCGATCATCGGTTCCGGCGGCGGACTCGGCCTGGTCTTCGCCCAGTTGGCGGCCGTGGCGATGGTCGGTGCGGTGATCGCCCTGTTCGCCGTGGAGACGAAGGGGAAGACGCTGGAGGAGCTCAACTCGTAACGGAGGGTGGGGGTGTCGCGGCGTCGGAGGCAGGTGGCTCCGGCGCCGCCGTCGCGCGAGCGCCCGAGGTCACGCGGGGGCCGGCGGGTCGGCGAAAGCCCTTCGTCACGTGGGGTCCGGCCGATCCGCGAGAGCCCTCCCCAGCGTCCCCAGCAGGCGCCGCAGTTGCCGCCTCTCGTCCACCCCGAGATCGTCGAGCAGCTTCCGCTCGGCCGCCATGCGTTCCTCGGCCACCCGGTCGACCAGCTCCCGCCCTGCCCCGCTCAGCCGCAGGTACACGATCCGCCGGTCCCGGTCGTCCCGCTCCCGCTCGATGAGCCCGGCCCGCTCCAACCGGTCCGCGTGCTGGGTCATCCCGCCGGCCCGGACCGCGCCCGCCGCCGCGAGCTCGCCCATGGTGCGGCGGTGCGGGGCCGGGGTGCGGCTCAGTTCGGCGAGCACCTCGAAGGCAGCGAGACCGATGCCGTGCCGCTTGACGACGCGGCCGATCAGGGTGCGGTAGCGGTCGGCGCAGTCGGTGAGCGCGGCGAAGACACGGGTGTCGGCGTCGGTGGCGGGGGAGCCCTCGGGGCGCGGCGGCTCGGCGACACCCTTCGCCGGCGTGCCGATGGCCGCGGCCAATACATCCGCGAGCAGCGGCTCCAGGTCGGCCGTCGACACCGAGCGGGCCGGCTCGTGCGCGAACAGGTAGCGCTCCATGATGACGCCGAACAGGACGCTGCGGATCATGCCGATTCTGGCCGTCGCCTCGGCGTTTTCGCCGAGCACGCCCCGCAGGGGCCCGGTCACCAGCCGTTCCAGGAGCTCGCTCAACTGCTGTGCGCTGGGCGGGTGGTTGAGCGCCGAGCGGATCAGCGCGGCCAGTGGGTCCTCGGCGGAGAGGCGGTCCCAGCGGTCAAGGTAGGAGTGGGCGAGGGCACCCGGGAGGCCGGCCGGATCGTTGCCCGCATCGTCGAGCAGGGCGGCCGTGACGCCGGTCCCCTCGCCGACGACGGCGCGGAAGAGCCCGTCCTTGGACCCGAAGTACGCCATGACGAGGCCGGGTGTCACCCCGGCCTCGGTGGCGATCGCCCGGATGGCGACGCCCTGGTACCCGTGGGCTGCGAACAGCCGCCGGGCCGCTTCGAGCACGGCCCTGCGGTTCCCCTCGGGATCGTGCGGGCGACCGCGTCGCCTCTCCTGCTGTGCGTCCACGGCGCAACAGTAGTCGAGCCGGGAGCGCGACCCGGCTTATGTACGACCGTTCAAAAAATTTTCCCTTGAGGGTGCTGGTTTGAGCTAACCTCTTGCCAAGACGGTACTTCAGTGTCAATCATTTCAGGCCTTAGGGATACTCGAACCCGCTCCCCGATCCGAGAGGCCTGGTGGCAGACGGCTTGAAACCCACACCCTTCGACTACAGCGCCCCGCGCTCCGTCCCGGAGGCGCTCGCGCTGCTCGCCGACGAGGACCGCGAGCCCAAGGTGGTGGCCGGCGGCCAGTCGCTGATCCCGATGCTGAGCATGCGGCTCGCCCGCCCTGGCCTCCTCGTCGACATCACACGCATCCCCGGCCTCGGTGACCTCTCCGTCGACGCGTCGGGCGCGCTGCGCATCGGCGCCGCCGTCCGCCAGTCCGCCGCGGCCGCAGACCTCCGGCTCCGCGAAGGCTGGCCGCTGCTCGCCGCCGCGATCGGTCACATCGGGCACCCGCAGATCCGGGCCCGCGGCACCGTCTGCGGCAGCCTCGTCCACCACGACCCGGCCGCCGAACTCCCGACCGCCGCCGTGGCGTTGGACGCCCGCTTCGTCATCGCGGGGCCGGCGGGGGAGCGCACGGTCGAGGCCGAGGAGTTCTTCGTCGCCACCTTCCAGACCGCCGTGGAACCGGACGAACTCCTCACCGAGGTCGTGTTCCCGGCCCGCCGCGGCGGCTGGGCCTTCGAGGAACTCGCCCGCCGGCACGGCGACTTCGCCACCGTCGGCGTCGCCGTCCACCTCGATCGCTCGGGCCCCGCCGTGAGCGCCGCCCGCGTCGTCTTCTGCGGCGTCGGCCCCACGCCGGTCCGGCTGCCCGCCGCCGAAGCGGCGCTGACCGGCACCGACGCGGGCCCGGCCGCCCTCGACGCCGCGCGCGAGGCCGCCCTCGCGCACCTCGATCCGTCCGACGACGTCCACGCCACGGCCGCGTATCGCCGCGAGGCCGCTGCCCACCTCCTCGCCCGCGCCTGCACCACCGCATGGGAGCGCACCCGATGACCGCCACGACACCCACGCCCGCCGTCACCCCCAAGGCCGTGCGGACACCGCCGCTCGCCGAACCCTCCGGCTGGCACGAGGTCCACCTCACCGTGAACGGCGAACCCGTCACCGCCCAGGTCGAATCCCGGCTGCTGCTCAGCGACTTCCTGCGCGACCGGCTCCGGCTCACGGGTACGCACGTCGGCTGCGAGCACGGCGTGTGCGGTGCCTGCACCGTCCTGGTCGACGGCACGCCCGTCCGCTCCTGCCTCACGCTCGCCGTGCAGTGCGAAGGCGCCGAACTGCGCACCGTCGAGGGCCTGGCCCGGCCGGACGCGCCGCTCACCCCGGTGCAGGAGGCCTTCCACGCGTGCCACGGCATGCAGTGCGGGTTCTGCACCCCCGGCTTCCTCATGACGGCGACGGCCCTGACCGAACGGGGCGAGCGGCCGGGCGACGCAGAGGTCGCCGACGCGCTCAGCGGCCACCTGTGCCGCTGTACCGGCTACCGCAACATCCGGCGCGCACTGAGTCGGGCCCTCGACGAGACGTACGAGGTCGAAAGTGACGCCACCACCGCCACCGACGCACGGCGAGGGGAGTGACCCGCATGTCCACCACGCCCGCCCCCTGGATCGGCCGCCGCGTCCCCCGCGTCGAGGACGACCGCCTGCTGCGCGGCAACGGCCGCTACGTCGACGACATCGAGCTGCCCGGCGCCGCCGAGGCCGCCGTCCTGCGCAGCCCACACGCCCACGCCCGCATCGAGTCGGTCGACGTGACCGCCGCGCTCGACGCCCCCGGCGTCCTCGCCGTGTGGACGGGTGCCGACGTCGCCCACCTCGCGCCGCTCTTGAACAAGGAGGAGCTGCGCACCCCGCCCCGCCTCGCCGAACTCCTCGCCCCGCGCGTCGCTACGACCCCGATGCCGCTGCTCGCCACCGACAAGGTCCGCTACGTCGGCGAGCCCGTCGCCATCGTCTTCGCCGACAGCCGCTACCTCGCCGAGGACGCCCTCGAACTCGTCGACGTCCGCTACACGCCGCTGCCCGTCCTCGTCGACCCGGACCGCGCCCTCGCGGACGGCGCCCCGCTGCTCCACGAGGACCTGCCGGACAACACGGCGGTGGCCGTCGCCACCCAAGTGGGCGATCCCGATGCCGCGTTCGCCGGCGCGCACACCGTCATCAGCGAGGAGTTCCGGGCCCACCGCTACGTCGCTTCGCCCATCGAGACCCGCGCCGTCGCCGCCCGCGTCGACGCCTATAGCGGTGACCTCACCGTCTGGTCCAACACCCAGACCCCGCACCGCGTCCGTGAGTCCATCGCCACCACCCTCGGCCTCGACGCCGAATCCGTCCGCGTCATCGCCACCGACGTCGGCGGCGGCTTCGGCCAGAAGGGCATCCTCTACGTAGAGGAAATGCTGATCCCGTACGCGGCAGGCAAGTTGGGCCGCCCCGTGGTCTGGCGCGAGGACCGGGGCGAGAACCTCACCGCCGCCTCGCACGCCCGCGAGCAGATCCACCGCATCGAACTCGCCGCCGACGCCGACGGCCACCTCCTCGCCGTACGCGACCGCATCACCGTCAACTTCGGCGCGTACAACATGACCGGCCTGGTCGTCCCGTACAACTCGCTCTGCCACCTCCTCGGCCCCTACCGGATCCCGAACGTCGACATCGACGTCCTCGGCGTCCTCACCAACACCGCCTTCGCCACGCCCTACCGTGGCGCGGGACGCCCCGAGACGGTGTTCGCGATGGAGCGGGTCATGGACCGGCTCGCCGCCCAACTCGAGCTAAATCCAGCAGAGTTGAGGGCCCGCAACCTCATCGGACCCGACGACATGCCGTACACGACCGGCCTCGTCGACCGCTCCGGCAACCCCCAGTCGTACGACTCCGGCGACTTCCCGGAACTGCTGCGCCGCGCCCGCGCCAAGGTGGACGCCACCCGTCGTGAACCGCGCGACGGCAAGCACATCGGTGTCGGCTACGCGATGTACATCGAGGCCACCGGGCTCGGGCCGTTCGAGACCGCGCGCATCGACATCGCCCCCAGCGGCCGCGTCAAACTCGCCATCGGCGCGCCCTCGCAGGGGCAGGGTCACCGCACCTCCATGGCGCAGATCGCCGCCGACGCGCTCGGCGTCCCGCTCGACATCATCGACGTGGTGGGCGGAGACACCTCCGCGACCCCCTTCGGCGTCGGCACCATTGCCAGCCGCGCCCTCGTCAACGCGGGCAACGCCACCCACCGGGCCGGGAAACTCGTACGCGAAAAGGCCCTCGACCTCGCCGCCCGCCGACTCGACGTCCCGGTCACCGAACTCACTCTCACCGAGGGCGTGTTCACCACCAAAATGCCTGCCGGGTCGACGCTCACCCTCGCCGAACTCGCGGGCCGCGCCCCGCTCCCCGGTACCCCCGAACCCGCCGACGGCCGGCACGGCACGGAACTCAGCGAGACCGTCCACTTCCGCCCACCCGGCTTCGCCGTCGCCAGCGGAGCGCACGCCGCCGTCGTTGAAGTCGACCAGCACACCGGCGAGTTGGAGATCCTCCAGTACGTCGTCGTCCACGACGCGGGCGTCATCGTCAACCCGCTCATCGCCGAGGGTCAGGTCACCGGAGGCATCGCCCAGGGCGTCGGCGGCGCCCTCTACGAGGAGATGATCTACGGCCCCGACGGCCAGCCCCGCACCGGCACCTACATGGACTACCTCGTCCCCACGTCCTCCGAGATCCCCGACCTCGACATGGACGAGATCCACTCGCCGAGCCCCATGAACGACCTCGGGGTGAAGGGCCTCGGAGAAGGCGGCGCCATCGCCCCGCAGGCCGTCCTCGCGAACGCCGTCGAGGACGCGCTGCGCCCCTTCGGCGTCGTCGTCCGCCGCGGCCCGCTCTCGCCCAGCCGCATCCGCGACCTGCTGCGCGACGCCCCCGTCGCCACTCACTGACCCACGACCGGAAGAAAGAACCCCGCCATGCAACTCGACCACACCTTCACCGTCCCGGCCGCGCCCGACGACGCCTGGAAGCTCTTCCACGACCTCGGCCGCGTGGCCCCCTGCATGCCCGGCGCCGTCCTCGACACCCTCGACGGCGACACCTTCGCCGGACGGGTGAAGGTCAAGGTCGGCGCGGTGCAGATGAGTTACCGGGGCGAGGGCACCGTGACCCGGGACGATGCCGCCCACACCATGCGGCTCGACCTCAGCGGCAGCGAGACCCGCGGCGCGGGCACGGCCTCCGCGACCGTCACCGCCGAACTCGTCGCCGACCCCGCGGGCACCCGCGTCCGGGTTCGCACCGATCTCGACATCACCGGCAGGCCCGCCCAGTTCGGGCGAGGAATCATGGTCGAGGTCGGCGACCGCATCGTCGGCCAATTCGCCGACCGCCTTGCGGAGTTGATGTCCGGTCCGCAGATGGAGTCCGCCGCTCCGGCTGCCCCCGCCGCCGAACCGGAGGCCGTCGACCTGGGTGCCGCCGCCCTCCCCGTACTCCTGAAGAAGGCCGCCGTTCCGGCCGCTGCCGCACTCGTGGCGTTGATACTGGCCGGGGTGATCGGCAGGCGCCGCCGTGCATCGTTTCAGGGGTAGAATTTTCAGGGGCGTAACAATTGGCGCCCGCCCGTGAGACGTGCGAGGGGACGGGTATGGCCGAGCGGAAGGCGAAGCGGCAGGACGCCGTGACACAGATCGTGGCGGACTGGGCGCGTGAGCGGCCCGAGCTCGACACAGGACCGCTGGAGGTGCTGGCCCGGCTGCACCGCTCGTTCCTGCGCTACAACACCAAGCTCAACGCGTCGATCGAGCGGCACGGCCTGTCCGTCGCCGGCTTCGACGTGCTGACCGCGCTGCGCCGAGCGGGCAAGCCCTACCGGCTCACCGCCGGCCAGCTCGCCGACTCGGGGCTCGTCTCGTCCGCCGGGGTCACCCTGCGGATGGACCGCCTGGAGAAGGACGGCCTGATAGTGCGCGAGCGGGACGCCGAGGACCGTCGGGTCGTCTACTCCCGCCTCACCGACATCGGCCTCGCCAAGGTGGACGAGGTCTTCACGGACCACCTGGCCAACGAGGAGCGCATGCTCGCGGCCATCACCCCGGCCGAACGCCGCCAACTGGCCCGCCTGCTGGGCAAGTTGGAGCACTCGATCCTCGACGCGGACGACGACAGGTAGAGCCCCGCAACCCCGGCGCCGCGCAAGCGGAAGGGGCGGCACCCCCCGTGGGAGCCGCCCCTTCCGCCTGTCCGTGGGACTACTTCTTGTCGAGCACGTCCTGCACCTTCGCCCGCACGTCATCCGTGGCCAGACCGCGGATCGTCAGCGTCGTACGACGGCGCAGCACGTCGTCCTGCGTCTCCGCCCACTCGTGGTCACGCGCGTACACGACCTGCGCCCAGATCTCCGGGGCGTCCGGGTGCACCCGCTCCGCCAGCTCCGGGTTCTCGTTGGCGAGGCGCGCGATGTCGAAGGACAGCGAACCGTAGTGCGTCGCCAGGTGCTTGGCGGTGTCGGCACCCATCCGCGGGCCCGGCGCCGGGCTGTCCACGAGGAGGCGGTGCGCGACGGCGCGCGGGTTGGCGACACCGGGCAGTGGCAGCTTCTTCGGCAGGTCGCTGATCCGCTCGAAGTCGTCACCGAGCGGGTGCCCCGGCAGCGCCTCCAGCTTCTGCATGACCGTGCGGCCGATGTGCCGGAACGTCGTCCACTTGCCGCCCGCGACGGACAGCATGCCGCCCTTGCCCTCGGTGACGACCGTCTCGCGCTTGGCCTTCGACGTGTCGCCGGGCCCGCCCGGCAGCACGCGCAGACCGGCGAAGGAGTACGTGATCAGGTCCCGCTTCAGCTGCTGGTCGCGCACGGAGAAGGCGGCCTCGTCGAGGATCTGGTCGACGTCCTTCTCGGTGACCGAGACATCCGCGGGGTCGCCCTCGTACTCCTCGTCGGTCGTACCGAGCAGCAGCATGTCCTCCCAGGGGAGGGCGAAGGTGATGCGGTACTTGTCGATCGGGGTCGCGAGCGCGGCCTTCCACTGCGAGGTCCGCTTGAGGACGAGGTGCGCGCCCTTGGACAGGCGGATGGACGGCGCCGAGTTCGGGTCCTCCATCTTGCGCAGGTGGTCGACCCACGGGCCCGTCGCGTTCAGCACCAGACGGGCGTTGACCCCGAACTCGTCACCGCTCGTACGGTCCTTGAGCTCGGCGCCGGTGACCCGGCCGTTCGTGAAGCGCAGCCCGGTGACCTCGGAGTGGTTCAGGACCACGGCGCCGGCGTCGACGGCGGCGCGGACCGTCATCAGCGCCATCCGCGCGTCGTTCATCTGGTCGTCGCCGTACACGGCAACGGCCTTCAGGTTGTCCGTACGCAGCTCGGGAACGTCCTGCTGCGCCTTGGACGGGCTCAGCAGGTGCCCCACGCCGTCGCCGAACGCGGACAGCGCGGAGTACGCGAAGACACCCGCGCCCAGCTTGGCCGCGCCGTGCGGGCCGCCCTTGTAGACGGGCAGGTAGAAGGTCAGGGGGTTGGCGAGGTGCGGGGCCACATTGCGGGACACCGCGCGCCGCTCGAAGTGGTTCTCCGCGACCAGCTTCACCGCACCGGTCTGCAGGTAGCGCAGACCGCCGTGGAGCAGCTTGGAAGACGCGGAGGACGTGGCGCCGGCGAAGTCGCCGGCGTCGACCAGGGCCACCCTGAGACCGGACTGCGCCGCATGCCAGGCAGTGGAGATGCCCAGGATGCCGCCGCCGATGACCAGGAGGTCGTACGTCGCCTTGGAAAGCTGCTCGCGGGTCTCGGCGCGGCTCGGGTTGGAACCGGCGACCGGGTGCGTTCCGAGGGCAGGCACGGTCTGCAGGGTGGACTGGGTACTCATGGTGGGGTGTTACTCCTCGACAGAGCTGTCTTCGAGCCAGCCCATGGACCGCTCCACGGCCTTGAGCCAGCTCTTGTACTCACGGTCGCGGGTGGCCGCGTCCATGCGGGGGGTCCACTCGGCGGCCCGGCGCCAGTTGGCGCGGAGCTCGTCGGTGTTGGACCAGAAGCCGACGGCGAGACCGGCGGCGTAAGCGGCGCCGAGGCAGGTCGTCTCGGCGACCATCGGGCGCACCACCGGCGCGTCCAGGAAGTCCGAGAGGGTCTGCATCAGCAGGTTGTTGGAGGTCATGCCGCCGTCGACCTTGAGCGCGGTCAGCTCGACGCCGGAGTCCTTCGTCATGGCGTCGGTGATCTCGCGGGTCTGCCAGGCGGTGGCCTCGAGCACGGCGCGCGCGAGGTGCGCCTTGGTGACATAGCGGGTCAGACCCGCGATGACACCGCGCGCGTCGGAGCGCCAGTACGGGGCGAACAGGCCGGAGAAGGCGGGCACGAAGTACGCGCCACCGTTGTCCTCGACCGAGGACGCCAGGGTCTCGATCTCGGCGGCCGACTTGATCAGGCCCATCTGGTCGCGCATCCACTGCACCAGGGAGCCCGTGACGGCGATCGAGCCCTCGAGCGCGTAGACCGGCTTCTGGTCGCCGATCTGGTAGCCGACCGTGGTCAGCAGCCCGGAGTACGAGTTGATGGCCTTGTCCGCGGTGTTCATCAGCATGAAGGTGCCGGTGCCGTACGTGGACTTGGCCTCGCCCTCGGCGAAACAGGTCTGGCCGAACAGGGCCGCCTGCTGGTCGCCGAGCGCCGAGGCGACCGGGATGCCGCCGAGCAGGTCGCCCAGCTTGCCGCCGGTGACCTCGCCGTAGACCTCGGCGGAGGAGTGGATCTCCGGGAGCATCGACATCGGGACGCCGATGGAGGAGCAGATGCGCTCGTCCCACTGCATCTCGTGCAGGTTCATCAGCATCGTGCGGGAGGCGTTGGTGACGTCGGTGAAGTGCTTGCCGCCGTTGACACCGCCCGTCAGGTTCCAGATGACCCAGGTGTCCATGGTGCCGAAGAGGATGTCGCCGCGCTCGGCGCGCTCGCGCAGGCCCTCGACGTTGTCGAGCAGCCAGCGGGCCTTCGGGCCGGCGAAGTACGACGCGAGCGGCAGGCCGGTCTCGCGGCGGAAGCGGTCCTGGCCGACGTTGCGCCCGAGTTCCTTGCACAGGGCGTCGGTGCGGGTGTCCTGCCAGACGATGGCGTTGTGGACGGGCTCACCGGTGTTCTTGTCCCAGAGCAGCGTCGTCTCGCGCTGGTTGGTGATGCCGATGGCCTTGATGTCGTCGCGGGTGATGCCGGCCTTGGTGACGGCTCCGGCGACGACCTCCTCGACGTTCGTCCAGATCTCGTTCGCGTCGTGCTCGACCCAGCCCGGCTTCGGGAAGATCTGCTCGTGCTCCTTCTGGTCGACGGAGACGATCCGGCCGTCCTTGTCGAACACGATGCAGCGGCTGGACGTGGTGCCCTGGTCGATCGCCGCGATGAAGGGGCCGGTGGTGTGTGCGTCGGTCACGGTGTGCTCCTCGTGGTGCGTGGGGTGGTCGGTCTCGGCGGCGTCGCTCAGAACAGCTTGTAGATGAAGCCGGCGAGGGCACCGCCGATGAGCGGGCCGACCACCGGCACCCAGGCGTACGACCAGTCCGAGCCACCCTTGTTGGGCAGCGGGAGGAGCGCGTGCACGATGCGCGGGCCGAGGTCACGGACGGGGTTGATGGCGTAGCCGGTCGGACCACCGAGGGAGAGACCGATGCTCACCACGACGAGCGCGGTGATGAGGGCGCCGAGGACGCCCAGGCCGTTGCCGTCGTCGTTGAGGCCCTGCGTGAGGATCGCCAGGACGAGCACGACCGTGGCGATGATCTCCGTCATGAGGTTCTGCGCCAGGTTCCGGATCTCCGGACCGGTGGAGAACACGCCGAGCACGGGCCCGGCCTCGGGGGCGGCCTTCGGGTCGACCATGCCCTCGTCGCCGTCCGTGCCGTTGTGCGCGGCGAGAACCTCGGGGTCGGTCAGGTGGGCGTGGAACTGCCCGTAGTAGGCGAGCCAGACCAGCACCGCGCCGATCATGGCGCCGAAGAGCTGGGAGACCAGGTAGAGCGGTACGTCGCTCCACTTGGTGCCGCCCTCGATGGCGAGGCCGACGGTGACGGCGGGGTTGAGGTGGGCGCCGGAGACGCCGCCCACCATGTAGGCACCGGTGAGAACCGCGAAGCCCCAGCCGAACGCGATGGCGACCCAGCCGGCGTTGAACGCCTTAGAGCGCTTGAAAGTGACGGCGGCGCAGACGCCACCGCCCAGCAGAACCAGTACGGCGGTACCTATGGTCTCGCCGAGGAAGATGTCGTGGCTGGACACCCGCGACTCCTTTGTCCTTCGTCCAGGGGAAAACCCGAGTAACGAACCTCCCGGGTCCCTTTCCGGTGGTCCGAGCCCTCAGGCGAGGGTCGGGTCCGGTCTGGCCTGTTCACACTCTAACGCGTATTGCCGGTAGGTGTTCGACAATGCCGACCGATGGACGCGAGTCTCGCTCTGCGGTTCCCGGCTCGTCAAGGGATCTTTTATCGATTGCGCGATCGTTATTGATCGCCTGCGGTTATCGGCCCGCCGTTGTGGGCGACAGGCCGGTGGGGCGTTCAACGATCGTCACTCGGATCGGTGCGACCTGCACCTTGAGCCCCGGAAGGCGCGCCTCGGAACCTCAGAAGCGGCTGGCGCCCAGATCGCGGGAGACGGCACGGGCGCAGTCGCGGACCGCCGCGATCAGCTCGGGACGCAGCCCGCCCGACCCGGCGCCGCCATCGGCCTCGGGGTCCTTGCAGACGCGCTCCACCGCACCGGTGATGCCCACCGCGCCCACCGGCATCCGGTGCCGGTCGTGGATCGGGGCCGCGACCGAGGCCACGCCCTCCCAGGTCTCCTCGACGTCGGCGGCGTACCCGCGCGCACGGGTGAGATCGAACACCGCCTCCAGGTCGGCGGAGTCGCACACCGTGCGCGCTGTGAAGCCCTTGCGCTCGGCCTCCAGGGCCTCGCTGTGCGCCACCGGGTCGTACGCGGAGAGCACCTTGCCCAGGGCCGTGGAGTGCAGCGGGTGCATCGCGCCGACCTCCAGGACCTGCCGGCTGTCGTCGGGCCGGAAGACGTGGTGCACGATCAGCACGCCCTGCTGGTGCAGCACGCCGAGGTAGACCGCCTCGCCGCTGGAGCGGGCCAGGTCGTCCGTCCACACCAGGGCACGCGCTCGCAGCTCGTGCACGTCCAGATAGCTGTTGCCCAGGCGCAGCAGTTCGGCGCCCAGCTGGTAGCGCCCCGAGGCGGAGTCCTGCTCCACGAAGCCCTCGGCCTGCAGGGTGCGCAGGATGCCGTGTGCCGTGCCCTTGGCGAGGCCGAGCGCGGCGGCGATGTCCGAGAGGCCGAGCCGCCGCTCGCCGCCCGCGAGCAACCGGAGCATGGCCGCGGCCCGTTCGAGCGACTGGATGTTGCGTGCCATCGCAGTCCCTTCCTCCCTCGGTTCTTCTCGCTTGCAGGTCGCTGACAGGTCGCTGGCTGGAGTCGCCAAGCAACGTTCGGCAATGCTGAACAGTATCGGTCGTTGCCGACCTCGGGCGAGCGCGGCGTGCGCCAATATTTCCACCGGATGCTTCCGGCCACGACACGCGGACACCGTTCCGGCTTGTGGACGTCACCACGACGGGACCCATCGTCCCCGTTACCCTGACCGGGTGCGCCTCCGGGAGTGGAGCCGCAAAGCCGACAGCCGTCGCACCTCTGGGAGAACTTTCATGGCCTCGTTGCCAACGCCCGCATCCGATCCCCGCGCCCGTGTGGACGCCCTCCGAGAAGCCCTCGCCACCCGCGTCGTGGTGGCCGACGGAGCGATGGGCACCATGCTGCAGGCGCAGGACCCGACCCTCGAGGACTTCGAGAACCTCGAGGGCTGCAACGAGATCCTCAACCTGACCCGGCCCGACATCGTGCGCTCCGTGCACGAGGAGTACTACGCCGTCGGCGTGGACTGCGTCGAGACGAACACCTTCGGCGCGAACCACACGGCCGCCACCGAGTACGACATCGCCCACCGCATCCACGAGCTGTCCGAGTCCGGTGCCCGGCTCGCCCGCGAGGTCGCCGACGAGTTCGCCGCCAAGGACGGCCGACAGCGCTGGGTGCTCGGCTCCATCGGCCCCGGCACCAAGCTGCCCTCGCTCGGCCACATCGACTACGCCACGATCCGCGACGGCTACCAGAAGAACGCCGAGGGCCTGCTCGCGGGCGGCGCCGACGCGCTGATCGTCGAGACCACGCAGGACCTGCTGCAGACCAAGTCCAGCCTCATCGGCGCCCGCCGGGCGATGGACGCGCTCGGTGTCTCGGTCCCGCTGGTGTGCTCGCTCGCCTTCGAGACGACCGGCGTGATGCTGCTCGGCTCGGAGATCGGCGCCGCGCTCACCGCCCTCGAACCGCTCGGCATCGACCTCATCGGCCTCAACTGCTCCACGGGCCCCGCCGAGATGAGCGAGCACCTGCGCTATCTCGCCCGCCACTCGACGACGCCGCTGATGTGCATGCCGAACGCCGGCCTGCCCGTCCTCACGAGCGACGGCGCGCACTTCCCGCTGACGCCGCCGGAGATGGCCGACGCCCACGAGACGTTCGTCCGCGACTTCGGCCTCCAGCTGATCGGCGGCTGCTGCGGCTCGACGCCCGAGCACCTGCGCCAGGTCGTCGAGCGCGTCCGGGGCACCGAGCCGACGCCCCGCACCCCGCAGCCCGAGCCGGGCGCCGCCTCGCTCTACCAGACGGTGCCGTTCCGCCAGGACACCGCGTACATGGCGATCGGTGAGCGCACCAACGCCAACGGCTCGAAGAAGTTCCGCGAGGCCATGCTGGAGGCCCGCTGGGACGACTGCGTGGAGATGGCCCGCGACCAGATCCGCGAGGGCGCGCACATGCTCGACCTGTGCGTCGACTACGTGGGCCGCGACGGCGTCGCCGACATGCAGGAGCTGGCAGGTCGCTTCGCCACCGCCTCGACGCTGCCGATCGTGCTGGACTCCACCGAGGTCCCGGTGATCCGGGCCGGCCTGGAGAAGCTCGGCGGCCGCGCGGTCATCAACTCCGTGAACTACGAGGACGGGGACGGCCCCGAGTCCCGCTTCGCGAAGGTCACCAAGCTGGCCCAGGAGCACGGCGCCGCGCTGATCGCGCTGACCATCGACGAGGAGGGGCAGGCCCGCACCCCCGAGCACAAGGTCCAGATCGCCGAGCGGCTGATCGACGACCTCACCGGGAACTGGGGCATCCTCGAGTCCGACATCCTCATCGACTGCCTGACGTTCACGATCTGCACCGGTCAGGAGGAGTCCCGCAAGGACGGCATCGCCACCATCGAGGCGATCCGTGAACTCAAGCGCCGCCACCCGGACGTACAGACGACGCTGGGCCTGTCGAACATCTCGTTCGGCCTCAACCCGGCCGCCCGTATCGTCCTCAACTCGGTCTTCCTCGACGAGTGCGTGAAGGCGGGCCTGGACTCGGCGATCGTGCACGCCTCCAAGATCCTGCCGATCGCCCGGTTCGACGAGGAGCAGGTGCAGACCGCCCTCGACCTGATCTACGACCGGCGCGCCGAGGGCTACGACCCGCTGCAGAAGCTGATGGCGCTGTTCGAGGGCGCCACCGCGAAGTCCCTCAAGGCCGGCAAGGCCGAGGAGCTGGCGGCCCTCCCGCTGGACGAGCGTCTCAAGGCGCGCATCATCGACGGCGAGAAGAACGGCCTGGAGGCCGACCTCGACGAGGCGCTGGAGACCCGGCCCGCCCTGGACATCGTCAACGACACGCTCCTGGAGGGCATGAAGGTCGTCGGCGAACTGTTCGGTTCCGGCCAGATGCAGCTGCCGTTCGTGCTCCAGTCCGCCGAGGTCATGAAGAACGCGGTGGCCTACCTGGAGCCGCACATGGAGAAGGCCGAGGGCGAGGAGGGCAAGGGCACCATCGTGCTCGCCACCGTCCGCGGCGACGTCCACGACATCGGCAAGAACCTCGTCGACATCATCCTCACCAACAACGGCTACAACGTGGTGAACCTGGGCATCAAGCAGCCCGTCTCCGCGATCCTGGATGCGGCCGCCGAGCACCGGGCCGACGTCATCGGCATGTCCGGTCTCCTGGTCAAGTCGACCGTGATCATGAAGGAGAACCTGGAGGAGCTCAACCAGCGCAAGCTGGCCGCCGACTTCCCGGTGATCCTCGGCGGCGCCGCCCTCACCCGCGCGTACGTCGAGCAGGACCTGCACGAGATCTACGAGGGCGAAGTCCGCTACGCCCGCGACGCGTTCGAGGGCCTGCGCCTGATGGACGCGCTCATCGCGGTCAAGCGCGGCGTGCCCGGCGCGACCCTGCCGGAGCTGAAGCAGCGCCGCGTCCCCAAGCGCGACGTGGTGGTCGAGGAGGCGCCCGACGAGGGCCCCGTGCGCTCCGACGTCGCCGTCGACAACCCGGTCCCCGAGCCGCCGTTCTGGGGCACCCGCGTCATCAAGGGCATCCAGCTCAAGGAGTACGCGTCCTGGCTCGACGAGGGCGCCCTCTTCAAGGGCCAATGGGGCCTGCGCCAGGCGCGCACCGGCGACGGACCCTCGTACGAGGAGCTGGTGGAATCCGAGGGCAGGCCGCGGCTGCGCGGCTGGCTCGACAAGCTGCACACGGACAACATGCTCGAAGCAGCGGTCGTGCACGGCTACTTCCCGTGCGTGTCCAAGGGCGACGACCTGATCATCCTGGACGACGCGGGCAACGAGCGGACCCGGTTCACCTTCCCGCGCCAGCGCCGCGGCCGCCGCCTGTGTCTCGCGGACTTCTTCCGCCCTGAGGAGTCCGGCGAGACGGACGTGGTCGGCCTCCAGGTCGTCACCGTCGGCTCGCGGATCGGCGAGGAGACGGCGAAGCTGTTCGCGTCCGACTCCTACCGCGACTACCTCGAACTGCACGGCCTGTCCGTGCAGTTGGCGGAGGCCCTCGCCGAGTACTGGCACGCGCGCGTGCGCAGCGAGCTGGGCTTCGCGACGGAGGACCCGGACGCCATGGAGGACATGTTCGCCCTGAAGTACCGGGGCGCCCGCTTCTCCCTCGGCTACGGCGCCTGCCCGAACCTGGAGGACCGCGCGAAGATCGCCGACCTCTTGGAGCCGGAGCGGATCGGCGTCCAGCTCAGCGAGGAGTTCCAGCTCCACCCCGAGCAGTCCACCGACGCGATCGTCATCCACCACCCTGAGGCGAAGTACTTCAACGCGCGGTAGCGCGGTGAAGCGGCTGGGGGTCCGGGGGTTATCCCCCGGGAGATACAGCAACGCGCGGTAATCAGAACCAGTCGTACACTGGTCGGTCCAGCGCAGGCCGGTTGCCCCTTGTGTTCGAAAAGGGGCGACCGGCCTCTTCGTCCCTCATGGAGGTGTACGGATGACCAGTACGGTCCCCGCACTCGGTACCCGAACGGCCGAAGGCTCCACGCTTCAGGCCGTGCTCCTCGACATGGACGGAACACTCGTCGACACCGAGGGGTTCTGGTGGGACGCCGAGGTGGCCGTCTTCGCCGAACTCGGCCACACCCTGAACGACGCCTGGCGCCATGTCGTCGTCGGCGGGCCCATGACCCGCAGCGCCGGCTTCCTCATCGAGGCCACCGGCGCGGACATCACGCTGCCCGAGCTGACCGTGCTGCTCAACGACGGCTTCGAGAAGCGCATCAGCAGCTCCCTGCCGCTGATGCCGGGGGCCGCGAGACTCCTCGCCGAACTCGCCGCGCACGACGTGCCGGCGGCCCTCGTCTCCGCCTCCCACCGGCGCATCATCGACCGCGTCCTGGACTCGCTCGGACCGGCCAACTTCCGCCTCACCGTCGCCGGTGACGAGGTCTCACGGACCAAGCCGCACCCCGACCCGTACCTCCTCGCCGCCGCGGGCCTCGACGCCGACCCCACCCGCTGCGCCGTCATCGAGGACACCGCCACCGGCGTCACCTCGGCCGAGGCGGCGGGCTGCCACGTCGTCGCCGTGCCGTCCGTGTCGCCGATCGAGCCCGCGCCCCGGCGCACCGTCGTCCGCTCCCTGGAACACGTCAACGTGCCTTTCCTGCAGGGACTCATGACGTCCTGAAGTCCGCGGGGTGGCTGAATCGGTGCGTACGACAAGCGCGTTACGGCTGTGACCTTTCCCACTCGATCGGGGGTCGACAGCTTGCCGGGTGCATGCTGCGTAACCGCGTTCCGTGCGGCAAGGGGTGCCCTTGTGTCCCGATTGGCCACCCCATGCGACGAACCTTCCTCCTGAGGTGTTTTCGGTGCGTCCACGCCTGATTCCACAGCGTGATGGAAGGTCCGATCCCGCGCCCGCGAACCGCGGCGGCACGCCTATTAATGTCGTCGCGAGAACATCGCCGTACCCTCCCGTCGCCCACGCGTCCCACCCCTCACGCCGGGCCGGCGGGTTCAACAGCTCTGGAGAACTTCGAGCATGAACCGCAAGACTTTGGTGCTGCCGGCCGTCATCGGTCTGCTGGCCCCCGTGCTCGCCGCGTGCGGCGGGTCCGACAGCGGAGACGCGGGCGGCGATGCGATCAAGGTGGGCACCACGGACCGGTTCATCGCCTCCGGGAAGGTACCCGCGCCGTTCGACCCGGCGTACGCCTACGACACCGGGTCCTGGAACGTACTGCGACAGACCGTGCAGACGCTCATGGCGATGCCGCGCAGCGGCAGCGGCGAGCCCGTGCCCGAGGCCGCGGAGAGCTGCATATTCTCCGACAGCGGCAGCGAGCGCTACGCCTGCAAGCTGCGCAAGGACCTCAAGTTCGCCGACGGCAAGCCGATCACCGCTGCCGACGTGAAGTACTCCATCGACCGCGTCAGGAACATCAAGAGCGACAGCGGCTCCTACGGTCTGCTCTCCTCGATCGACACCATCGAGACCCAGGGCGACCGCGAGGTCATCTTCCACCTCAAGTCCCCGGACGCCACGTTCCCGTACAAGCTGGCCACTCCCTCCGCCGGCATCGTCGACCCCGACGAGTACCCGAAGAACAAGCTGCGGGGCGGCTTCAAGGTCAACGGCTCCGGCCCGTACACCCTGAAGGCCACCGTCAAGAACGACGCCGTCGTCAAGACCGTCTTCACCAAGAACCCCCACTACAAGGGGCAGTTGAAGCCGAAGAACGACAAGGTGGAGCTTGACTCCTTCACCAGCGCCGACTCCATGGGCAAGGCGCTGGAGAAGGGCGACATCGACATGATGACGCGCACCATGTCGCCGGAGCAGATCAAGAAGTACACCGACAGCACCGCCGGCGCGCCCAAGAACGTCAACCTGGTCGAGATGCCCGGCATGGAGATCCGCTACCTGGGCTTCGACACCAAGGCGAGCACCGTCCGGGACAAGGCCGTGCGACAGGCCATGGCGCAGCTCGTGGACCGCGGCGAGATCGCCTCCGACGTGTACGGCAACAGCGCCGAGCCGCTGTACTCGCTCGTGCCCAGCGGCATCACGGGCCACCAGAACTCGTTCTTCAACAAGTACGGCAACCCGAGCAAGTCCAAGGCCGCCGCGATCCTGCGGCAGGCCGGCATCAGCACGCCCGTCAAGCTCACGCTGCACTACACGAGCGACCACTACGGACCGGCCACCAAGAAGGAGTTCGAGGTCCTTCAGAAGCAGCTGAACGCCAGCGGCCTGTTCCACGTCGACATCAAGGGCGACGTCTGGGACACCTACCGCGACTCCCAGCTCAAGGGGAAGTACGACGTCTACGGCCTCGGCTGGTTCCCCGACTTCCCGGACGCCGACAACTTCCTCGCGCCGTTCCTCGACGAGGACAACTTCCTGGCGTCCCCGTACACCAACAGCAGCATCCGCGGTGACCTGATCCCGGCCGAGCGCCGCGAGGCCGACCGGCTCACCGCGTCCAAGCCCATCCAGCAGATCCAGAACGTCGTCGCCGACGACGTGCCGGTCCTCCCGCTGTGGCAGGGCAAGCAGTACGTCGCCGCCCGCGACGACATCACCGGGGTGGAGTGGGCGCTGTCCGCCTCCTCGGTCCTCCAGCTGTGGGAGCTGGGCCGCGGCGTCAGCGGCTGAGCCCACCCCGGGGCCGGTCCGCTCGCGGGCCGGCCCCAGCCCGTTCGCTCGACCGACGACAAGGCACGTACGTGAGAATGCGCAACCAGTGGCTGGTCATGCCCCTCGGCGCGGGACTCGCCGCGGCACTCCTGACCGGCTGTGGCTCTGACGAGAGCGACTCCGCCGACAACGGCAACGCCGTGGTCATGGGAATGTCCGACGACATCCAGGCCACCGACCCGGCCTCCGGCTACGACCCCGGCTCGTGGCTGCTGTTCAACAACGTCTTCCAGTCGCTGCTCAGCTTCCCCAAGGGGGGCACCGAGCCGCAGCCGGAAGCCGCCAAGGAGTGCCACTTCAGCGACAGCGCGACCAAGGTCTACACGTGCACGCTGCGCTCGGGGCTGAAGTTCAGCAACGGTCACGCGCTCACGTCGAAGGACGTCAAGTTCTCCTTCGACCGCATGATGCGGATCAACGACGAGGCCGGCCCCGCGATCATGTTCCCGATGCTGGACAAGGTCGAGACCCCGGACGCCAGGACCGTCACCTTCAGGCTCAAGTCCGCCGACGCGACCTTCCCCAGCAAGATCGCCTCGGGCGCCGGATCGATCGTCGACCACACCGCGTACCCCGCGGACAAGCTGCGCACCGACGGCAAGGCCGTCGGCTCGGGCCCCTACAAGCTCGACTCCTTCGGCAAGAAGCAGGCCGACTTCTCGGTCAACAGCAAGTACGAGGGCACCGCCAAGGTCAAGAACCAGGGCGTCACCATGAAGTTCTTCCACGGTGACCAGGCGGGCCTGAAGAAGTCGCTGCTCGCCGGGAACCTCGACCTCGCCTACCGCGGCCTCGCCGCCAAGGACGTCGCCGACATCCAGAAGTCCGGCTCCAAGGACATGGACGTCATCGAGGGCACGAGCGCCGAGGTCCAGCACCTCGTCTTCAACATGGACGACCCGGTCGCCGGCAAGAGCGGCGTCCGTAAGGCGATGGCCTACCTCATCGACCGCGACGCCCTCATCGAAGGCGTGTACGACCAGACCGCGACGTCGCTGTACTCGATCATTCCGGCGGGCATCACCGGCCACAACACCGCCTTCTTCGACAAGTACGGGGCCCACCCCTCGAAGAGCAGGGCGGCCGCCGCGCTGCGCGCCGACGGCATCGACACGCCGGTCAAGCTCACGCTCTGGTCCACGCCCGCGCGCTACGGCCCCGCCACCGACGCCGAGTTGAAGACCATCGCCAAGCAGCTCAACGCGAGCGGCCTGTTCGACGCCGACGTGAAGTCCGTCGAATTCGCCCAGTACGAGCGGGACATCAAGTCCGGCAAGTACGGCGTCTACGTCAAGGGCTGGGTGCCCGACTACCCGGACCCGGACAACTTCACCCAGCCGTTCTTCGGCAAGGGCAACGTCCTCGACAACCGCTACGACAACAGCACCATCAGCGACCGGATCATCCCGGAGACCGGCGCCCAGAGCGACCGCTCCGCGACGGCCCCGCGCTACGAGCAGCTGCAGAACATCGTCGCCGACGAGCTGCCCATCCTGCCGGTCTGGCAGGCCAAGCAGTACGCCGTCGCCAAGTCCGACGTGTACGGCCTGGAGAACTGCCTCGACGCGTCGACCGTCTTCCGGTTCTGGGAGATCAGCAAGGGCTGAGCCCCGTACGCACACGAAGGCGGCGGTCACCGTGATGGTGACCGCCGCCTTCGCTAGGGCCTGTCTTCAAACTCCCGTCTGCCCGGCGGCGCCTGGCACGCACGCTCGCGGCGTTGCCGAAAAGCCCGAGTAGCTCCGCTACTAGGACTCTCCGGCGCCTTGCGATCGCACGCCCCAGACGCCGCCGGGCCGCCCTCCGGGCGACGACGGGAGTTTGAAGACAGGCCCTAGTACCGCCTACTGCGCGCCCGGGCGGACCAGTCCGCTCTCGTACGCGTACACAGCCGCCTGCACCCGGTCGCGCAGGCCCAACTTCGTGAGCACATGGCCGACGTGGGTCTTCACCGTCGTCTCGCTCACGAACAGGTCGGCGGCGATCTCGGCGTTCGACAGGCCGCGCGCGACCAGCTTCAACACCTCCACCTCCCGCTCCGTGAGGGTGTGCAGCGTGTCCGGGACCGGCTCGTCGCCGGACGGGAGATGGTCCGCGTACTTGTCGAGCAGCCGGCGCGTGATGCTCGGCGCCAGCATGGCCTCGCCGGCCGCCACCACGCGGATCGCCTGCACCAGCTCGCCCGCGGGTGCGTCCTTCAGCAGGAAGCCGCTGGCGCCCGCCTTCAACGCCTCCACCACGTACTCGTCGAGGTCGAACGTGGTCAGCACCAGGACCTTCGCCGGGCCGTCCTTGCCGGGGCCCGAGATCTGCCGGGTCGCCTCCACGCCGTCCATCCGCGGCATCCGGATGTCCATCAGGACCACATCGGGCTGGAGGGCACGCACCTGGTCGAGGGCCTGCAGACCGTCCCCGGCCTCGCCGACCACCGCGATGTCCTGCTCGGCCTCCAGGATCATGCGAAAGCCCGTACGCAGCAGCGGCTGGTCATCGACCAGTAGGACGCGGATGGCCACGAAACTCTCCTTTGATCCTTCGACAGACCCGGCGGCCCATTCTGCCCTGCTATGCCTGCGGGAGGTCCTCCGCCCCGGCCCGGGGCGCCGAGACGATCTGCAGCGGGTACGGCGGGGGAGTGCCGCCGAACTCCGGGCACACCGCCTGGTGGTCGCACCAGCCGCACAGCTTCGTGGGCCGCGGCCGCCACTCGCCCGTCTCCGTCGCCAGCTGGATCGCCTCCCACAACGCGAGCAGCTTGCGCTCCACCCGCTCCAGATCCGCCTGCACCGGGTCGTACGTCACCACGTCCCCACTGCCCAGATACACGAGCTGAAGGCGGCGCGGCACGACCCCCTTCAGGCGCCACACCACCAGCGCGTAGAACTTCATCTGGAACAGCGCGCCCTCCGCGTACTGGGGGCGCGGCGCCTTGCCCGTCTTGTAGTCGACGATGCGGACCTCGCCCGTCGGCGCCACGTCCACCCGGTCGATGATTCCGCGCAGCTTCAGGCCCGACTCCAGCTCGGCCTGCACGAAGAGCTCCCGCTCCACGGGCTCGAGCCGCGTCGGATCCTCCAGCGTGAACCAGCGCTCCACGAGGCGCTCCACATCGCCCAGCCAGCGCGCCATCCGCTCGCCCGCGGCCTCCTCGCCCTCACCGGCGTCGGCGAACAGCTCGGCCAGCTCCGGCTTCGACTCCCGAAGGCGCTCCCACTGGCCGGGGATCAGCGCCGCGGCCCGCGGCGCCGTCCGCTCCTCCGCGGGCGCGTCGAAGAGCCGCTCCAGGACGGCATGGACCAGCGTGCCCCGCGTCGCCGCCTCGCTCGGCTTCTCCGGCAGCTTGTCGATCACCCGGAACCGGTACAGCAGCGGGCACTGCATGAAGTCGCTCGCGCGCGACGGCGAGAGCGACCCCGGCGGGGCGGCCGCGGGCCGTGCGGGGGCCTGATCCGTGCTGGTCTCCATGCCGTACGACGATACGGGCCCGCACTGACAGTCAGGCACCTGCACACTGGCCGCGTCTTGCGTAGCGTGGCGCGGGGGAGTCGACGGGGGCCCGTCGACACTGTCCGCATACCATCGACGCCAGAACGTCCCGCCGGGCGGCGGGAAACGCTTCGAACGAGGGGACCGAGGGATCACCGTGGACGAGAGCGGCCAGCCGCAGTCCGGCACCGGGGAGGCGACGTCGCCCCGACCTCCGGCCGCGGTCGAGCCGGACGCGACCGAAGCCCGCGCAACCAGTGGGGCCCAGGATCCGGGAGAACCCGAAACGCCGCAGGACCAGGGGGAGCGCGCGAGCGGCACGGAGCCGCGGGACGCGGCGACCGAGCAGCCGTCGAACGCGGCGGCGCAGCAGCAGTCGGCCGACGCGGAACCGGACGGCACGGCGCCGCGGCAGACCCCTGACGCCCCGCAGACCCCCGGCACCCCGCAGGCTCCTGGCACCCCGCAGGCCGACCCCACCCCGGCCACGGACTCCACGCCCGAGCCGCAGGGCAGCACACCGCCCGCGCACCCCTACGACCGCCACCCCGAGCGCGCCGCCGCGACCTCCGGCAAGCGCAAGGGCGCCATCAAGGGCCCCACCAAGCGCCCCGAACCACGCGGCGGACTCCTCATGGGCCGCCCCTTCGGCGTCCCCGTGTACGTCGCCCCCAGCTGGTTCCTCGTGGCCGCGCTGATCACCTGGGTGTTCGGCGGCCAACTCGACCGCGTACTGCCCGAACTCGGCGCCGCCCGCTACCTCGTCTCCCTCTTCTTCGCCGTCGCTTTCTACGCCTCGGTCCTCATCCACGAACTCGCCCACACCGTCGTCGCACTGCGCTACAAGCTCCCGGTGCGCCGCATCCAGCTGCAGTTCTTCGGCGGCGTCTCCGAGATCGAGAAGGAGTCCGAGACCCCCGGCCGCGAATTCATGCTCGCCTTCGTGGGTCCCCTGCTCTCCCTCGTCCTCTCCGGCGTCTTCTACGCGGCGATGCGCGCCGTCGAACCCGGCACCGTCCCCGGCGTGCTCCTCGCGGGCCTGATGATCTCCAACCTGATCGTCGCCGCGTTCAACCTCCTGCCGGGACTGCCGCTCGACGGCGGCCGGATGCTCCGCGCCGTCGTCTGGAAGCTCACCGGCAAGCCCATGAGCGGCACCATCGCCGCCGCCTGGGTCGGCCGCGCCCTCGCCGTCGCCGTCCTCATCGGCCTGCCGCTGCTCACCCAGTCCGGCGCCCTCGGTGAAGGCGCCGAGGAGTCCGGCGGCATGGACACCCTCATGGACGCGCTGCTCGCCGCCATCCTCGCCGCGATCATCTGGACCGGCGCCGGCAACAGCCTGCGCATGGCACGGCTGCGCGAACACCTCCCCGACCTGCGCGCCCGCACCCTCACCCGCCGCGCAGTCCCCGTCGAGGGCGAGACCCCCCTCTCCGAAGCCCTGCGCCGGGCCAACGAGGCGGGCGCCCGCGCCCTCGTCGTCGTCGACGCCGACGGCGACCCGCACTCCCTCGTCCGCGAGGCCGCCATCGTCGGCATCCCCGAACACCGCCGCCCCTGGGTCCCCGTCAGCGGCCTCGCCCAGGACCTCACCGACGGCATGCGCGTCTCCGCCGAACTCGCCGGCGAAGAACTCCTCGACACCCTCCGCGAGACCCCCGCCACCGAATACCTCGTGGTCGAGGAGAACGGCGCCATCTACGGAGTCCTCTCCGCGGCCGACGTGGAACGCGCCTTCGTCAAGGCCATGGCCCGGCCTTCGTAGACGTCGCACAAGCCGCGTGGTCGGCGGCCCGCGCCAGGCCCGGTAGGCTGTTCGCATGTCCGAACCGACCGGTGCCGCCCGCAGGCGCGGGCCCTTCACGGTCGGGGACCAGGTTCAGCTGACCGACCCCAAGGGCCGCCACTACACGTTCACGCTCGAAGAGGGAAAGAACTTCCACACCCACAAGGGTTCCTTCCCGCACGACGAGCTGATCGGCGCACCCGAGGGCAGCGTTGTCCGCACCACCGGAAACGTCGCCTATCTCGCGCTGCGCCCCCTGCTCCCCGACTACGTCCTGTCCATGCCCCGCGGCGCCGCCGTGGTCTACCCCAAGGACGCGGGGCAGATCCTCGCCTTCGCCGACATCTTCCCCGGCGCCCGCGTCGTGGAAGCGGGTGTGGGCTCCGGCTCGCTCAGCAGCTTCCTGCTGCGCGCCATCGGCGACCAGGGCATGCTGCACTCCTACGAGCGCCGCGAGGACTTCGCAGAGATCGCCAAGGGGAACGTGGAGCGCTACTTCGGTGGCCCGCACCCCGCCTGGCAGCTCACCGTCGGCGACCTCCAGGACAACCTGTCCGACGGTGACGTCGACCGCGTCATCCTCGACATGCTCGCCCCCTGGGAGTGCCTGGACGTCGTCAAGAAGGCGCTCGTCCCCGGCGGCATCCTGTGCTGCTACGTGGCCACCACCACGCAGCTCGCCCGCACCGTCGAGTCCATCCGCGAGATCGGCTGCTTCAACGAGCCGACCTCCTGGGAGTCGATGATCCGCAACTGGCACGTGGAGGGCCTCGCCGTCCGCCCCGACCACCGGATGATCGGCCACACCGGCTTCCTGCTCACCGCCCGCCGCCTCGCGGACGGTGTCGAGCCGCCCATGCGCCGCCGCCGCCCCGCCAAGGGCGCCTACGGCGAGGACTACGACGGCCCGAACGCCGCAGGCGGCAACCGGGGCCGCTGAGCCACCGCGGCCCAGTCACCGAAAACGTACGACCGCACAACGCGACAGCGCCGCCGCCGAGTTCCCCTGCACCCACGGGAACTCGGCGGCGGCGCTTGTTCGTTGGCGTAACGGCAGCAACAGGACCAGATATCACCGAGAGAAAGAACGGACCCCACCGTTCCCGCGCACTGTGACGTATGGCACGATGCTGGCCACCCCCACCGGCACAGCCCTCACAGGAGACGCTCCTCGTGCAGCAATCCGCCGTCCCGGAACTGGCGCACACCACCACACGCCCCATCCACTGGCTGGCCACCGCCGCCGCCCTCGCCGCGGTCGTCGCGGTCTCCGGCTTCCTCAAGCCCGACGCCGCCACCGCGGCCCAGGTCGACCAGGAGCGGCCCGCGAGCAGACCCGCGGCCGTGGCCCCGCCCGACCCCGCCGCCGTGCACTTCCCGCTCGACTGCGGGCCCGTCAAGACCGCCGTCGTCAAGAAGGCCACCGGGGACCTGGACGGCGACGGACGCCCCGAGACGGTCGCCGTCGTCCGCTGCGACGCCGGCGTCGGCACCCCGCCCAGCGGCATCTACGTCGTCACACAGCCCGCGGGCGCCAAGCCCCGCGTCGTCGCCACGCTCGTCACGCCGAAGGACAACTACTCGGCGACCATGCTCGCCATACAGGACGGATCGGTCCTCGCCGACCTGGACGGCTACTCCTCGGACTCCGTGCCCCGATACCGCCCGGACGTCCACGAGAAGGCCAAGTGGCAGTGGCGGAACGGGGCGTTCGTCCGCTCCACGCCCTCCGAGGCCCGCGCCGCCTGACACCGCGCGCAAGGGGCCCCGCCCGCCGGATCACCGGCGGACGGGGCCCACATGTTTACGCAGAGCTACCGAATTTTTACTCAGCGTCAGGGCCGTAGACCTCGACCCTGTCCGAAACCCGGCGCACATGGATGCAGTCGCCCGGACACTCCTTCGCCGACGCCACCACATCCGTGAAAAGCGGAAGCGGCACGGGCGTTGACGCGCCCGCGTCCTGCAACAGCTCGTCGTCCGCGCTCTTCACATACGCGAGACCGTCGATGTCCAGCTCGAAGACCTCCGGAGCGTACTGCGCGCAGATCCCGTCCCCGGTGCACAGATCCTGGTCGATCCACACCTCCAGCGGAACGCTGCTGTCGGTACCGGATCCGGCCTCTTGCCGCACGGTCATGTCTCCTGCCGTTTCCTGCGTCGCGGCCCCCGAAAAGCTCCTCCAGAGGAGCAAGTCGGGCCAAGCCTGACGGGTGTTGAACGCTTCGACCCTACAACCGGCCGCTTTCCGATGTTGTTGGGTGGGTATTCCCCTGGCGTGAGGGAGAGCGCAAGGGTGAAGATCGGACACACCCCATCGTCTTTTTGATCTAGGGGTTTCAATCGACACCCGCCCAGGTAGGGTCTGGAAGCGTCCAGCTCCCCTTGGAGGAGGTGAGGACCGTGGCAGCCCACGACGACGACATCAACCGCGGCATCCGCCCGGGACGAGGGTCCGAAGACCCCGCCGGGCAGGTTGCCTATCTCGAGCAGGAAATCGCCGTCCTGCGGCGCAAGCTCGCCGACTCTCCGCGGCACACGAGGATTCTCGAAGAGCGGATCGTCGAACTGCAGACCAATCTGGCCGGCGTGTCCGCCCAGAACGAGCGGCTCGCAGGCACACTCCGTGAGGCACGCGACCAAATCGTGGCCCTCAAGGAAGAAGTCGACCGGCTCGCACAACCACCGGCAGGCTTCGGAGTTTTCCTCTCGGCAAACGAGGACGGTACCGCCGACATCTTCACCGGCGGCCGCAAACTCCGTGTGAACGTGAGTCCAAGCGTCGAACTCGAAGAGCTCCGGCGCGGCCAGGAACTCATGCTCAACGAAGCGCTCAACGTGGTCGAGGCCATGGAGTTCGAGAGCGTCGGCGACATCGTCACCCTCAAGGAAATCCTCGAGGACGGCGATCGAGCCCTCGTGGTCGGGCACACCGACGAGGAACGGGTGGTACGGCTCGCCGAGCCGTTGCTGGACGTCACCATCCGCCCCGGCGATGCCCTACTGCTCGAACCCCGATCCGGCTATGTCTACGAAGTCGTACCGAAGAGCGAAGTAGAGGAACTCGTCCTCGAAGAGGTCCCGGACATCGGCTACGAGCAGATCGGCGGCCTGGGCAACCAGATCGAACTGATCCGCGACGCGGTCGAGCTCCCCTACCTCTACCCGGACCTCTACAGGGAGCACGAACTGCGGCCGCCCAAGGGCGTCCTGCTGTACGGGCCCCCCGGATGCGGTAAGACCCTGATCGCCAAGGCAGTGGCGAACTCCCTCGCCAAGAAGGTCGCGGAAGTGACCGGAGTGGCCCAGGGCAAGAGCTACTTCCTCAACATCAAGGGTCCCGAACTTCTCAACAAGTACGTCGGCGAGACCGAGCGGCAGATCCGCCTCGTCTTCCAGCGCGCTCGTGAGAAGGCCAGCGAGGGCACGCCCGTCATCGTCTTCTTCGACGAGATGGAGTCGCTGTTCCGCACCCGTGGCTCCGGCGTCAGCTCGGACGTGGAGAACACCATCGTCCCGCAGCTGCTCGCCGAGATCGACGGCGTCGAAGGCCTGCAGAACGTGGTCGTGATCGGTGCCTCCAACCGTGAGGACATGATCGACCCGGCCATCCTGCGGCCCGGACGACTCGACGTGAAGATCAAGATCGAGCGCCCGGACGCCGAAGCGGCCAAGGACATCTTCGGCAAGTACCTCACCCAGCGTCTGCCGCTGCACCTCGACGACCTCGACGAGCACAGCAGCGACCGGGCAGCCACCGTCCACGCCATGATCCAGACGGCCGTGGAGCACATGTACGCCGAAACCGAGGAAAACCGCTTCCTCGAGGTGACGTACGCAAACGGCGACAAGGAAGTCCTCTACTTCAAGGACTTCAACTCCGGCGCAATGATCGAAAACATCGTCGGCCGCGCCAAGAAGATGGCCATCAAGGCCTTCCTCGACCAGAACCAGAAGGGACTCAGGGTCTCCCACCTCCTGCAGGCTTGCATCGACGAGTTCAAGGAGAACGAGGACCTGCCCAACACCACCAACCCGGACGACTGGGCCCGAATCTCCGGCAAGAAGGGCGAGCGGATCGTCTACATCCGCACGCTCGTCACCGGAAAGCAGGGCGCGGACACCGGACGCTCCATCGACACGGTGGCGAACACCGGTCAGTACCTGTAAAAGACAGGGCGGCTGCGGGTGCCCCGAGCGGGTACCCGCAGCCGACTGTTTTGCGGCAACACTTTGCGGCACACGACAGGAACCGACCACGCGACCACCCGCTCGAAAGCGGAGCGAATCCAATGACGCAAATGATCTCCCCACCAGCGCAAAGGCGTTCTAGGCTCTGCTATGCCGCCGAGTCGCGCAGTGCGGGGACGGGCACCGCACATGCACCGGAGAACCAGCGGTACTTGAGCGGCGCCCCCGACCGAGGGCGCTGCCGGGCAAGGAGGGCCGCATGACCGTACGGCGAGTAATGGGCATCGAGACGGAATACGGGATCTCCGTCCCCGGCCACCCCAACGCCAATGCCATGCTCACCTCGTCCCAGATCGTCAACGCCTACGCGGCGGCGATGCACCGGGCCCGCAGGGCCCGCTGGGACTTCGAGGAAGAGAACCCGCTGCGCGACGCCCGAGGCTTCGACCTCGCCCGCGAGGCCGCCGACTCCAGCCAGCTCACCGACGAGGACATCGGCCTGGCCAACGTCATCCTCACCAACGGCGCGCGCCTCTACGTGGACCACGCACACCCCGAATACAGCTCACCCGAGGTCACCAACCCCTGGGACGCCGTGCTCTGGGACAAGGCCGGCGAGCGCATCATGGCCGAGGCCGCCGACCGGGCGGCCCAGCTGCCAGGTGCCCAGCCCATCCACCTCTACAAGAACAACACCGACAACAAGGGCGCCTCCTACGGGACGCACGAGAACTACCTGATGAAGCGGGAGACCCCCTTCTCGGACATCGTGCGCCACCTGACCCCGTTCTTCGTCTCACGCCAGGTCGTGACCGGGGCCGGCCGCGTCGGCATCGGCCAGGACGGCCACGACCACGGGTTCCAGCTCAGCCAGCGCGCCGACTACTTCGAGGTCGAGGTGGGCCTCGAGACCACCCTCAAGCGCCCGATCATCAACACGCGCGACGAGCCGCATTCGGACGCCGAGAAGTACCGTCGCCTGCACGTGATCATTGGTGACGCCAACCTCTCGGAGATCTCCACCTACCTCAAGCTCGGCACGACGTCACTCGTTCTGTCCATGATCGAAGATGGTTTCATCGCGGTCGACCTGGCCGTGGACCAGCCGGTCCGCACCCTCCACCAGGTCTCCCACGACTCGTCCCTCCAGCACCTGATCACGCTCCGTAGTGGCCGCACACTCACCGCGGTCCAGCTCCAGATGGAGTACTTCGAACTCGCCAGGAAGTACGTGGAGGAGCGCTTCGGCGCCGACGCGGACGACCAGACCAAGGACGTCCTGGCCCGCTGGGAGGACGTACTGGGGCGCCTGGAATCCGATCCCATGAGCCTGTCCGGCGAGCTCGACTGGGTCACCAAGCTCGAGCTCATGGAGGGCTACCGGCGCCGCGACGACCTCGAGTGGGACGCCGCCAAGCTGCACCTGCTCGACCTCCAGTACGCCGACGTACGCGCCGAGAAGGGCCTCTACAACCGTCTGGCGGCGCGCGGCAAGATGAAGCGCCTCCTGGACGAACCGGCGGTCGAGAACGCCCGTACGAAGCCGCCTGAGGACACCCGGGCGTACTTCCGCGGGCGCTGCCTGGAGCAGTACGCGGACGACGTCGCGGCGGCCTCCTGGGACTCGGTCATCTTCGACCTGCCCGGCCGGGACTCCCTCCAGCGCGTCCCCACCCTGGAGCCCCTTCGCGGAACGCGGAACCACGTGAAGGAGCTCCTTGACAGGTGCCGCACGGCCGAGGATCTGGTCCGGGTGCTGTCCGGGCAGTGACCGGCGCCCGATCCACCGATGATCAATCACGGATCCGGGGCTGAAAAGTCGGTGGCAGGGGAATCACAGAGGTGGGCCCCGCACGTTGAGGAAAGTGCGGGGCCGATGTCAGAGCCGACGCGTAGGGTTCTGATCACGAACGACCTGAGGCGAACCACGTCGTCCACGGCGTGGATGTCGAACCGAGCGGGGTGAGCTGGACATGGCAACCAAGGACACCGGCGGCGGACAGCAGAAGGCGACGCGCTCCACCGAGGAGGTCGAGGAGCAGGCGGTCGACGAGCAGTCGACCGAGGACCTCAAGGAGCGCCAGGAGAAGCTGAGCGACGACGTCGACTCGGTTCTGGACGAGATCGACGACGTCCTGGAGGAGAACGCGGAGGACTTCGTGAGGTCCTTCGTGCAAAAGGGCGGCGAGTAGGCGAAGCGTCGCGTGCGGTGCGGTGCGCCCACACCGTGCGCGGCCTTTGCGGATCGTCCTCGCCGTACATGTGGATCACTGCCACGAGACGGGTAGGGTCCGAGGCGTACTGTGCTTCAACTGCAATTCGGCCCTCGGTAAGTTGGGAGACGATCCCGACAGCACACGTCGGGCCACCGCCTACTTGGAAGGAAACGCGTGGAAGCCAACCCTCGTAGCACCGGGCGTCTACCGGCTGCCTTCCTGACGCCTGGATCGTCGTCGTTCATGGACTTCCTGTCGGAGCACCAGCCCGAAATCCTGCCGGGCAACCGGCAGTTGCCGCCGACGCAGGGCGTCATCGAGGCCCCGCACGGCACGACTATCGTGGCCACCACGTTCCCCGGCGGCGTCGTGCTCGCCGGTGACCGGCGGGCCACGATGGGGAATGTGATCGCGCAGCGCGACATCGAGAAGGTCTTCCCGGCGGACGAGTACTCGGCCGTCGGCATCGCCGGCACGGCCGGTCTGGCCGTCGAGATGGTGAAGCTCTTCCAGTTGGAGCTGGAGCACTTCGAGAAGGTCGAGGGTGCGCAGCTGTCCTTGGAGGGCAAGGCGAACCGGTTGTCGACCATGATCCGGTCGAACCTGGGGATGGCCATGCAGGGTCTGGCCGTCGTGCCGCTGTTCGCCGGGTACGACGTGGATCGCGAGAAGGGCCGGATCTTCTCGTACGACGTCACGGGTGGCCGCAGCGAGGAGCACGGTTACGCGGCGACCGGTTCCGGTTCGGTGTTCGCGCGTGGGGCGATGAAGAAGCTCTACCGCGACGACCTGTCGGAGGAGGAGGCGACGACGCTGGTCGTGCAGGCTCTGTACGACGCGGCGGACGACGACTCGGCGACGGGTGGTCCCGACATGGCGCGGCGGATCTTCCCGATCGTCACGGTGATCTCGGACGAGGGTTTCCGGCGGCTGTCGGACGACGAGTCCTCGGGTATCGCCCGGTCGATCCTGGAGCGGCGCATGGAGCGGCCGGACGGTCCGCGGGCCGCTCTCCTCTAGTCGGCCGACTCCCTCTTGGTTGCCTACTCATCGAGCCACTGACAGAAAGGGACGGATAGCCGGTGTCGACGCCGTTCTATGTCTCACCCCAGCAGGCGATGGCCGACCGCGCGGAGTACGCGCGCAAGGGCATCGCTCGCGGTCGCAGCCTTGTCGTGCTGCAGTACGCCGATGGCATCGTGTTCGTCGGCGAGAACCCGTCCCGTGCTCTGCACAAGTTCAGCGAGATCTACGACCGGATCGGCTTCGCGGCCGCCGGTAAGTACAACGAGTACGAGAACCTCCGCATCGGTGGCGTGCGCTACGCGGATCTGCGGGGTTACACGTACGACCGTGATGATGTGACGGCTCGCGGTCTGGCGAATGTGTACGCACAGACGCTGGGCACGATCTTCTCCAGCGCGGGGGAGAAGCCGTACGAGGTGGAGTTGGTGGTCGCCGAGGTCGGTCAGTCGGCCGAGGGCGACCAGATCTACCGGCTTCCGCACGACGGCTCGATCGTCGACGAGCACGGCTCAGTGGCGGTCGGTGGCAGCGCGGAGCAGATCAGCAATTATCTGGATCAGCAGCACCGTGACGGCATGACGCTGTCGGAGGCGTTGAAGCTGGCGGTGACGGCGCTGTCGCGGGACACCAATGGGGGCGAGCGGGAGATTCCCGCGGAGCGCCTGGAGGTGGCGGTCCTGGACCGTACGCGGCCGCAGCAGCGGAAGTTCAAGCGGATCGTGGGGCGGCAGTTGGAGCGGCTGCTCACGGCCGAGGGGGCTGCCGCGACGACGGAGGCCGAGTCGGACGCGGTGTCCGACGGCGACGGTCCTTCAGAGGACAAGTAGGAGCGCGTAGCGCGTCGTGTGCCCCGGCCGGTTGGCGAACCGGTCGGGGCACACGTGTGTCAGGGGCGGGGTGCGGCCGGTCCTGTGGAGCCGCGCACGATCAGTTCGACGGGGAGGGGGGTGGTGTCGGCTTCCCGGTGGTCGAGGACGGCGAGGAGTGCGCGCATGCCGTGTGCGCCGACCTCCTCGGCGGGCAGCCGTACGGTGGTGAGTTCGGGTTCGATGGCGGTGGCGAGGGTGAGGTCGTCGAAGCCGGTGATGGAGAGGTCGTCGGGGACGCGCAGGCCCAGGCGGCGTGCGGCCTTGTAGGCGCCGGCGGCCAGCTTGTCGTCGTCGCAGACGATGGCGGTGGGTTCGACGAGGCCGGAGGTGCGCAGCGCCGTTTCGGTGGCGGTGACGGCGTCCTCGACGGTGAGGGCGGAGCGGACGGTGCGCACGGTGGTGCCCGGCAACTGTGCGGTGCGGGCGGCGAGTTCGCGGGCGCGCACGTCGAAGGTCCAGGACTGGACGGCGGAGGCCAGGTGCAGGAAGTTGCGGTGGCCGTGGCCGATGAGGTGGTCGGTGATCTGCCGGATGCCGTCGGCGAGGTCGAGGTTGACGGTGGTGGCGCCGGGGCTGCCCGTGGGGTCGCTGTCGAGCATGACGAGGGGGATGGGCGGGGTGTCGTCGCCGCGCAGGGCGGTGAGGGCGTCGGCGGCCATGGAGGAGGCGAGGATGCCGTCGAGGGCGGCGCGGGCGGAGGGGAAGGGGTTGGGAATCCAAGGGGCCCGCATGGGCCTTCCTTTGAGGGTGGTGGTGGGAGACGGGTGGGACGGGCCGATGCCGTCGGGTGAGGGGTAGAGGACGACGCCGAAGTCGTGTTGTACGGCGACGCGGGCGGCTCCGGTGTAGACCCCGGCGAAGAACTCGTTGGTGAGTGCGGGGACGACGAGGAGGGCGGTGCGGGTGCGGCCGGTGCGGAGGTTGCGGGCCGCGAGGTTGGGTCGGTAGCCGAGTCGCTCCGCGGCGGTGCGTACGCGTTCCGCGGTGGTCTCGGAGACTCGGCCGCGCCATTTGTCGCCCATGACGAGCGAGACGGCGGCCTGGGAGACGCCGGCCGCGCGGGCGACGTCCCTGCTGGTGGGGCGGGCGGTCGTGGTGCCGTCCTGGCCGCTGGTCACTGGTGCCTCCGTAGGTGTCGTCCAGGGTTCCCGACGTTAGCGGGTGGCTCTGTCCGCCGGGCACGTGGTACGTATAACGCCGGGACGTTATACGTAAAACTTCAGGGCGGGGGCGGGCGATGGCCGCGAGGTATGCGGAGATCCTCAGGGCGCGGCATGCGATGCGGCTGCTCACGGGGACGCTGGTGGGCAGGCTGCCGAACGCGACGGCCCCGATCGCCGTCGTGCTGTTCATTCGGGCCGAGGGCGGCACGTACAGCCTGGCGGGCGCGCTCGCGGCGGTGTACGGGGTGGCGAACGCGATCGGGCAGCCGCTCCTCGGGCGCCTCGTCGATCTGCGGGGCCAGCCGAAGGTGCAGCTGCCGGCGGCTGTCCTGTCGGGACTCGCCATGACGGTCTTCGCGTTCGTCGGGATGGACTCGCTGCCGTTGGCGTACGCGGCGATGGCCCTGGCCGGACTGTTCACGCCGCCGCTGGAGGGCGGCCTGCGCGCACTGTGGCCCAGCGTGTTGGCGCGCGAGGAGCAGGTGCACACGGCGTACGCGATGGACGCGATCGCGCAGGAAGTCATGTTCACCGTCGGGCCGTTGCTGGTGACGTTGTGCGTGTCGCTGTGGTCGGCGCAGGCCGCGCTCGTGGTGCTCAACGTGATCGGTGTGCTCGGCGCGCTCTCCGTGGTGCTGTCGAAGCCTTCGCGCGCGTGGCGGTCGGCTCCGCGCGAGGCGCACTGGCTGGGCGCGTTGCGTTCGTCGGGGCTGCTGGTGCTGCTCGTCGCCTTCCTGTTCATCGGGACCGCGCTCGGTTCGATCACCGTGGCGGCGATGTCGTACGCGGAGGGGCGGGGCGGCGACGCGGTGTACGGCTGGTTGATGGCGGCGATCGGGATGGGCGCGCTGGTGGGCGGCAGTGTCTACGGGGCGCGTCAGTGGAGTGGCGCTCCGGAGCGGCGACTTCGGTGGCTGGTGGCGCTGCTGGCCTTGTTCTACGTGCCGTTGGTCCTGATGCCGGGGCCGGTCGCGATGGTGGCCCTGACGCTGGTGGCCGGGGTGTTCCTGGCGCCGTGCATCGCGTGCGCGTTCATCGTCGTGGACCGGCATGCGCCGACCGGCACGGTGACGGAGGCGTTCTCGTGGCTCGTGACGACGTTCATGGTCGGCTCCAGCCTGGGAACGGCCGTGGCGGGCCCGGTCGTCGAGGGGGCCGGCACGCGCTGGGGGTTCGCCGTTCCGGCCGTCGCCGGCACGCTCGCACTGGTCGTCCTGCTTTCAACGGCTCGGGTCCTGGCGGAGCCGCGCACGTCCGGGCGTGTCGCGCGCTCGTCGGAAAATGATCCAAACCGTGCCGTCGAACCCCGTTTCAGCTCGGGGGATCGGGCGTAATGTTCAGTCATGGACCGCCGCATTTTCGGGCTGGAGAACGAGTACGGCGTCACGTGTACGTTCAGGGGACAGCGCCGCCTGTCTCCTGACGAGGTGGCGCGGTACCTCTTCCGCCGTGTCGTGTCATGGGGCCGCAGCAGCAATGTCTTTCTGCGGAACGGCGCCCGCCTTTACCTCGATGTCGGGTCGCATCCGGAATACGCAACTCCCGAATGCGACAACGTGACCGAGTTGGTCACGCACGACAAGGCGGGCGAGCGCATTCTGGAAGGCCTGCTCGTCGACGCCGAACGCCGCCTGCACGAGGAGGGAATCGCAGGCGACGTATACCTGTTCAAGAACAACACCGACTCGGCGGGTAACTCCTACGGCTGCCATGAGAACTACTTGGTGGCGCGGCACGGGGAGTTCTCGCGGCTCGCGGACATTCTCATCCCCTTCCTGGTCACGCGTCAGTTGCTGTGCGGCGCGGGCAAGGTGCTGCAGACGCCGCGCGGTGCGGTGTACTGCGTGAGCCAGCGTGCCGAGCACATCTGGGAGGGCGTCAGCTCCGCGACGACGCGTTCCCGGCCGATCATCAACACCAGGGACGAACCGCACGCGGACGCCGAGCGCTATCGCCGTCTGCACGTCATCGTCGGCGACTCCAACATGTCGGAGACGACGATGCTGTTGAAGGTCGGCGCCACCGACCTCGTGCTGCGCATGATCGAGGCGGGCACGGTGATGCGCGACCTCACCCTGGAGAACCCGATCCGGGCGATCCGCGAGGTGAGTCACGACATCACGGGCCGCCGCAAGGTGCGGCTCGCCAGTGGCCGTGAGGCCTCGGCCCTCGAGGTGCAGCGCGAGTACTACGAGAAGGCCGTGGACTTCTGCGAGCGCAGGGGCATCCGCAGCGGCACCGTGGAGCAGGTTCTGGAGCTGTGGGGTCGCACGCTCGACGCCATCGAGTCCGAGGATCTGGACCGGGTGGGCACCGAGATCGACTGGGTCATGAAGTACAAGCTCATCGAGCGTTATCGCGCGAAGCACAACATGACGATGTCGCACCCGAGGGTCGCGCAGATAGACCTCGCGTATCACGACATCCACCGGCAGCGCGGTCTCTACTACCTCCTGGAGAAGAAGGGCCAGGCCAAGCGGATCTGCAACGATCTGAAGATCTTCGAGGGCAAGTCGGTGCCGCCGCAGACCACGCGCGCGAGGTTGCGCGGTGACTTCATTCGCCGTGCCCAGGAGCAGCGCCGTGACTTCACGGTCGACTGGGTGCATCTGAAGTTGAACGATCAGGCGCAGCGCACGGTGCTGTGCAAGGACCCGTTCCGCAGTGTGGACGACCGGGTGGAGAAGTTGATCGCCGGTATGTGATCGCCGGTAGGTATGCGCACACGCTGAGCAATCCGGCCAGGGGCCTCGTACGAATCATTCGTACGAGGCCCCTGGCCGTCCCTTGGAATGTCGGGGCGAAGGCCTAGAGTGGCCGGACCATATTCGAGCGACTTGAGGACCACTGTGCGACGCCGACTTGCAGCTCTACTGATCGTGCCGGCACTGGCGCTGACCGCGACGGCCTGCGGCAGCGACGACAGCAAGGATTCGGCGGACAAGGCCGACTCGTCGTCCTCCTCGCCGAAGGCGGCCGCGGTACCGAAGGCGGTCGACAAGGCCGACCCGATGCCGAAGGTCTCGGGCGCGTACGGCAAGCAGGCGAAGATCTCGCTGCCGAAGGGCGACCCGAGCGACAAGTTCGTCGTGCACACGCTGTCCCAGGGCGATGGTCCGGCGGTGAAGAAGAACGACCTGGTGTCGATGAACTTCACCGGCAAGGTCTGGAAGGGCGGCAAGGACCTCGGTTCCACGTACGGCTCGCAGGGCGGTGGCGACCAGATGGTGACCGCGGGCGCGGAGGGTCAGCTTCCGGCGTTCTCGCAGGCCGTGCTCGGGCAGAAGGAGGGCAGCCGGGTCCTCGTCGTGGCGCCGCCGGCCGCGGGCTTCGGCAGCCAGGGCAACCAGCAGGTGGGCATCAAGGGCTCGGACACGCTCGTCTTCGCCCTGGACGTCGGCAAGGTCATCCCGAAGAAGGCCGAGGGCAAGCAGGCCTCGATCCCGTCGAACCTGCCGCAGATCCAGGCCGACAAGGAAGAGCCGGCGACGATCTCGATCCCGAAGGGCGACCCGCCGAAGGACCTGGTCGACAAGGTCCTCATCCAGGGCAAGGGTGCCGAGGTCAAGAAGGGCCAGACGGTCACCATGCAGTACAGCGGTGCCGCCTGGAAGGTCAACGAGGGCAAGAAGAAGGCCGAGCTGTTCGACTCGTCCTGGAAGAGCGGCCAGCCGTTCACGACGCCGATCGGCGCCGGTCAGGTCATCAAGGGCTGGGACAACGGGCTCGTCGGCAAGCACGTCGGTGACCGGGTGCTCCTGGTGATCCCGCCGGAGCAGGCGTACGGCAAGAAGGCGCAGGGCAAGACGCTGCCGGCCAACTCGACGCTGGTCTTCACGGTCGACATCCTCGCCGCGCACTGAGCCGTCGCGCAGCGCGCCGGTGAAGATGGCAGACTGTCCCGGTTGCAGAGCAGTCAACAAGCAGGAGCACTTCACGTGAACATCGACAAGCCCGAGGTCGACTTCCCGATCGGCGACCCGCCGGCGGACCTTCAGATCAAGGACCTCTGGGAGGGCGACGGCGCCGTGGCCAAGGCCGGCGACTTCGTGAAGGTCCACTACGTGGGCGTGTCCTTCTCCACCGGCGAGGAGTTCGACGCCTCCTGGAACCGGGGCAAGCCGCTGGAGTTCCAGCTCGGCGCCGGTCAGGTCATCGCGGGCTGGGACAAGGGCGTGCAGGGCATGAAGGTCGGTGGCCGTCGTGAGCTGACCATCCCGGCGCACCTCGCGTACGGCGACAGCGGCGCCGGTGGCGGCCGCATCGCCCCCGGCGAGACGCTGATCTTCGTGTGTGACCTGATGGGCGTCTGAGCCAGTCACACTCCGACCGCAAGCGGTCAACCGAAGGCCCATGCCGTCTGGCATGGGCCTTCGGCTTTTGCCAGGACACGCCCGAGCGGTACGGTCGTCCGTCGGGAGTCACCTTCAGGAAAGGGCGTCGATGGCGATTGCCAAGGCCGAGCGGCTGATGAATCTGGCGCTGTGTCTGCTCGGGACGCGGCGTCCGCTCAGCAAGCGTGAGCTGCGCGGCTCGATCGAGGCCTACCTCGAAGCGGGCAGCGACGATTCCTTCAACCGGATGTTCGAGCGCGACAAGGACGATCTGCGCGAACTCGGCCTGGTCATCGAGACCGTGGAGAACCTGGACGGCGAGGTCGGCTATCTGGCAGGACGCGACAGCAACCGCCTGCCGCCCGTCACGCTCGACGCCGAGGAGGCCGCCGCCCTCGGTCTCGCCGCGAAGGTCTGGCAGCAGGCCCGCCTCGCCGGTGCCGCGAGCGGCGCCCTGCAGAAGCTGCGCGCGGCCGGGATGCCCGAGGACGTGGACCCGTACGAGAGCCATGGCGCGCTCGAACCGAGGATCCCGGCGCACGAGGCGTCCTTCGAGCCGCTGATGCTGGCCTGCCGCGACCGGCGCCCCGTCGTCTTCGACTACCGCAAGGCCACGGCCGCGCGGCCCGGGCAGCGGCACGTGGAGCCGTGGGCCCTGGAGTGCTGGCGCGGCCACTGGTACCTCGCGGGCTGGGACCGCGACCGGCAGGCCGAGCGTGTCTTCCGGCTGTCCCGGATCACCGGCAAGGTGCGCTCGCGGGCGGGTCAGTTCAAGGTGCCGGTGCCGGATGTGGTGACCGTGCGGGAGACCGTCGCGAGCTGGGCGGGGGAGACCGCCGACCGCTCCGCGCTGATCAAGCTCCGGGCGGGTGCCGGTTTCCCGCTGCGCTCCAAGGCCGCCTCCGTGCGCGAGCTCGGCGACGGCTGGGACGAGGTGGAGATCCCGTACGGGCACGGGCTCGACGCCTGGCTGGTGGAGTTCGGCCCGGACGTGGTGGTGCTGGAGCCCGCCGAGCTGCGGGCCGATGTCGTGGACCGGCTGCGCGCCGTGGCCAAGGGCTGAGGGGGAGTACGTACAAGCATGGCTTCCAACGCCATTGACCAGACCCGGCGGATGTTGTCCCTGGTGACGTATCTGCGTGAGCGCCCCGGCGCGCGCGTGGAGGATGTCGCGCGGGCCTTCGGCATCACCGAGGACGAGCTGATCTCCGACCTGGACGTGCTGCCGCTGTGCGGGACGAGCTTCCGCGGCGGCGATCTGCTCGACATCGACACCGACGGCGACCGCATCTGGTGGCACAACCCGGACGATGTCGCGGAGCCGCTGCGGATCGCCGCGGACGAGGCGACCGCGCTTCTGGTGGCCGCCCGCGCGGTGGCGACGCTGCCCGGACTGCGCGAGAGCGACCGTCTTGCGCTGCTGCGGGCGACCGCGAAGCTGGAGACCGCGGCCGGTGAGGTGGCCGGTGCCAGCGCGCGCCTGAGCGTGACCTTCGAGTCGGAGGGCGGCGTCTTCGCGGACGTCGACCGGGCGATCTCGGAGCGGCGCCGGCTGTGGATCCGCTACTACTCGCCCGCGCGTGACGAGGTCACCGAGCGGGAGATCGACCCGATCCGGCTCGTGAGCGTGGGCCACACCTACGTAGAGGCGTGGTGTCGTCGGTCCGAGGCGCGGCGGACGTTCCGGCTCGACCGGGTCGCCGAGATCAAGGTCCTGGACGAGCCGTCGGCGCCGCCGCAGGTCGAACTGCGGGACCTGTCCGAGGGGCTCGTGCAGCCCGCGGCCGAGGACCCCGAGGTGGTCGTCGAGGTCGGGCCCGGTGGGCGCTGGGTCGCCGAGTACTACCCGCACGACAGCGCCGAGGAGTTGCCGGACGGCGGGCTGCGGATCACGCTGCGCACGCCGGACCCGTCCTCGCTGCGCAGGCTCGCGCTGCGGCTCGGCCGGGACGGGCACATCGTGTCGCCCGCCGAGCTGGCGACCAGTGCGCGGGCCGCGGCGCGCGAGGCGCTTTTGGCGTACGACGGGGCGGCGTGAGGGAGTTGGACGCGCCCCCGGATCCCCGGCGACGTATCACGACGTACGGTGCACAACGGACAAATGGTGTGAGGTGTGTGACATGACTGGTGTGGCCGGTTTCACTGACATTGCCGAAATGCCCGCCACGGCGACCACCGTGGCGCCCATCGTCTTCCGGGCCGGCTGCCCCGACTGTCGCGCCCGCTTCGAACTGGCCGCCTCGGCGATCCGGTTGGCGATCGGGGCCAGCAGCCGCACCACGTTCTACTCGTTCACCTGCCCCGAGTGCGAGACCTCGGTCCGCAAGCCCGCCGGTGAGCGCATCATCGAACTCCTCACCGGTGGCGGGGTGCGCACGCTGCGCCTCCACCAGACCGTCTAGGCTCGGCGCATGTTCTGGGCGATGCTGGCGGTTGCTGTGGGGTTCGTGGGGCTCGCCGTGCTGGCGGTCCTCGCGGTGAAGGTCTTCGTCGAGGCGCAGCGCCTCGGCCGTCAAGTGGCCGACACCACACAGCGGATCAACAGTGCGGCGGAGGATCTCGAGCGGGCCGCCGTGGGGGTCGCGAAGGCCGGCGGCGACGTGGTCTGACGCTCCGTCGGCGCACGTGGCGGGAGTGTGGAAAGCGCTTTACCGCCGCGGCCTGTCCCGTTGTCGGGGTCGGCGGGTACGCTCCCTTTGGCGGCCCGGTAGTGAGGCGCGGTCCGCAATTGGGAGGACGCACGGGCATTGCCTCGTGTTTACCCCCACGGGATACGATCGCTGCCAGCACGGTGGTCGGACAACAGTCCGAGGTCCGATCGGTACCGGCAGCCCCGCCCCTGCCGCCTCAGTGAGAAGGTAAACGGATATGTTCGGAAGGCTCGGTGCACCCGAGATCATCCTGATCCTCGTAGTGGTCATTCTGCTGTTCGGCGCGAAGAAGCTTCCCGACATGGCGCGTTCGCTGGGCAAGTCGGCCCGCATCCTCAAGAGCGAGGCCAAGGCCATGAAGAGCGAGGGCGGCGACAAGTCGGCCGCTCCCTCGGACCCGCCGCAGGACGCCACGACGCCTCCGGCGCAGCGCACCATCAAGGCGGCCCCCGGTGACGTGGACAGCTCGCGTCCCGTGAACGAGCAGACGAACCAGACGACCAAGAGCTGATCGAAGGCCGCCCCTGCCATGGCGGCCTGCCGCACGAGATGAGGACGTGGGTTGCTCAAGTCTGCCCGCAAAGAGGAGAAGGATCCCGAGGGGCGGATGCCGCTCGCGGAGCACCTGCGCGAGCTCCGCAACCGGCTCGCGAAGGCGCTCCTTGCCATCGTCGCGATCACCGTCGTCGCCGCGTTCTTCTACAACGACATCATCAACCTGATCACCCGGCCGATCCTCGACTCGGTCGGCTGTGAGCAGTCGTTCTCCGAGCTGGCCAGGTCCACGTCGGACAAGCCCTGCGCCCAGATCACCCTCAACGGTCTGCTCACCCCCTTCACGCTGGCGCTGAAGGTGTCGCTGATGGCCGGTGTCGTGGCCGCCTCCCCGGTCTGGCTGTTCCAGCTCTGGGGCTTCGTGGCGCCCGGACTGCACCGGCACGAGAAGAAGTACGCGTACGCGTTCGTGGGCACGGGTGCCCCGCTCTTCGTGGCCGGCGCCTACTTCGCCTACTCGGTGCTGCCGACGACGGCGAAGGTCCTCATCGAGTTCACTCCGGGCAACGCCCAGAACCTGCTGCCGCTCGACGACCTGCTCGACCTCGTGCTGCGCATGGTGCTCGTCTTCGGCCTCGCCTTCGAGCTGCCGCTGCTGCTCATCTTCCTCAACCTCATCGGGGCGATCACCGGCAGGCGGATGCTCGGCTGGTGGCGCGCGATGATCATGGGCATCACCGTGTTCGCCGCCGTCGCGACGCCGAGCACGGACCCGCTGACGATGCTGGCGCTCGCCGGCCCCATCTGGGTCCTCTACTTCGCAGCGGTGTGCTTCTCGCTCCTCAACGACCGGCGCAGGCGGCTCAGCGAGGCCGCGGGGCCCGATGACGACGAGGCCTCCGAGCTCGACCTGACGCCCGAGGACATCGGCGAGATCGAGTCCGTCCCGGCGAGCCGGGCGCTCCCTGAGCAGGCGACATCCGACGGGGCGGCGCGACCGGAGCGGGTCAACGGTTACGACGATGTGACCTGAGGTAACTCCAGTTCGGGGCGGGGCACTTGTTAGTGTCCGCCCGTGAGCCGTGAGATCACCCTCTTCGTCAATCCCACCGCGGGACGCGGCCGGGGCGCACATGCTGCGCAGCCGGCCGCTTCCGCTTTGCGGGCAGCCGGTTTCCAGGTGCGCACCGTCGTCGGCGAGGACGCCGACGACGCCCTCGCACGCGCGCGTGAAGCGGTGGCGGAGGGGACCGGGGCGCTGGTGGCCGTCGGCGGGGACGGCCTCGTGAACCTCGCGCTGCAGGCCGTCGCGGGGACCGAGACACCGCTCGGGATCGTCGCCGTCGGTACCGGCAACGACTTCGCCCGCGCCCTCGGACTTCCGATACGGGACCCGGCCACGGCCGGGAGACTCGTCGCCGATGCGCTGAAGGGCTCGGGGACCCGCGAGATCGACCTCGGCAGGATCGGCGACCACTGGTTCGGCACCGTGCTCGCCTCCGGCTTCGACTCCCGCGTCAACGACCGCGGCAACCGGATGCGGCTTCCGCTCGGCCGCTTCAAGTACGACCTGGCGATCGCGCTGGAACTGGCCACCTTCAAGGCCGTGCCGTTCAAGCTGACCCTCGACGACGGCTCCGTGCGCGAGGTCGCGGCGACCCTGATCGCCGTCGGCAACGGGACCTCGTACGGGGGCGGCATGCGGATCTGCGCGGAGGCCGACATGAGCGACGGGCTGTTCGACGTGACCGTGGTCGGGGACTGCTCCCGTACGACCCTGCTGAAGGTGTTCCCGCGGGTCTACAAGGG
The DNA here is from genome assembly GCF_054871485.1 of Streptomyces sp. UC4497. Classification (NCBI taxonomy): domain Bacteria; kingdom Bacillati; phylum Actinomycetota; class Actinomycetes; order Kitasatosporales; family Streptomycetaceae; genus Streptomyces; species Streptomyces sp. UC4497. The sequence continues at coordinate 279,258 of NZ_JBTYHB010000002.1, read as the reverse complement.
GACCCACCTCGACCACCCGGCGGTCACCGTGTACCGGGCCGCGCGTGTCGAGCTGGCCGCCGAGGCCACCACGGGCTACGCGGACGGGGAGCCGGTCGGCGCGTTGCCGCTGGTCGCGCAGTGCGTGCCGGGAGCGGTGCGGATCCTCGCCTGAGGCCCTACCTGAGGCCTTACCGGATAATGATCGTCCGATGTCAGTGGTCGTCGGTAGGCTGGAAAGCACGATGACAGAGGACCTCTCCCCGGCCGAGCGGTATGCGGCAGCCCGTCAGCGGGCCGCCGAGCAGGCCACCGCGCTCGCGGACTTCCGCGAGATGTACGACTTCGGCCTCGACCCCTTCCAGATCGAGGCGTGCCAGGCGCTGGAGGCGGGCAAGGGCGTCCTGGTCGCGGCGCCCACCGGCTCCGGCAAGACGATCGTCGGCGAGTTCGCCGTCCACCTCGCCCTCCAGCAGGGCAAGAAGTGTTTCTACACGACCCCCATCAAGGCGCTGTCGAACCAGAAGTACCAGGACCTCTCGAAGCGCTACGGCGCGGACAAGGTCGGCCTGCTCACGGGCGACAACAGTGTGAACAGTGACGCGCCGGTGGTCGTGATGACCACCGAAGTGCTGCGCAACATGCTGTACGCGGGCTCGCAGTCCCTCCTCGGTCTCGGCTACGTGGTCATGGACGAGGTGCACTACCTCTCCGACCGCTTCCGTGGCGCCGTCTGGGAAGAGGTGATCATTCACCTCCAGGAGTCCGTGACACTCGTCTCCCTTTCGGCGACGGTGTCGAACGCGGAGGAGTTCGGCGACTGGCTCGACACCGTGCGAGGCGACACCGAGGTGATCGTCTCCGAGCACCGGCCCGTACCGCTGTTCCAGCACGTGCTCGCCGGGCGCCGGATGTACGACCTCTTCGAGGAGGGCGAGGGCAGCAAGAAGGCCGTCAACCCCGACCTGACGCGGATGGCGCGCATGGAGGCCAGCCGCCCCTCGTACCAGGACCGCAGACGCGGCCGGCACATGCGCGAGGCCGACAGGGAGCGGGAGCGCAGGCAGCGCTCCCGGATCTGGACGCCGGGCCGCCCCGAGGTCATCGAGCGCCTCGACAACGAGGGGCTGCTGCCCGCCATCACGTTCATCTTCAGCCGGGCCGCCTGCGAGGCCGCCGTCCAGCAGTGCCTGTACGCGGGCCTCAGGCTCAACGACGAGGACGCGCGGGCCGAGGTCCGTTCGATAGTCGAGGAGCGCACGGCGGCCATTCCCGACGAGGATCTGCACGTCCTCGGCTACTTCGAATGGCTCGAAGGCCTCGAGCGCGGCATCGCCGCGCACCACGCGGGCATGCTGCCGACCTTCAAGGAGGTCGTCGAGGAGCTGTTCGTGCGCGGCCTGGTGAAGGCCGTGTTCGCGACGGAGACGCTCGCGCTCGGCATCAACATGCCTGCCAGGTCGGTGGTGTTGGAGAAGCTCGTCAAGTGGAACGGCGAGCAGCACGCGGACATCACGCCCGGCGAGTACACACAGCTCACAGGCCGCGCCGGCCGGCGCGGCATCGATGTCGAGGGCCACGCCGTGGTGCTGTGGCAGCGCGGCTTCAGCCCCGAGTACCTGGCGGGGCTCGCGGGCACGCGCACGTACCCGCTCAAGTCCAGCTTCCGGCCGTCGTACAACATGGCGGTCAACCTGGTGGAGCAGTTCGGCCGGCACCGGTCGAGGGAACTGCTCGAGACGTCCTTCGCCCAGTTCCAGGCGGACCGCTCGGTCGTGGGCATCTCGCGTCAGGTGCAGAAGAACGAGGAGGGGCTCGAGGGCTACAAGGAGTCCATGACCTGCCACCTCGGGGACTTCGAGGAGTACGCCCGGCTGCGGCGCGAACTCAAGGACCGTGAGACCGAGTTGGCCAAGCAGGGCGCCGCGCAGCGGCGCGCGCAGGCGGCGGCCGCCCTCGAGAAGCTGAAGCCCGGTGACGTCATCCACGTGCCGACGGGGAAGTTCGCGGGCCTCGCGCTCGTGCTCGACCCGGGCATCCCGGCCGGCCGGTCCAACGGGCATCGCGGTTTCGAGCACCACGACGGGCCGAGACCGCTCGTGCTGACCGCCGAGCGCCAGGTCAAGCGGCTCGCCTCGATCGACTTCCCGGTGCCCGTGGAGGCGCTGGAGCGGATGCGCATCCCGAAGTCGTTCAACCCGCGCTCGCCGCAGTCCCGGCGCGACCTCGCCTCCGCGCTGCGCACCAAGGCCGGCCACATCGTGCCGGACCGGCACAAGAAGAAGGGCCGCGCGCAGGCCGCGGACGACCGGGAGATCTCGCGCCTGCGGACCGAGCTGCGGGCACATCCGTGCCACGGCTGCTCCGACCGCGAGGACCACGCGCGGTGGGCCGAGCGCTACTACCGCCTCAAGCGGGACACCGGGCAGCTGGAGCGGCGGATCGAGGGGCGCACGAACACGATCGCGCGCACCTTCGACCGCATCGTCAAGCTGCTCACCGAAATGGACTATCTGCGCGGCGACGAGGTGACCGAGCACGGCAAGCGGCTCGCCCGCCTCTACGGCGAGCTGGACCTGCTGGCCAGCGAGTGCCTGCGGGACGGCGTCTGGGAGGACCTGAGCCCGGCCGAACTCGCGGCGTGTGTCTCGGCGTTGGTGTTCGAGGCTCGGGTCGCGGACGACGCGCTCGCGCCCAAGCTGCCCGCGGGCAGGGCCAAGGCGGCGCTCGGCGAGATGGTGCGGATCTGGGGCCGGCTCGACGCCCTGGAGGAGGAGTTCCGGATCAACCAGGCGGAGGGCGTCGGCCAGCGCGAGCCGGACCTCGGCTTCGCCTGGATCGCGTACCAGTGGGCGTCCGGCAAGGGCCTCGACGAGGTGCTGCGGGAGGCCGAGATGCCGGCCGGTGACTTCGTGCGCTGGTGCAAGCAGGTCATCGACGTGCTGGGGCAGATCGCGGCGGCCGCGCCGACGGAGGGCTCCACGGTCGGGCGCAACGCGCGAAAGGCCGTGGACGCCGTGCGCAGGGGAGTCGTGGCCTACTCGTCCGTCGGATAGCGCGACGGTCAAGACCTGACGGGGTCTCACACAGTTCCCCGCGCCCCTTCGAGGGACGCGGGGAACTGTGCGTTCGCGTGCGCGGACGTCATTGCTCCACGTGTGCGAATCGCGACCGAGCGTGTAAATGGAGCGAGTGTATTCCTGTCGCGGGGCCGATTTCAGGGCCTTGCTGAATATGACCCGGCGATGATCCGGTCGGACTAAGCTCGCTCACAGCGCACCGAGTTGAGATGGATTCGGCCGCTTGTTCCCTTCTGCGCTGAAGCTCCCAGATGCGGCGCAATTGAAGCGTGACGAACCATCCCGAATCTCCGACGTTCCCAGACCCGACCGTTCAGAGGGCATACATGGTGAGTGTTCAATCGCCTCCCGGTGGCCGAGAAGTTCCCTATCTGCGCGTGCTGTTGCTGCCCGCCATGGTCATGGCGGCCGCCACCGGAGCAGCCGCCGCCCTGGTCGCGGAGCCCGCTCGGCCGGCCGTCGCCCTGTGCGGCGTGCTCGGCATGCTCCTCGTGCTCGCCGTCTCCGCCGAGGCCGTCCGCCGCGGCCGCGTGAACCGGGCGCAGCGCGCCCAATACACCCGGCACGTAGCCGAGTTGGAAGCCCATATAGCCGCTCAGGAACACCGCACGATGCGGGTGGCCAAGGAGGTCTTCCCGCACGCGCTGTACCGGATGCACGCCGGTGACAGGCCGCACGACGCCGTCCGCAACACCTGCGACGCCGAGCCCGCCTTCCGTGATGTCACGCCCGGCGAGCGGGACTTGATGAGCGTGGCCCTCAAGGAGATCGACCGAGAGATCACGATGCGGGACGCCGCGCAGCGCGCCTTCGTCTCCGTCGCCCGTCGCGTCCAGGCCATCGTGCACAAGCAGGCCGAGGAACTCCGCGAGATGGAGGAGGACCACGGCCGCAACCCCGAGGTCTTCGACGACCTGCTGCGCGTCGACCACGGCACGGCCCTGATCGGCCGCCTCGCCGACTCCGTCACCGTCCTCGGCGGCGCCCGCCCCGGGCGGCAGTGGCCCAAGCCCGTCAAGCTCTACAGCGTGCTGCGCGGCGCCATGTCGCGCATCCTCGAGTACCCGCGCATCGACCTGCACGCCATCTGCGACGTGGCCATCAGGGGCGTCTCGGTCGAGCCCGTCATCCACGCCTGCGCCGAACTCCTCGACAACGCGACCCGCTACTCGCCGCCGACGACCCGCGTGCACGTCACCGCGGTCGAGGTGCAGACCGGCGTCGCCATCGAGATCGAGGACGGCGGCGTCAGCCTCAGCGAGGACCAGCGCCGCAAGACCGAGGCGATGCTGGACAAGGCCAAGGCCGGCTACGACCTCAACGACCTCGGCGAGAACCCGCGGCTCGGTCTCGCGATCGTGGGCCGGCTCTGCGCGATGTACGACATGCAGATCTCGCTGCGCCAGTCCGCGTACGGCGGCGTGCGCGCGGTGCTCGTCGTGCCGCGCGCCATGATGAGCACCCAGCACGCCCCGGGCCTCGCCCACGGCATCGGCGCCTCCGCCGTGCCGCGCGTCGACCACAAGGGCCTGCCGGTCAAGGAGGAGCCGAGGCTGAAGAAGACGCGCCGCCCCACCACGGGACCGCGTCCCGTCACCGGCCCGCGCCCTTCCGCCCCGCTCGTCGCCGCGATGGAGGACGACGTTCCCGTGGTCACGGAATGGCGGCCCAACGGCCTGCCGCAGCGGCGCAGGAAGTACGACACGAAGGTCATCGAGGACCAGATCATCGTGACCCCCCGCAACCCGGACCTCTCGACGCCGCCACCCGCGGCGGAGCCCGCCCCGGCGGCGTACGGGAATCCGGCACCGGCCACCGCCCCACCCGGGCAGCCGGACCGACACGGCGGGGCCGAACAGCCCGAACCCGGCCTGTGGGTCGAGGCGTTCATGAACGGACTGAAGCCCGAGGGGGGCCAGGCCGAGGCGGCCGACGCGGTGGGGGAGACCGCGCAGGACCCGGAGGGTTCGGCCAAGCCGCATGACGACGCGTACAACCAGCAGGTCGACGAGGGAGACCACCAGTGATCCAGCAAAGGGCCAATTTCGACTGGATGCTCAAGGAGCTCGCCGAGTGCGTGCCCAATGTGAAGCAGGTGGTCGTGCTCTCCTCGGACGGGCTGCGCATCGCCCGCTACGGCGGTGATCCCGACGCCGCCGACCGGATCGCCGCCGCCTGCGCGGGACTTCAGTCCCTGGCCTCCGCAGTCGCCACGGAGATCCCGGAGAGCAGCGGCAAGATGAACATGGTCATCATCGAGGTCGACGGCGGCTTCTTCTATCTGATGGCCGCGGGCAAGGGCGCGTATCTCGCCGTGCTCGCCGACCAGTTCGTCGACGCCGGCCTCGTCAGTCACCAGATGCGCGATCTCGTCATCCGGATCGGCGCGCACCTGACGAGCCCGCCACGGCGCAACGGCCAGACCGTATGACGCACCGTCCTCCCGAACCCCCGTTCAGGGAACCGCCGCCGAAACGGGAGCGGCGGGCGCAGCAGAGCGACGGAAAGCCCGACCCGGAGCGTCTCTACGTCATCACGGGCGGCACCGACGGAAGCGACCGCGCGCCGCTCGACCTGGTGTCCCTGATCGTGGCGCGCGGCGATCCGCCGCCGTCCTCGCCGCCCGAGCAGGCCGCCGTCATCCGCCTGTGCAAGACGCCCCTGTCGACGGCTGAGATCTCGGCCTACCTCCAACTGCCGTTCAGCGTGGTCACCGTGCTGCTCGGCGAACTCCTCGCGGCCGAGCTGGTGCAGGCGCGCGCGCCCGTGATCCGAGGCGCGGTCGCGGACCGTTCCCTTCTCGAAGCGGTGATGCATGGACTACAGAAGCTCTGACAGCACGGCCGGGGACACCGCGATGAGCGTGCACATTCCTGGGCCCCGGGCCGAGGAACGACTGCCCGACACCGTCACGTCCGCCGTCAAGATCGTCATCGTGGGCGGCTTCGGAGTCGGCAAGACCACGATGGTCGGCTCCGTCAGCGAGATCCGGCCGCTCACCACCGAAGAGACCATGACGCAGGCGGGCATCGGCGTCGACGACAACTACGGTTCGGAGACCAAGACCGCCACGACCGTGGCCATGGACTTCGGCCGGATCGGCATCACCGAGGAACTCGTCCTGTACCTCTTCGGCACGCCGGGGCAGGAGCGGTTCTGGTTCCTGTGGAACGGCCTGTTCGAGGGCGCGCTCGGCGCCGTCGTCCTCGTCGACACCCGCCGCCTCGAAGTCAGCTTCGACGTGATCGGGCGGCTCGAGGAGCGCGGGGTGCCGTTCGTGATCGCCAACAACACCTTCCCCGACGGGCCGCGCTATCCCACGGAGGAGCTGCGCAAGGCCCTCGACCTGGACCCCCACGTCCCCATCGTCGAGTGCGACGTGCGCCGCCGGGCGTCGAGCCGCGAGGTGCTGCTCACGCTGATGCGATTCCTGCACGAGATGGCGCTGCACCACGCCTGAGTGCCGCTCGACCGAATTCCCGTTGACCACACCGACCGGAGCGAACCCGTGACGTCACCCTCCCAACCCCCGCAGTCACCAGCCGGATTCGACGCCCCCGGAGACTCCGCGCTCGCGCCGCCGCCCGGCTGCCCCGCACACGCCTTCGGCCCCGACGGCCTTCGCCGGCTCTACGGACCCGAGGCCGACGCCGACCTCGCCGGTGTCTACGAGAAGCTCCGCGCCGAGTACGGCCCGGTCGCCCCGGCGCTCATCCACGAGGACGTCCCCATGTGGGCGGTCCTCGGGCACAGCGAGAACCTCCAGATGGTGAGCACCACGGCCCTGTTCAACCGGGACTCCCGGAACTGGACCGCCGTCAGGGACGGCACCGTCAAGCCCACGCACCCGCTCGCCCCGGTCTTCACCTGGCAGCCCATGTGCGCGATGGAGGAGGGCGCCGAGCATCTGCGGCTGCGCAGCGCGGTCAACGAAGCCGTCGAGACCGTCGAGCACCGTGATCTGCGCCGCGCCATCAACCGGTCCACGCAGGAGATCATCAACCGGTTCTCCGAGCGCGGCCGCTGCGAGGTCGTCAGCGAGTTCGCCGAGCATCTCCCGATGATGGTGATGCTGGAGCTGCTCGGCGCACCCGAGGCCTACAGCGAGCGCATCGTGCAGGCGACCCGCGATCTGCTCAAGGGTGGCGAGACGGCCATCGCGTGCAACGAGTACCTGATGGGGATCCTGATGGACCTCGCCGTGCGGCGCCGCGCCGAGCCGCTCGAGGACGACTTCACCAGCACCCTCATCACCTCCTCCTCCGCGCTCTCCGACGACGAGGTGGCGCAGACTCTGCGGCTCATCCTCATCGCCACGTACGAGGGTTCGGCCAACCTCATGGTGAACGTGCTGCGCGTGGTGCTCACCGACCCCCGGTTCCGCGCGCGGCTCAATGGCGGGCAGATGACGGTGCCGGAGGCGGTCGAGCAGTCACTGTGGGACGAGCCGCCGTTCAGTGCCAACGTCGGCTACTTCGCCAAGGCGGACACGGAGCTGGGCGGGCAGCGCATCCGCGCGGGAGACGGCCTGATCTTCGGCATCCAGCCGGGCAACGCGGACCCGAGGGTGCGCCCCGAACCCGGCGCGCACATGCAGGGCAACCGCTCGCACCTCGCGTTCGGCGGCGGCCCGCACGAGTGCCCCGGGCAGGATATCGGGCGCGCCCTGGCGGAGATCGGGGTCGACGCGTTCCTGATGCGCCTGCCCGATGCCGAACTCGAGATTCCCGAGAGCGATTTGCGGTGGGTCTCGACGATCATGGGGCGGCATCTGGTGGAGCTGCCGGTGGACTTCACGCCGCGGCCGCCGCAGGACGTGAAGTCCCAGCCGGGCAGGCTGCCTTCGCAACGGCCGGACTGGAAGATCTCTTCGGACCTGCCGCCCGTGACGCCGTCGGCCGCGATGCCCGAGGCCGTGCCCGCCGCGTCGGCCGCTCCTGACCCGGCCGCGCAGCCGTCGCACCCGCACGCCCATGCGCACCGGCAGGAGTCGGCCAAGCTCGGCGCCTGGCAGCGCTTCCTGCGCTGGTGGCGCGGTGAGTGAGGCGGTTGCCTAACCCGGACCCTGCTCCCACTCCTCGTACGAGGTCCAGGCCGTGAGTTCCCTCCGGCTCACGAAGCGGTGCTCGCGGCCGCTCACCGGGTCCGTGAACTCCAGGGTCCGGGAGAGGAGTTGGAGGGGGCGCCGGAAGTCGTCGTCCGCCGCCCGGTCGGCGACCTCCGGGAAGAGCGGGTCGCCGAGGATCGGCAGGCCGACGCGGTTCATGTGGACGCGCAGCTGGTGCGTGCGGCCGGTGTGCGGGGTGAGGCGGTAAAGCGCCAAGTCCCCCTTGCGCTCGGCGAGTTCGATGCGGCTCTCGGCGTTCGGCTCACCGCCCGGCACCTCGAACGCGGCGAGCCGCCCTGGCACCTTCTCGATCCGGCCGCGCAGGGTCACGGGGAGCTCAACCCCCGGGTCGTACGCGGCCACGGCCTCGTACTCCTTGGTGACCCGGCGGTCCCGGAAGAGGGTCTGGTAGTGGCCGCGCTCCTCGGGCCGCACCACGAACAGGACGAGCCCGGCCGTGAGCCGGTCGAGGCGGTGGGCCGGGCTCAGCCGCTCGATGCCGAGGTCGCGGCGGAGCCGGGCGAGCGCGGTCTCGGTGACATGGCTGCCGCGCGGCGTCGTGGCGAGGAAGTGCGGCTTGTCGGCGACCACGATGTGCTCGTCGCGGTACACGACCTCGACGGGGAACGGCACGGGGACCTCGGGCGCGAGCTCCCGGTGGAACCACACGGTGCCGCCCGCCTCGTAGGGGCTGTCGGCGGAGACCGGGCGCCCGTCCGCGGTCACGAACGCACCCTGCGCGATCATCCGGTCGATCACCGTGTCCTCGGCAGGGAGCCGGTGCACGAGGTGGTCCCGGACGGTGCGCCCCGGGCCGCCTTCCGGCATCCGTACGCGGACGGCGTCGATGCCTTCGCGCTGCGGGAGCGGGGAGGGCGGCGGGGCGGGGCGCTTGCGTCTTCTCACAGAGGGAAAGGGTACGGCGGCAGGGACGCCGGATCAGGCCTCCTGCTCGGCCTCCACCTGCGCGTTCCAGTCGCGCTTCGAGGCCTGCCAGCCGTCCTCGTTGTGCCCGAGGCGCCAGTAGCCGGAGATCGACAGGTCCTCGCGCGGGATCGCGCGGTCGATCCGCAGGTGCCGGCGCAGCTCCTTCACGAAGCCCGCCTCGCCGTGCACGAACACGTGCGGGCGGCCCTCGGGGAAGTCGAGCCCGGTCACCGCGGAGATGAGCGCCTGCCCGACCGGGCGGCCCGCGCGGTGCAGCCAGGTGACCTCGACGGGGGAGTCGATCTTCTGCTCCTCCTCGGGGCCCTCGACCTCGATGAAGGCGTGCGCCCGCGAGCCCTCGGGCAGCGCTTCGAGGGCGGCGGCGATCGCCGGCAGGGCGCTCTCGTCACCGGCGATGAGGTGCCAGTCCGCCGTGGTGTCGGGGTGGTAGGCGCCGCCGGGGCCCATCAGGTGGATGGTCTCGCCCCCTTCGACGCCCGCGGCCCAGGGCCCGGCCAGGCCCTGGTCGCCGTGCACCACGAAGTCGAGCGTCAGCTCGAGGGTCTTCGGGTCCCAATAGCGCACCGTGTACGTACGCGTCACGGGCCACTGGTCGCGGGGCAGCTCCTCGCGGATCCTGGCCACGTCGAAGGGCTCTTCGTAGGTCACCCCGGCCGGGGTGAAGAGCAACTTCACGTAGTGGTCGGTGTGTTCGAGCTCTTGCGGGAAGTCCGCGAGCCCCTCACCGCCGAGCACCACCCGTCGCATGTGGGGCGTGATGCTCTCGGCGCGCACGACCTGCGCGGAGCGGGCCTTGCGGGGCGGGCGTGCGGGGCGCTCGGCCATGGGCGGTCTCCCTGGATTCACAGTTAGTTAGGTATACCTAAGCTAACACCTCATTCTGAGAGGGTGGTGAGGAGGCGCTGCAAAGAACCTCCCAAGCCCCAGCGGGCCGCCAACTCGTCGAGCGCCGCGGCGTCGTGCGGCTCGCGCGGCAGGGCCGTGTCCACCTCCGGCAGCGGTACGTCCCCGGCGACCAGCACCACCGTCGGCGCCACCGCCAGATACGGGCGCGCCTCGTCGAGCCGCCTGCGCTGCGTCGGCGTCAGCTTCGACTTCGGGTCGTCGACGGCCGCCATGATCCCGGCCAGGTCCCCGTACTGCGCGAGCAGCTTCGCCGCCGTCTTCTCGCCGATGCCGGGCACGCCCGGCAGCCCGTCGCTCGGGTCGCCCCGCATCAGCGCCATGTCCGCATAGCCGGAGCCGTCCACCCCGTACTTCTCGCGGAGCAGGTCCTCGTCCGTCACCTGCAGCGTGCCGACGCCCTTCAGCGGGTACAGCACGCGGCGCTCCAGCTTGTCGTCGACCAACTGGAAGAGGTCGCGGTCGCCGGTGACGATGTCGACAGGCCCCTCGGCCCGGCCCGTGAACGTACCGATGACGTCGTCCGCCTCGTACCCCTCCACGCCCACGCGCGCGATGCCCACCGCGTCGAGCACGGCCTCGATGATCGGGACCTGCGGGGAGAGGGTGTCGGGGATCTCCTCCTCGTCCGGCGTGCCGGCCGCCGTCTCCTCGGCGACGCGATGCGCCTTGTACGAAGGGATGAGGTCGACGCGCCACTGGGGGCGCCAGTCCGCGTCCATGCATGCCACCAGGTGGGTGGGTCGGTGGTCGTGCACGAGGCGGGTGATGAATTCGAGGAGCCCGCGCACCGCGTTCACCGGGGTGCCGTCCGGGGCCTTCACTGAGTCCGGCACCCCGAAGTAGGCCCGGAAGTACAGAGATGCGGTGTCGAGCAGCATCAGGCGCCGGTCGGCCGATCCTGTCGTGGATGTCGTCTGGGTCACGTTCGCATCATGCCGCACCCCACTGACAGTCACCGACCGTAAGTACGCGATCAGTATGAGTGAACTCACTGTGAACTGGGTAACTCCCCCGTTTGTTTGAGATAAACGGGGGCAGGCGCCGCCACGGAGCGGTGCCGGTACGTACTTCAACTAATGGGGTCGACCGGTCAAGCGGACGGATCCGTATCGCTCTACGGCCCGCCGGCGGGGGAGGCGGGCCGTGTTGTTTCGACCCGAGAGGTGTATGTGTCCAGGCTTGAAGCCGAAGACCTGTACAAGGTGTTCGGCAGACGACCCGATGAGGCGGTGGAGAAGCTCCGCGGCGGTGCAGACCGCGAGGAGCTGCGCGCCGAAGGAACCACCGCCGCCGTGATCGACGCGTCGTTCACGGTGGAGTCCGGCCAGATCTTCGTCGTCATGGGTCTGTCGGGATCCGGTAAGTCCACGCTCCTGCGGATGCTGAACGGACTCCTGGAGCCCACCGCGGGACACGTGCGCTTCGACGGGCAGGACCTGACGACGCTGGCTCCCAAGGAGCTGCGCGAGGTCCGCTCGCACAAGATCAGCATGGTGTTCCAGCACTTCGCGCTGTTCCCGCACCGCTCCGTGATGGAGAACGCGGGCTACGGCCTGGAGGTGCAGGGCGTTCCGCGTGCGGAGCGTGAGGAGCGGGCGGTCGAGGCGCTGCGTCTGGCGGGGCTCGAGGGGTGGGAGAAGTCCTTCCCCGACGAGCTGTCCGGCGGTATGCAGCAGCGTGTGGGCCTGGCCCGCGCGCTCGCGACCGACGCGGATCTGCTGCTGATGGACGAGTCGTTCAGTGCGCTCGACCCGCTGATCCGGCGCGACATGCAGGATCAGCTGCTTGAGCTGCAGAAGACGCTGAAGAAGACGATCGTCTTCATCACGCACGACCTCAACGAGGCCATGCGTCTGGGCGACAACATCGCGGTCATGCGCGATGGTCGTATCGTCCAGATCGGTTCGGCCGAGGACATTCTCGTCACGCCGGCCAACGATTACGTGGCCTCCTTCACGCAGGACGTCGACCGCTCCCGAGTGCTCAGCGCACGGGCGATCATGGCCGACGCGGAAGACGGCTACGACATGGCCGACGCCCCGGCGAAGATCCACCAGGACGCGCCGATCATCGACCTGTTCACGCCGTGCTCGACGAGCGAGATACCCGTCGCCGTCGTCGACGACGAGGGCGAACTCCAGGGCGTGGTCCCGCGCGAGCGGCTGCTGGCCGTGCTCGGCGAGCCGATGAAGACCGTCGAGAACGGTACGGACGGTGAGGCCACCGGCCTCACGAAGGACAAGAAGGACGCCGTCCCGTCGCCGCGTGGCGAGGGCGACGAGCCGGCGGAGAAGGTGAATGCCGGTGCCTAGGATCCCCTTTGGTGACTGGGTCAACAGCATCGTTCAGTGGATGCTGACCCATCTCGACTGGCTGTTCGGCTTCTTCGAGAGCATCTTCAACGGTGTCTACAACGGCCTGAGCGAGGTTCTTCAGGCGCCCGAGCCGCTGCTGCTCGCGGGCATCTTCGCCGTCATCGCCTTCTGGCTGCGCGGCACGCTCGGCGGTGTACTGACCTTCATCGGGTTCTGGTTCATCCAGAACCTGGAGCTGTGGGACGACGCGATGCTCACGCTGTCGCTCGTCCTCGTGTCGACGATCATCGCGCTCATCATCGGTGTGCCGCTGGGTATCTGGGCGGCGCGTTCGAACCGGGTCAGCAACCTGTTCCGTCCGGTCCTCGACCTGATGCAGACGCTGCCGGCGATGGTCTATCTGATCCCCGCCATCCTGTTCTTCGGCTCGGGTGCCCCGGCCGGTATCGTCGCGACGCTGATCTTCGCGGTGCCGCCGGGCGTGCGCATGACCGAGCTGGGCATCCGGCAGGTCGACAAGGAGCTGGTCGAGGCCGCCGACGCGTTCGGCACCAAGCCCAGCAACACGCTGTGGCGCGTCCAGCTCCCGCTGGCCCTGCCGACGATCATGGCGGGTGTCAACCAGGTCATCATGCTGGGCCTGTCGATGGCCGCGATCGCGGGCATGGTCGGCACCGGCGGTCTCGGTGGCGCGGTCAACGAGGCCATCGGCCAGCTGAACGTCGGCCTGGGTGCCGAGGCCGGTATCTCGATCGTGATCCTCGCGGTCTACCTGGACCGCATGACCAGCTCGCTCGGCCAGCAGGTCTCCCCGCTCGGCCGCCGCGCGCTGGCGAAGCTGCGCTCCGCGCACGGCCTGAAGATCTGGTCGTACCGTCCCCGTCCGGCCGTCGCCGTGGTCGGTGTCGTCGTCCTCGCGCTCGTCGCGGGCGGCATGGGCATGTTCGGCCAGAACAGCGGTGGGGCCACCCCGACCGCCGCGTCCACGAACGTGGGCCAGGGCAAGAAGATCTCCATCGGCTACATCCCGTGGGACGAGGGCGTCGCCTCCACGTTCCTGTGGAAGGAGATCCTCGAGCAGCGCGGCTTCGACGTCGAGACCAAGCAGTTCGACGCCGGCCCCCTCTACACGTCGCTCGCCGACGGCAGCGTCGACTTCCAGACCGACTCGTGGCTGCCGACGACGCACGCCCAGTACTGGAAGAAGTACGGCAAGGACCTCGAGGACCTGGGCTCCTGGTACGGCCCCACCTCGCTCGAACTGGCCGTGCCGTCCTACATGAAGGACATCAAGTCCATGGAGGACTTGAAGGGCCAGGCGGACAAGTTCGGTGGCAAGATCACCGGCATCGAGGCCAGCGCCGGTGAGATGGGGCTGCTCAAGAGCAAGGTGCTCAAGGAGTACGGCCTCGACAAGGAGTACAAGGTCGTCGACAGCTCGACGCCGGCGATGCTGGCGCAGCTGAAGCGTGCCTACGCGGCGAAGAAGCCGATCGTCGTGCCGCTGTGGTCGCCGCACTGGGCGTACAACGACTACAAGCTCACCAAGCTCAAGGACCCGAAGGGCGCCTGGGGCAAGGGCGACGGGGTGCACTCGCTGGCCCGCAAGGGCTTCGGCAAGGAGTTCCCCGAGGTCAACAAGTGGGTCAAGAACTTCAAGATGAGCGAGAAGCAGCTCACGAGTCTTGAGGCCGAGATCAACAAGGTCGGCAAGGGCAAGCAGCCCGAGGCCGTCAAGGCGTGGCTGAAGAAGAACCCCGGCTTCGTCAACAAGGTCGCCCCGGTCAAGCAGGGCACTCCGGCCGAGGCCAAGCGCCCGGTGAACGTGGCCTGGTTCCCCTGGGACGAGGACATCGCGGTCACGCACCTCTGGAAGCACGTTCTGGAGAAGAAGGGCTACAAGCTCAACCTGAAGCAGATGGACGTCGGCCCGGTCTACACCGGCCTCGCCAGCGGTGACCTGGACGTCAACTTCGACGCCTGGCTCCCGCACGCGCAGTCCAACTACTGGGACAAGAACAAGAAGAACCTCAAGGACCTGGGCAGCTGGTACAGCCCGACCTCCCTCGAGGTCTCCGTTCCGTCCTACGTGAAGGGCATCAAGTCCTACGAGGACCTGAAGGGGCAGGCGTCGAAGTTCGACGGCAAGATCATCGGTATCGAGGCCGGTACCGGCGAGATGAGCCTGCTGAAGAAGGACGTGCTCCCGGCCTACGGCCTGGACAAGGAGTACAAGGTCGTCGACGGCTCCACGCCGGCGATGCTGGCGCAGCTCAAGCGCGCGTACGCCAAGAAGGAGCCGATCGCGGTCGTGCTCTGGTCCCCGCACTGGGCGTACAGCGACTACAAGCTGACGAAGCTCAAGGACTCGAAGAAGGCCTGGGGTCCGGGCGACAAGATCCGCACCATCTCGAACAAGGACTTCCCCAGCAAGTACCCGCAGCTCACGAAGTGGTTCAAGAACTTCAAGATGAGCGAGGACGAGCTGGCGGGCCTGGAGTCCGAGATCAAGAAGCAGGGTCAGGGGCACGAGGAGGACGCCGTCTCCAAGTGGCTCGAGACGCACCAGGACGTCGAGAAGCGGATGACCGCTTCCTGACCACCGCCTGAGGCGTGACCGATCGTGAGGGGCGGGTTCCCGAGAGGGGGCCCGCCCCTCACGGCGTTTGTGGCGCTCACATGAAACCGCGGGGTGAACATGCGTAGGGTGCATTCAAACGAATCGGGCACATGAGGCACCGGGCGCATGAAGTACCGGATTCATGAACATGGAATCGCACAGGGCGACCGGCGGGAGGGAGCGGAAGTCATGGACGAACACAAGGAATCACTTCGCGTGGGCGCGGCCGTCCGCCGCCGCCGTCGCTCCCTCGAACTGACGCTGTCGGCCGTCGCCGGGCGCAGCGGTCTGTCGGTGCCGTTCCTCAGCCAGGTCGAGAACGAGCGGGCGCGGCCCAGCCGCCGCTCCCTGGAGAAGGTCGCCGACGCGCTGGGCACGACAGCCGTCGAGCTCCTCGCCGCCGCCGACCCGGCCCGCACCGTGGACCTGGTGCGCGCGGACGACACGGATGTGTCCGACCATCCGGAGGGCGCGGACTTCGTCGTACGGTCCCTGGTCCGCGGCCACCACCAGATGCACGCCCAGGAGTTCGTCGGGGACCACGACCCGGGCCGCGAGTTCCAGCTCCGCAACGACGTGCTGATG
Source organism: Streptomyces sp. UC4497 (assembly GCF_054871485.1). NCBI lineage: Bacteria > Bacillati > Actinomycetota > Actinomycetes > Kitasatosporales > Streptomycetaceae > Streptomyces > Streptomyces sp. UC4497. The sequence goes on along the minus strand of NZ_JBTYHB010000002.1, from coordinate 263,718 downwards.
CATGTGACGGAGGGCGCCGTCGAGGTCGAGGCGGAGGGGCGCGCGTACCGGCTCGTCCGCGGTGACACGCTGTACCTGACCGGTGGCGTGCGGCACCGGTGGCGGGCGACCGTGCCGGACGCGCGGGTGGTCGTCGTGGCGGTCGCCGAGCACATCGACGCGGTCGACGAGCCGGGCCCGAAGTAGGCCCGCCGCCGTGCGTGTCGTCTCGCTCGTGCCGTCCCTGACGGAGGCGGTCGCCGTGACGTTGCCGGGGGTGCTCGTCGGCGCGACCGACTGGTGCACACATCCGGCGGACCTCGACGTGGCCCGGATCGGCGGCACCAAGAACCCCGACGTGCGGGCGGTCGTCGCGCTGCGCCCGGATCTGGTCGTCGCCAACGAGGAGGAGAACCGGCCGGTTGACATCGCCGATCTGCGGGCGGCGGGCGTCGAGGTGCTGGTCACCGAGGTACGTGAACTGCCGCAGGCGGTACGGGAGTTGGACCGGCTGCTGCGGGCGTGCGGGGCGGTGGCGCGGCCGCGGTGGCTGGACGAGGCGGAGGAGGCCTGGGCCCAACTGCCTTTTCCCGGGCGCCGGTTGACGGCCGTCGTGCCGATCTGGAGGCGGCCGTGGATGGTGCTCGGCCGGGACACCTTCGCGGGCGATCTTCTGGCCCGGCTCGGCGTCGACAACGTGTACGCGGGCCACGCCGAGCGCTATCCGCGCATCGCGCTCGACGAACTCCGCGACCGGAACCCGGACGTCGTGGTCCTGCCGGATGAGCCGTACCGCTTCACGGCGGACGACGGCCCGGAGTGCTTCGAGGGGCCGAGCGCGCTGGTCTCCGGGCGCCATCTCACCTGGTACGGGCCCTCGTTGGCGCAGGCCGCGGGGGAGCTCAGCGCGGCGCTGCGAGCAGCCGTCCGCTGAGCAGGCCGCGCGCCGTGTGGGCCGCGGCGACCGCCCAGACCGCCACCAGCCCCACGTAGAGGACGATCGCGAGGCCGTCGAACACGGCGAGGCCCGTGTGCTTGCCCAGGCCCTCCGCGCCGGTCACGCAGGTGCCGACGGGGAAGGTGAACGCCCACCACGTCATCGCGAAGCCCATGCCCCGGCGGCGCGCACGCAGGGCCATCGCGAGGGCGAGCGCCAGCCACAGCAGGGCGAAGCCCATCACCGGGACCCCGTACAGGACGGCGAACGCGGTGAAACCGTGCGCGTACGAGGCGGGGAGCACGCCGCCCGCGACGTCGGCGAACTTGTTGGCGGCCGTCGTCGACTGGCCGAGCGGGCCCAGCACGAGGAACAGCGTCGGGGTCAGCAGCAGCGGCAGGGGGCCCGCCGTGACGAGTCGCGCGAAGATCACCGGCAGCATGACCAGGGTCGCGAGCAGGCTCAGTCCGAACATGGCGTAGCAGGCGAACAGCAGGGTCTGCTGCGCCTGCCCGGCCGGCAGGTGCGGCAGCAGCAGAGGTCCCACGGCCGCGGACACCATCGGCGCGACGACCGGCAGCAGCCACACCGGCGAGGCCTCGTCGGCGGCGATGCGGTGGCGGACCACCATCAGGTAGGGGATGGTGACCGCCGCGGCGAGCCCGATGACGGTGCCCGCCGTGAACAGCACGGCGTCCACGGCGACGGCCGCTTCGAGGCCGATCCAGTCCTGTCCCACGAGGATCGTGCCCGCGCCCACCGCGAGGAGCGCCATCGAGAGGCAGCCGTAGAACGGCGCGGCCGTCGGGTCGAGCAGCTGCTGCCTGGCGCGGTCGCGGTGGTGCGTCCAGTGCAGGGCGCGGGCGCCGAGGAGGACGAGGAGCAGCGCGAACGACAGCGCCCACACCGCCGTGAGGGTGGTGCGCAGGCCCGTGAACTGGACGGGCAGCGTGGCGCCGGCGTTGGCGATGATCGCGGTGCCCATGACGGCGGCGTACCAGTTGGGGCCGAGCTGCCGGACGGCGGCGCGGACGCCGGTCAGGGGAAGGGGGAGGGGACGGGGCGCGGGGTGGGCGGCAGTGACCATGGTTCAACGATCACGCCGGCCGACGGCCCCTAGTAGGGATGACCTCGCTATGAGGGCATAACCTGGCCTTATGAGCCAGGAGCAGCAGACAGGGATCACGGAGCAGGCGCCGGACGCGGGGCTCGCGCACCGCGTGCCCGAACTCGGCGCGCTGCAGCTGCTCCTCGCGGTGGCCCGCCTCGGCAGCCTCGGCGCGGCCGCCCGTGCCCTCGGCATCACGCAGCCCGCCGCGAGCAGCCGGATCCGGTCGATGGAGCGGCAGCTCGGGCTGGCCCTCGTCGACCGCTCGCCGCGCGGCTCCCGGCTCACCGACAGCGGGGCGCTCGTCACGGACTGGGCGCGGCCCATCGTGGAGGCGGCCGAGCAGTTCGACGCGGGGGCGTCCGCGCTGCGGGACCGGCGGGATTCGCGGCTGCGGGTGGCGGCGAGCATGACGATCGCGGAGTATCTGCTGCCGAGGTGGCTGATCGCGTTGCGCGCCGAGCGGCCCGACACGGCGGTGTCGTTGCTGGCCGGGAACTCGACGGCGGTGGCGGAGCGGCTGCTCGGGGGTGAGGCGGACCTCGGGTTCGTGGAGGGGCGCACGGTTCCGGCGGGGCTCGACTCGGCGGTCATCGCGCACGACCGGCTGGTCGTGGTGACGGCGCCGGGGCATCCGTGGGCGCGTCGCCGCAAGCCGCTGGCCGCGGGGGAGCTGGCCGTTACGCCGCTCATCCTGCGGGAGGAGGGGTCGGGGACGCGGCAGGTGCTTGACGCGGCGCTGGGTGGGTTGGCGCGGCCGTTGATCGAGTTGTCGTCGACGACGGCGGTGAAGTCGGCGGCGGTGAGTGGGGCGGGGCCCTCCGTGCTGAGCGAGTTGGCGGTGGGGGAGGAGTTGGGGGCGCGGCGACTCGTGGAGATTCCGTTGGAGGGGGCGGAGTTGGGGCGGGAGTTGCGGGCGGTGTGGCCGACGGGGCACCGTCCGGTGGGGCCGGCGCGTGACCTGCTGTCGCTGACCCGTTCTGGGTGAGGCCCCCACGGGGGGTGTGACGGGGGTGTGGTGGGGCGGCGACGGGGTTGCGGTCGCGGGGCTCTGCCCCGGGCCCCGCGCCTCAATCGCCGGCGGGGCTTGAAAGATCGGGGCTCTGCCCCGGACCCCGCGGGCTCTCGTCCAAGAGCGGGGCTTGATTTGGTCACTCGCCGTCGAGCGAGGCGTGGCGGAATTGGGTGGCGGTGGGTGGGGCGTGGCGGGAGTATCGGGGGATGGGGTCAGTGCCTTCTGCCGTCGGTGTGCGTACTCCGTGGAGTGCGCTCCCCGGGTCTGTTCGGCGGGGTGTCGAGGAGGTGCTCGGGGCCGGGGTTGTTGAGGCTGTGACGCAGGGTGGGGGGTTTTCGCCGGGGGTTGCTGCGCGGGTCGTGCTTGATGATGGGCGGCGGGCGTTCGTGAAGGCTGTCAGTGCCGAGGTGAACCCTGTCAGTCCCCGGTTCCATCGGTGGGAGGCCAGGAACGCTGCCGCGCTGCCGGCCGAGGTGCCCGCTCCGCGGTTGCTCGGTGCGTACGACGACGGGACCTGGGTCGCCCTCGCCTTCGAGGACGTGGTGGGGTGGCAGCCTCATGTGCCGTGGAAGGGAGGGGAGTTGGAGCAGGTACTGGAAGCTGTGGGGGAGCTTGCTCGGGTTCTTACGCCCGCTCCGTTCCCCGCGCGTGGCGTCGGGGACGAGCTCGGTGCGGGGTTCAATGGGTGGCGGGTGCTGCTCGACGAGGGGCGGGTGGCGGACGCCGGGCTCGATCCGTGGGCCGTGCGTCATGTCGAGTGGCTCGCCGAACTGGCCGCTCCCTGGGGTACGTTCGCGTCCGGTGACACGCTCGCGCACGCCGATCTGCGGGCCGACAACATGCTGCTCACCGAGCGCGGTGTCGTTTTCGTGGACTGGCCGCATGCTCTGCGCGCCGCCCCTTGGTTCGACCTGCTGATCATGCTGCCGTGCGTACGGGCGCAGGGCGGGCCCGACCCTGAGGGGGTCTTCGCGGGGCATCCGTTGGGGCGTGAGGTCGATCCGGAGGGTGTCACGCGGACGCTCGCCGCGCTCGCCGGGTTCTTCCTGGAGCATGCGGCCCGGCCCGCGCCACCCGGCCTGCCCACGCTCCGGCCCTTCCAGCGCGCGCAGGGCGACGCCGCCCTGGCCTGGCTGCTGACCCGGCTCAGAAGCCGTGCGGCGTACCCGCGGCCCGTACCAGACCTTCCGTGACCCGCGCGTCCTCGCCCATCTCGGGGTGCCACTGCACACCCATCACCCAGGACATGCCGGGGAGTTCGACCGCCTCCACCGTGCCGTCGTCCGCGTGGGCCGAGGCGACCAGGCCCCTGCCGAGGCGGTCGACCGCCTGGTGGTGGTAGGTCGGGACCTCGGTGGGCTCCGGGACGAGGTCGCCGTAGCGGGTGCCCGGCAGCGGAGTGACGGTGTGCGTGCCGAAGGTGCCGATCTCCTTCACGTGGCCCTCGATGTGCTGCGTGAGCGTGCCACCGAGCGCGACGTTGAGAAGCTGCATGCCGCGGCAGATGCCGAGCAGCGGCGTGCCGGACGTCAACGCGGCCCGGATCAGGGCGAGTTCCCACGCGTCCCGCTCCCCGGCGGCCGGCCCCGTGCGCGGATCGCGCTCCGCGCCGTACCGGCCGGGGTCCACGTCGGGGCCGCCCGCCACGATCACCCCGTCGAGCCGGGCCACCACCGACGGCGCGTGCTTCGGGTCGTCCGGGGGAGTCATCGCGGCGAGCCCGCCGGATTGCTGCACGAGCCGGGGGTAGCCGATGGGCAGCAGCGCCGCGGGCAGCTCCCAGATGCCCCAACTGGCCCTGTCCTCCAGGTAGGTGCTGATGCCGATCAGCGGCCTGCTCACCATGGTGTCGCGCTCCCCGATGCCGTTCCCCGATGCCGTACGTACCGAGCACCCGAGCGTACGAGATCACGGCACACGCCACCGGGGCGTTCAGCATGCGGGCAGCGCCACCGGGGCAGTGTCCACTCGGCGTGCCCCGTGGCTGCTTCCCTGGTGGCTGCCCGGCGATTACGTTGTGGTTCCGGTTGACCTGAGGAGGATCTTCCCGTGGCAGACCGACCGTCCCCGCTGACCGTCGAGGAGCTGCACGCCCTCGTCAGAAGCGGAGAGATCGACACCGTGGTCCTGGCGTTCCCCGACATGCAGGGCCGCCTCCAGGGCAAGCGCTTCGCCGCCCGCTTCTTTCTCGACGAGGTACTCGAGCACGGCACGGAGGGCTGCAACTACCTGCTCGCCGTCGACACCGAGATGAACACCGTCGACGGCTACGCGATGTCCTCCTGGGACCGCGGCTACGGCGACTTCGCCATGCACCCCGACCTGTCCACCCTGCGCCGCCTCCCGTGGAACGCGGGCACGGCCATGCTCACCGCCGACCTCGCCTGGGACGACGGCTCCCCGGTCGTCGCCGCGCCCCGGCAGATACTGCGCCGCCAGCTGGAGCGCCTCGCCGATCTTGGGCTCACCGCCCAGGTCGGCACCGAACTCGAGTTCATCGTCTTCAAGGACACGTACGAGCAGGCCTGGGACACCAACTACCGGGGGCTCACACCGGCCAATCAGTACAACATCGACTACTCCGTCCTCGGCACCGGCCGCATCGAGCCGCTGCTGCGCCGCATCCGCAACGAGATGGCGGGCGCGGGCCTCACCGTCGAGTCCGCCAAGGGGGAGTGCAACCCCGGGCAGCACGAGATCGCGTTCCGCTACGACGAGGCCCTCACCACCTGCGACCAGCACGCGATCTACAAGACCGGCGCCAAGGAGATCGCCGCGCAGGAGGGCTGCTCGCTCACCTTCATGGCGAAGTACAACGAGCGGGAGGGGAACTCCTGCCACATCCATCTCTCGCTCGCCGACGCCGAGGGCAAGAACGTCATGGCGGGGTCCGGCGGTGACGGGATGTCCGAGCTCATGCGGCACTTCCTCGCCGGGCAGCTCGCCGCGCTGCGCGACTTCTCCCTGCTGTATGCCCCCAATATCAACTCCTACAAGCGGTTCCAGCCGGGCTCCTTCGCGCCGACCGCCGTCGCCTGGGGCCACGACAACCGCACCTGCTCGCTGCGCGTCGTCGGCCACGGCCGCTCCACCCGCTTCGAGAACCGGCTCCCCGGCGGGGACGTCAACCCGTATCTCGCGGTGGCCGGGCTCGTCGCGGCGGGCCTGTACGGGGTCGAGAACAAGCTGGAGCTCCCCGAGGCCTGCGCCGGGAACGCCTACACCGCCGACTACGCGCACGTCCCCTCCACCCTGCGCGAGGCCGCCGAACTCTGGGAGAACAGCCCGCTCGCCAAGGCCGCCTTCGGTGACGAGGTCGTCGCCCACTACCGCAACATGGCGCGCGTCGAGCTGGACGCGTACGACGCCGCCGTGACCGACTGGGAACTCCGCCGGGGATTCGAGAGGCTGTGAAAGGGAGCGCTTTGCTGCACGTACTGAACCCGGCCACGGAAGAACTCGTGGCCACCGTCGAGCCCGTCACCCGTGAGGACGTCGACACCGCCGTCGTCCGCGCCACCGGCGCGCAGCGCGCCTGGGCGGCGGTCGCCCCCGCCGACCGGGCCCGCCTGCTGCGCCGCTTCGCCGCCACCGTCGACCAACACCTCGAAGAACTCGCCGAGTTGGAGGTGCGTGAGGCCGGGCACCTCATCGGCAACGCCCGCTGGGAGGCCGGCAACGTACGCGATCTGCTGGAGTACGCGGCCGGAGGCGTCGAGCGGCTGACCGGACGTCAGATCCCGGTGGCGGGCGGCCTCGACGTCACCCTCCTCGAACCGCTCGGTGTCGTCGGTGTCATCGCGCCGTGGAACTTCCCGATGCCGATCGCCGCCTGGGGCACGGCCCCGGCCCTCGCGGCGGGCAACGCGGTGCTCCTCAAGCCCGCGGAGACCACCCCGCTGACCGCCCTGCGGCTCGCCGAACTCGCCCTGGAGGCAGGGCTTCCCGAGGGCCTCTTCCAGGTGCTCCCGGGGGAGGGGCCTGTCGCCGGGGACGCCCTCGTCGAGCATCCGGGCGTGGCGAAGATCGTGTTCACCGGCTCCGCCCGCGTCGGCAAGCAGGTCATGGCCAAGTGCGCGGACCGCGTCAAGCGCGTGACCCTCGAACTCGGCGGCAAGAGCCCGAACATCGTGTTCGCCGACGCGGACGTCGAGGCCGCGGCCCTCGCCACCCCCATGTCCTTCCTCGACAACTCGGGCCAGGACTGCTGCGCCCGCACCCGCATCCTCGTACAGCGGTCCGTGTACGAGCGATACCTGGAGCTGCTCGCCCCGGCCGTGGAATCGGTCGTCGTCGGCGATCCGTCCGACGAGAAGACGCAGATGGGACCGCTCATCTCCAAGTCACAACTGGCGCGGGTGCGTTCGTACGTTCCGGCGGGCGCGTCCGCGATCAGGGGCGCGATCCCTGAGGGGGCGGGCTTCTGGTTCCCGCCCACCGTCCTCACCGACACCGCCCCCGACGCGCCCGCCGCCGTCGATGAGGTCTTCGGCCCGGTCGCCGTCGTCCTCCCCTTCGAGGACGAGGCGGACGCCGTGCGCCTCGCCAACGCCCCCGAGTACGGCCTCTCCGGTTCGATCTGGACCCGCGACGTGGGCCGCGCCCTGCGGGTGTCCGGGGCCGTCCGCGCCGGCAACCTGTCCGTCAACTCGCATGCCAGCGTGCGCTATTCGACCCCGTTCGGCGGCTACAAGCAGTCCGGGTTCGGCCGTGAACTCGGCCCCGACGCCCTCGCCGCGTTCACCGAGACCAAGAACGTCTTCATCAGCACGGAGGCCTGAACACCTTATGAGCGAAGACATCATCTGCCGCCGCCTCGTCGGCCGCACCGCCGTCATCACCGGCGCCGGCAGCGGCATCGGCCTCGCCACCGCGCGCCGGCTCGCCTCCGAGGGCGCGCACGTCGTCTGCGGAGACATCGACGAGAGCGCGGGCAAGAAGGCGGCCGAGGACGTCGGCGGCACCTTCGTCCAGGTCGACGTCACCGACGCCGAGCAGGTCGAGGCGCTGTTCAGGACCGCGTACGACACCTACGGCAGCGTCGACATCGCCTTCAACAACGCGGGCATCTCGCCGCCGGACGACGACTCGATCCTCGACACCGGCCTGGAGGCCTGGAAGCGGGTCCAGGACGTCAACCTGACCTCCGTGTACCTGTGCTGCAAGGCGGCCATCCCGTACATGCGCCGCCAGGGCCGGGGCTCCATCATCAACACCGCGTCGTTCGTGGCGAGGATGGGCGCCGCCACCTCGCAGATCTCGTACACCGCGTCCAAGGGCGGCGTCCTCGCCATGTCCCGCGAGCTGGGCGTGCAGTTCGCGCGGGAGGGCATCCGGGTCAACGCCCTGTGCCCCGGCCCGGTCAACACCCCGCTGCTGCAGGAGCTGTTCGCCAAGGACCCGGAGCGGGCGGCGCGCCGGCTCGTGCACATTCCGGTCGGCCGGTTCGCCGAGGCGACGGAGATCGCGGCGGCCGTCGCCTTCCTCGCCAGCGACGACGCGGCGTTCGTGAACGCCACCGACTTCCTGGTCGATGGCGGGATCTCAGGCGCGTACGTGACACCGGCGTGAGAACCCTGTGAGCAACGCGCTCACGCGTGTACGGTCCACTCACATGCGTAACAGACATGTTGCCGCGTGGACCTCGGTCGCGGCCGCCGCCCTCATGGCGGCCGCGAGCCTGACCACTCCTGCGGCCGCCGCCACGTCCGCACAGCCCGCCGGCTCCGCCGCGAAGTGCCCCCAGCTGTCGACGAAACTGCCCTGGTACGGCCAGAACCGGGCCAAGCTCCAGCGCATGATCGACGAACGGGGAATCTGCGGGGGACACAAGGGCCCGCGTCCCGTCGCCGCGTTCGACTGGGACAACACCGTCGCCAAGAACGACGTCACCGACGCGACCATCGCCTGGTCGCTCAAGCACGACAAGATCCTGCGGCCCGCGAGCTGGAAGAAGACCAGCAAGTGGATGACCGACGACGCCGACAAGGCGCTCACCGCCGCCTGCGGCACGGACGTCCCGGTCGGCGCCCCGCTGCCGACGTCCACCGACACCGACTGCACGGACGAGATCTTCAACATCCGTGAGTCCGGCAAGACGATGAGCGGCGCCGCCGCCTTCGCGGGCGAGTGGAACCACCGCCGCACCGTGCCCCAGTACGCCTGGGTGCCGCAGTTGTTCGCGGGCAGCACCGTCCCCGAACTGGAGTCGTACGCCGCCGCCGCCCGCGCCGAGGCGCTCGCCGCACCCGTCGGCTCCACGCAGAAGCTGGGCACGCACACCATCCCCGGCTACGTGCGCTATTACGACCAGCAGCGCAACCTGATCCGTACGCTGCAGCGGGCGGGCTTCGACGTCTACATCGTGTCCGCCGGGTCCGAGCCGGTGACCGAGGTGTGGTCGCGGGGCGTCGGCATCGACCGCAAGCACACCATCGCGATCCGCTCGATCCTCGACCGCGAGGGCCGCATCACCACGTACAACGAGGGCTGCGGCGGCGTCGGGGTGAACCAGGGCGAGGCCATCCCGTACATCGACGGCAAGCGGTGCTGGGTCAACCAGGACATCTTCCACGTCAAGGGGAAGTCGGCCTGGGAGAAGCAGCGCTGGGACAAGCGCATCGCGCTCGGCGGCGGTGACGCCGACACCGACGTGACCTTCGTCGGCGACGCGACCGGCGCGCACCTCGTCCTCAACCGCAACAAGCCCGAGATCATGTGCCGGGCCTACGACAACGCCGACGGACGCTGGGTCGCCAACCCGATGTTCATCGAGCCGATGCCGCAGAAGACGGGCACGTACCCGTGCTCCACGGCCGGGTACAACAAGCCGGAGGGCGGCTTCGGGCCGCTGCTCAGGGACGACGGTTCGGTCGTCCCCGACCAGGTGGACTCGATCTACTGAGCCCTACGTCGGTGGGTGAGGGCTACAAGAACGCGTAGCCCTCGCCCCGGTACGTCGGCACCGTCTCCACGACCCGGTCGCCCGACACCAGGTGCAGCGTCTCGAACCGCTCGCACAGCTCCCCGGCCTTCGCGTGCCGGAACCACACCTTGTCCCCGATGAGCAGATCGTCGGCGGCAGAGCCGAGCAGCGGCGTCTGCACCTCGCCGGGGCCCTCCTGTGCGTCGTAGCGCAGCCCCTCCGGCAGATACGGCACCGGCAGCCGGTCGGTGCCCGCCGCGCCCGAGGCCGGATAGCCGCCACCGAGCACGGTGACCACACCGACGCCCGGCCTGCGCACCACGGGCTGCGCGAACAGCGCGGCCGGACGCCCCGTGAACGACGTGTAGTTGTCGAAGAGCCGTGGCACGTAAAGCCCGGACCCCGCCGCGATCTCGGTCACGGCCGCCTCCGCCGCCGTGTGCTGCACGCTCCCTGTGCCGCCCCCGTTCACGAACTCCAGGTCGGGCGCCACGGACCGCACCGCACGCACCACTTCCGCCCGCCGCACCGCCAGCTCCTTGCGCGCCGCGGCCTGCATGAGGCGGATCGCCCGCGAGCGCACCGGCCGCCCCGCGAGCGAGTCCCCCACGCCCGCCACATGACCCTCGTACGCCATGATCCCCGCGAGCCGGAAGCCCGGGCGGCGGGTCACGACGCGCGCCAGCTCGGCGAGTTGGGAGGGCGTACGCAGGGGTGACCTGAGCGCGCCGACCCGGACCCGGCCGCCGAGCGTCCGCCACGAGGTGTCCAGCTCCACGCAGACCCGGATCTCCTCGCGGCCCCCTTCCCGCGCGCCCTCGATGAGCCGCAACTGGGCCGGGTCGTCGACCATCACGGTCACGGCCGCCGCCAGCTTCGGGTCGTGCGCGAGCTCCGCGAAGCCGGAACGGTCGGCCGAGGGGTAGGCGAGGAGCACGTCGTCGAACCCGGACCGCGCGAGCCACAGCGACTCGGCGAGGGTGAACGACATGATCCCGGCGAAGCCCGGCCTCGCGAGCACCCGTTCCAACAGGGCGCGGGAGCGCACGGACTTGCTGGCGACGCGGATCGGCTTTCCGGCGGCCCGGCGCACCAGGTCGTCGGCGTTGGCGTCGAACGCGTCCAGGTCCACGATCGCCAGTGGGGCGTCGAGATGAGCGGTGGCCCGGTCGTACCGGGCCCGATCGGCGGCGCGCGGTGTCATGGCCGAAGCCTGCCAGACAGGATTACCGCAGGGTAGGGGGACGGATGGTGATGGATCGGTCGATCCCGTGTGCGGAGTACGCGGTGACCTGGCCGGGCCCGTTAGAGTGACGCGCACGTTGGCTTGAGAAGACGGGGGAGGCATGAGTACGGAAGCCCGACGCGTCCCTCCGCGCCCCACGACGCCTCCCCCCTCCACCCAACTTCCCCCCACGGCCCCACCGTTGCCCTCCACGCCTCCGCAGCCGGACCCGACCACGCCGTCGCCGTCGTCGCCTGCCACGCCGCCGCCCCCGGCCCCGTCGTCCCGCCTCCCGGACGGCCCGCCGCCTGCCGAACCCACCAAGGGCTCGGGCGCGCCGCTACCGCCTGCCAAGATCTCGGGCGCGCCCTTGCCGCCCGCCAAGAGTTCTGGTGCGCCGCTGCCGCCCGCCAGGAGTTCGAGCGCGCCGTTGCCGCCGGCCAAGGGCTCCGGTGCGCCGTTGCCGCCCGCGCGTGTTCCCGGTGCGCCGAAGGAAACCCCCGCCGAATCCACCACCCGGCTGCGACCCGTGCCGCCCACCCCTGGTGGGCAAAATCAAGCCCCTGCGGCGATTGAGCAGCGGGGTCCGGGGCAGAGCCCCGCGACCGCACCCCTGGTGCCGCCCATGCCACCCGTGCCACCGCAACCGTCCCGCCGCCCGATAGGCGCCGTCGACCTCACCCCCCACCCGGAGACCGCCGGACGGCCCTTCGTACGGTTCGCGCGCCCGGAGCACTACGACGACAGCACCACGCTCCTGCGCCCCGTCGGCCCCCGCCTCAAGCCGCGGACCGCGGCCATCGCCGCCTGCCTCGTGCTCGGCCTCGGCCTGATCGGCGGCGCCACCACGGGCACCCTGCTCACCGGCGACGACAGCGGCCCGCCCTCCGTGCAGACCGCGTACCGCGAGGCGGGCCAGCTCTGGCACGGCGTCCCGGTCGACCAGCTGTTCCCGCGCACGCTCAAGGGCGAGGGCGCGGGCCCCGGCCGCGCCGACCGCACCTGGACGCGGATAGCGGTCGCCCCCGATACGAGCTGCGCGAACGCCTTCGACCCGCTGCTGCACAAGGCGCTGCGCTCGGCCGGCTGTCTGCGCCTGCTGCGTGCCACGTACACCGACGCCACACAGAGCAGCGTCACCACGGTCGGCCTGATGTTCACCAAGGCCGACGCGGAGGCCACGAAGGCGCTGCGCTCCCGCTTCATGGAGCAGGGCCTGGACCGGCGCGACGACCTCATGCCCCGGCCCTACGCCGCCAAGGGCACCCTCGCCGCCGGCTTCGGAGACCGCCAGCGCGCGTCCTGGGCGATCAACATCCTCACCGACGCCCCCGTCGTCGTCTACGCGGTCTCCGGCTTCGCCGACGGCCGCACCGTCAGCGAGCCGCAACCCGCCGCCGACGCCATGAAGTCCGGTGCCACCAGCGCCCCCGCCCAGGCGGGACTCGGCCACGACGCGCAGGGCGTCGCCGACCGGATCGAACGCGACCTGCGCAAGACGGTCAAGAAGGCCGCGGACCGGGACACGGAGCAGTAGCCATGAACCGCCAGCACACGATCGCCGCGATCGGCACCGCGGCCGTCCTCACGCTGCTCCCCGCCACCGCCGCCCACGCCGACTCGGTCCGCTCCCAGCAGTGGGGCCTCACCGCGCTGCACACCGACGAGGCCTGGGAGACGACCCGCGGCAAGGGCATCACGGTCGCCGTCCTGGACACGGGCGTCGATGACGAGCACCCGGACCTCAAGGGCAGCGTGCTGCCCGGCAAGGACCTCATCGGCTTCGGCGCCGGGCGCGGCGACCGCCCCTGGGCCCGGCACGGCACCGCGATGGCCGGGATCATCGCGGGCCACGGACACGGCAAGGACGACGGCGACGGCGTCATGGGCGTGGCACCCGAGGCGAAGATCCTGCCGGTCCGGGTGATCCTGGAGGACGGCGACCCGTCCCGCGCCAAGGCCAGGGAGAGCCGTGGCAACGCGCTCTCCGAGGGCATCCGCTGGGCCGCCGACCACGGCGCCGACGTCATCAACCTGTCCCTCGGCGACGACTCGAACACCGCCCACCCCGAGGCGAGCGAGGACGCGGCCGTCCAGTACGCGCTGAAGAAGGGCGTCTCCGTCGTCGCCTCCGCGGGCAACGGCGGCGAGCAGGGCGACCACGCCTCCTACCCGGCCGCGTACCCCGGCGTCATCACCGCCACGGCCGTCGACTCGACCGGCGCCCGCGCCTCGTTCTCCACCCGCCGCTGGTACGCCTCCGTCGCCGCGCCGGGCCGGGGCATCGTCACGGCCGACCCCGACCGCAAGTACTACTCGGCGTGGGGGACGAGCGCCGCCTCCGCGTTCGTGTCCGGAGCCGTCGCCCTGGTCCGCGGCGCCCACCCCGGCCTGAGCCCCGCGCAGATCAAGAAGCTCATGGAGGACACGGCCGACGATCCGCCCTCCGGCGGCCGCGACGACTCCCGCGGCTTCGGTCTCGTCGACCCGGCCGCCGCGATCACCGCGGGCGAGAAGCTGAAACCGCAGCGCCTGACCTCGGCCGCGTACGGCGAGAAGTACTTCGGCCCGGGACCCGACGACGACTCGAGCGGTTCCCTCACCACCTGGGTGGGCGTGCTCGCGGGCACCGTCGGGGTGCTGCTGCTCGGCGCGGCCGGCTACCTGTGGCGCGGCCACCGCCTCACGCGCCGCCGCTGACCACCGGCACGGCGGCCTTCGCCACGTCCTCGACGAGATCGATGCCCGCGGCCTTGGTGGCGCTGCCGTTGGAGACGACGGCCACCAGATACCGCCGCCCGTCCACGGTGACCTGCCCGATGCTGTTGATGTCCCACAGCCCCGTGGTGCTGCGCTGGAGCCACCCGTTCTTCAGCGCGGCGCCGCCGTCCCCGGCCGCGGACACGCCCCACGCCTGATCGCTCTCCACGTCGCCCATGAGCCCCTGGACGTACGACCGCGATTCCTTGCTCAGTGCGAGATCGTCGCCGACCCCGAACACCTGCTTGAGCAGGGCGAGTTGATCGTCGGCGGTGGTCTGCGTGAGTCCCCACAGCGATCCGTCGCCACCGCTGGTCCCGGTGAGTCCGAGCCGCTCGTTCGCCGCGTCGAGCCCGTCGGCCCGGCCCAGCTCGTTCCAGAGTGCGGTCGTCGCGTCGTTGTCGCTGCTCACGATCATCGCGGTGGCGTACGTCCGCTCCTGCGCGGTCAGCGCCCGCCCCTCGTCCTGCGCCCGCAGCAGCAGCATGGCGAGCACGTCGACCTTCACGATGCTCGCGGTGTCGTACGTCCCGTCCCCGGACGCGTACGAGGCGCTCGTCCCGTCGGTCTCGTTCAGGACGGTGACGGAGACCTCACCCTCATGCTCCTGAGCGGCCGCCTTCACCGCCTCGGCCAGCTCGGCGTTCGTATCCACGGGTGCACTCTCCTTGGGCGCCGAAGCGGCGTGCGAGACGAGGGCGGCCGCGGGGTGCGGCTGCGTCCGGGCACAGACCGTAGTGCCGGCGATCGCGGCGGCGAGCACGACCGAGGTGACGGCGGCGCAGACGCGGGGGCGCCGACGGGACGGACGGGGCTCTGCGGAACGGGGGGACATGCCGCGATGCTCGGCGGCCACCCTGTGCGGACCATGAGTCGCGGCCCAGGGTCCGCTGAGAATCCGGCCCCGGCCGCTCGGTAGGCTCGGTGAACGTGGCGAACAAGAACATTCCCGACCCCGGCTTCTCCGACGACGACGGTACGGCGGACCCGCGCCTGACCGAGGCCCTGGCCGCGTGGTCGCAGGACCGCACGGCCCACGGCCCGGTCCTGGCGGCGCTCAAGGACACCCGGCTGCTCGTCCCCATCGTCGCGGTGCTCGGCGAGGTCGAGGAGGACGAGAACGGACTTCGCCGCGAGAAGACGAGCGACATGGCGGTCCCGACCCTGAAGGCGGCGGGCCGCAAGGCGCTCCCGGCCTTCACCTCGATCGAGTCGCTCGCCCTCTGGGACCCCGAGGCCCGCCCGGTGGCCGTCCCGCTGCACCAGGCGCTCCAGGCCGCCGCCCACGAGAAGGCCGACACCGTCGTCCTCGACGTCGCGGGCCCCGTCCCGTACGAGCTGACGGGCCCGGCCCTGTACGCCCTCGCGGAGGGCCGCACCGACACCGACCCGCTCGCCGACCCCGCCGTCAGGGAGGCCGCGCGCACGGCGGTCGCCGCCGAGCCGGCCGTGGCCCGCGCCTACCTGGGCCCCGGCCAGGCGGACGGCACCCTGGCCCTGGTCCTCGACGCGGACGCCGACGTCCAGGCCACGGCCCAGGCCCTCGCCGGCCGCATCGCCGCCGACGAAACACTGAGGGCCCGCCTGGTGCGCGGCCTCGATCTGGCACTCCTGCCGACCGAGGCGACGCCGCCGGGCGAGCCCCTCTACGTACGTCAGTGATTTCGGCTACGTACGTAGTACGTAGCCCTTTGATGCTCAGCCGTACACGGCACCCGTGTACTTCTCGCCCGGGCCCTTGCCCGGCTCGTCCGGCACGACCGAGGCCTCGCGGAACGCGAGCTGCAGCGACTTCAGGCCGTCGCGCAGGGGAGCGGCGTGGAAGGAGCTGATCTCCGTGGCGCTGCCGTCGAGCAGGCCGGCCAGGGCGTGGATCAGCTTCCGCGCCTCGTCGAGGTCCTTGTGGGCGTCGCCCTCCTCGGTGAGGCCGAGCTTCACCGCGGCGGCGCTCATCAGGTTCACCGCGACCGTCACGATGACTTCTACGGCGGGCACCTCGGCGATGTCGCGGGTCAGCGCGTCGTAGTCGGGGTTGTCGGTTGCGGGGGTCGCGTCACTCATGGGCCCCACGATATGTCGCGCGCACCCGATTGGGCGCACCCCCCAAGTCCTGCTAACCTTGTGTAACGACCGGCCGGACACACGTCCTCGCGGATGAAGTGACCGGCCCACAAGTGGAGGCTCCGATCTCCCACCTGACCGCCCGACCAGGGCGGTGGGTCACCGGTCAGACGGTCACCGTCGTTCCGTACGGACGACGGAACCGTCCGAGTCTGCGCCCCGCGGTCCACCGTGGTGGTGCTCCGGTAATTCTTGGAGCCCCGCCTGTGTACCGTCCGGGGCATTTTTTGTGTTTCGGCGCGGTTGGTACTTACGTCAAAATACGCGGCGGTCCGCCAGGCCGTCGTGTGGTGCTACCGAGGAGGATCCATCAGCGCCGAGCCCCGCATCAACGACCGGATTCGCGTTCCCGAAGTGCGACTTGTCGGTCCCAGCGGCGAGCAGGTCGGGATTGTTCCGCTTGCCAAGGCCCTTGAGCTTGCTCAGGAGTACGACCTCGACCTGGTCGAGGTGGCGGCGAACGCCCGTCCGCCCGTATGCAAGCTCATGGACTACGGGAAGTTCAAGTACGAGTCGGCCATGAAGGCCCGTGAGGCGCGTAAGAACCAGGCGCACACGGTCATCAAGGAGATGAAGCTCCGGCCGAAGATCGACCCGCACGACTATGACACCAAGAAGGGTCACGTCGTTCGGTTCCTCAAGCAGGGCGACAAGGTCAAGATCACGATCATGTTCCGTGGTCGCGAGCAGTCCCGTCCGGAGCTCGGCTTCCGGCTGCTGCAGCGTCTCGCGAACGACGTCCAGGACCTCGGGTTCATCGAGTCGAACCCGAAGCAGGACGGCCGAAACATGATCATGGTCCTCGGTCCGCACAAGAAGAAGACCGAGGCGATGGCCGAGGCCCGCGAGGCGCAGGCCGCCCGTAAGGCCGACGCGAAGGCCAACCCCGGCAAGTCGCAGAACGTTGCCGAGGACCAGGCCGACGAGGACGTCGCCGAGGCACCCGCGGAAACCCCCGCCGAGGCTCCGGCCGAGGCATGATCCGTGCCGCGCACAGCCCGTGCGCCACGGATGCCAACTGACACAACTGACGTTCCAATACGGCCGGTTCGCGCCATGCACGGACCGGCCGGGAGCGCCACTGACGAGGAGAGAACGGCGCCATGCCGAAGAACAAGTCGCACAGCGGTGCCAGCAAGCGCTTCAAGATCACCGGCTCCGGCAAGGTGATGCGTGAGCGCGCCGGCAAGCGCCACCTGCTCGAGCACAAGTCGTCCCGCGTGACGCGTCGCCTCACCGGCAACGCCGAGATGGCCCCGGGCGACGCCGCGAAGATCAAGAAGCTTCTCGGCAAGTGATGTACGGGCGTCTGCACGCCCTGTACGTCGGCTAGACCGGGACCTATTCGAATTCGGGCCGGGTGACAACAACCCCGGCCCCGCTACAAGGAGTTAACAGTGGCACGCGTCAAGCGCGCGGTGAACGCGCACAAGAAGCGTCGGGCGATCCTCGAGCAGGCCAGCGGCTACCGCGGTCAGCGTTCGCGCCTGTACCGCAAGGCGAAGGAGCAGGTCACCCACTCCCTCGTCTACAACTACAACGACCGCAAGAAGCGCAAGGGCGACTTCCGTCAGCTGTGGATCCAGCGCATCAACGCCGCTGCCCGCCAGAACGGCATGACGTACAACCGCCTCATCCAGGGTCTGAAGGCCGCCAACATCGAGGTGGACCGCAAGATGCTGGCCGAGCTGGCCGTGAACGACATCAACGCGTTCGCCGCCCTCGTCGAGGTTGCGCAGAAGGCGCTGCCGGCTGACGTGAACGCGCCCAAGGCTGCGTGAACGCTCCGCTGAGCCGCATGTGACGTGGGACCCGCAAGCCGGTCGGCTTGCGGGTCCCACGTTGTTCGGGGGCGTCCGTCCCCACGCCACGGGGCTCCGCCCCGGACCCCGCTGCTCAATCGCCGCAGGGGCTTGAAATGCCCACCCGCCACGGGGCTGACAGTGCCGCTCCCGCCTTGCGCAGTCTGCCGCCTGGGGCGGCAGGGTGGGCAAGGCGGCCCACGGTGCCGCGCATCGCTCGTCAGGCCCCAACCCCGTTATCCCGTCCGAAAGTTAGGCGCATGGTCGCAACGCCCGAGTTGATCTCTCCCAAGTCGCCCCGCGTGAGCGCCGCCCGGCGGCTTGCCAAGCGGAATTTCCGGGGGAAGGAGCGGCTGTTTCTGGCCGAGGGGCCGCAGGCGGTGCGGGAGGCTGCCGCGCACGGTGGGCTCGTCGAGATGTTCGCGACCGTGGACGCCGCCGAGCGGTACGCCGACATCGTCGGAGAGGCCAGGGACGCGGGCGCCCGGGTGCACCTCGCCGAAGAGGACGTCATCGCCGACATCTCCACCACCGTCACCCCGCAGGGCCTCGTGGGGGTGTGCCGGTTCCTGGACACGCCGTTCGAGGAGATCCTCGCCGCGCGGCCCAAGCTCGTCGCCGTCCTCGCGCATGTGCGCGACCCCGGGAACGCCGGAACCGTGCTGCGGTGCGCCGACGCCGCGGGCGCCGAGGCCGTCGTGCTGACCGACGCCTCCGTGGACCTGTACAACCCCAAGGCGGTGCGGGCTTCCGTGGGATCGCTGTTCCACTTGCCCGTCGCCGTGGGCGTACCCGTCGAGGAGGCCGTCGCCGGGCTCAAGGAGGCGGGCGTTCGGATCCTCGCCGCCGACGGAGCGGGCGAGGACGACCTCGACGCCGAGCTGGACCAGGGCACCATGGGCGCCGCGACCGCCTGGGTGTTCGGCAACGAAGCCTGGGGCCTGCCGGAGGAGATCCGCGCACTCGCCGACGCCGTCGTGCGCGTGCCCATCCATGGCAAGGCCGAGAGCCTCAACCTCGCGACGGCGGCCGCCGTTTGCCTGTACGCCTCCGCGCGTGCGCAGCGTGCCCCCGGAGGGTGCCGCTCCGTCACTCCCGGCTAGTAGGGTGACTCTTCCGGATCGACCGCCGGGAGGGGGAGCGCGGGAGATGAGCGTCGTCAACGGCAGCGGATCACGCGGCCTGACCGGGTCCGACGCGTCCGGTCCCGACGGGCTCGCGGCGCTCGGCGTGCACCCCGACGACCTGCCCGACGGACTCGTCGTCGCGGACGAGCGCGGCCGTGTCATCTGCTTCAACGCCGCCGCGGAGCGCATCACCGCGGTCCGCGCGGGCACCGCGCTTGACGCCCCGCTCGAGCGCGTCCTCCCGCTGGAGGACCTCGAGGGCCGGCGCTGGTGGCAGCTCACCGATCCGTACGGCGGCCTCGCCATCCGCGGCGGACAGCCCGAGCGGAACCTGCTGCTGCCGGGCGGCCGGGAGGTCCTGGTCACCGCGCGTTACGTGCGCACCCGGCCGAGGGGACCCGTGCGCCGCGTCGTCGTGTCGCTGAGGGACACCGAGGCCCGGCGCCGTACCGAACGCAGCCACGCCGAGCTGATCGCCACCGTCGCCCACGAGCTGCGCTCCCCGCTGACCTCGGTCAAGGGCTTCACCGCGACGCTGCTCGCCAAGTGGGAACGGTTCACCGACGAGCAGAAGCGGCTCATGCTGGAGACGGTCGACGCCGACGCGAACCGGGTGACCCGGCTCATCGCCGAGCTGCTCGACATCTCCCGCATCGACTCAGGGCGGCTCGAACTGCGACGTCAGCCCGTCGACATCGCCGCCGCCGTCTCCCGGCACATCCAGGCGCACGTCGCCGCAGGGCAGTCGGCCGACCGGTTCCTGCTGCGCGTCAAGCATCCGCTGCCCGATCCGTGGGCCGACCCGGACAAGGTCGACCAGGTCCTGAGCAACTTGCTGGAAAACGCCGTGCGTCATGGCGAGGGAACCGTCACCATTGACGTCGAGCCAACCCGGCCCACCGGCACGTCGGTCACCGTGAGCGACGAGGGCCCCGGCATCCCGGAGGAGTCCATGAACCGCGTCTTCACCCGCTTCTGGCGGGGCAGCAAGCGCGGCGGGACGGGCCTCGGGCTTTACATCGTCAAGGGCATCGTCGAGGCCCACGGCGGGTCGATCACCGTCGGGCGGGCGCCCGGTGGCGGCGCCGAGTTCCGATTTACGTTGCCCGTGGCGACGCCGGCGTATCTCACCAGCTGACCGGCCAGGCACCACGGGCGCATTCGCACACCTCACCCCCGTTAGACTCGTCCTTTGGCACGTTTGCGTCCCCGCCACTCGACGGCCGTCGAACGCGTCTGCGGGACCATCAGCCACGCCAATCGGAAGCACGGGAAGAGATGTCGGCACCGAACAAGTCGTACGACCCTGTCGAGGTCGAGGCACTGAAACCGGAAGAGATCGAGCGCGTGCAGGGGGAGGCGCTCGCCGCCTTCGCCGCCGCGGACTCGCTCGAGGCGCTTCAGGAGGCCAAGGTCGCGCACACCGGCGGCACCTCGCCGCTGGCGCTCGCCAACCGCGAGATCGGCGCGCTGCCGCCGCAGGCCAAGGCCGCGGCGGGCAAGCTCGTCGGGCAGGCGCGCGCCGCCGTCGGCCGGGGCCTCGCCGCCCGCCAGGCCGAGCTGGAGGCCGAGCGCGACGCGCGCGTCCTCGTCGAGGAGGCCGTGGACGTCACGCTGCCCCACGACCGCGAGCAGGCCGGCGCCCGGCACCCGCTCACCACGCTCTCCGAGCGCATCGAGGACGTCTTCGTGGCCATGGGCTACGAGGTCGCCGAGGGCCCGGAGATCGAGGCCGAGTGGTTCAACTTCGACGCGCTCAACATCGGCCCGGACCACCCCGCCCGCGGCACCCAGGACACCTTCTTCGTCCAGGGCGCCCAAGAGGCGCGAGGCGCCGGGGATGATGCCGAGGCCGGTCTCGTGCTGCGCACGCACACCTCTCCCGTGCAGATCCGCTCGATGCTGGACCGCGAGCCGCCGGTCTACGTGATCTGCCCCGGCCGCGTGTACCGCTCCGACGAGCTGGACGCCACGCACACCCCCGTCTTCAACCAGGTCGAGCTGCTCGCCATCGACGAGGGCCTGACCATGGCGGACCTCAAGGGCACCCTCGACCACATGGTCCAGGCGCTCTTCGGCCAGGGCATGAAGACGCGGCTGCGCCCGAACTTCTTCCCGTTCACCGAGCCGTCCGCCGAGATGGACATGGTCTGCTACGTGTGCCGCGGCGAGTCCGTGGGCAACGCCGACCGCCCCTGCCGCACCTGCTCCTCCGAGGGCTGGATCGAGCTGGGTGGCTGCGGCATGGTCAACCCGAAGGTGCTCGTCGCCTGCGGTGTGGACCCCGAGAAGTACAGCGGATTCGCCTTCGGGTTCGGCATCGAACGGATGCTGATGTTCCGCCACAACGTCGAAGACATGCGAGACATGGTCGAGGGTGACGTCCGCTTCACCCGGCCGTTCGGGATGGAGATCTGATGCGTATCCCGCTTTCCTGGCTGCGGGAGTACGTCGACCTCCCCGCCTCCGAGACCGGCCGCGACGTGCAGGCCAAGCTCGTGTCCGCCGGCCTCGAGGTCGAGACGGTCGAGCAGCTCGGCGCAGGCCTCAAGGGCCCCCTCGTCGTCGGTCAGGTCAAGACCATCGAGGAGCTGGAGGGCTTCAAGAAGCCCATCCGCTTCTGCACCGTCGACGTCGGGCAGGCCAACGGCACCGGTGAGCCGCAGGAGATCGTCTGCGGCGCCCGGAACTTCGCCGTCGGCGACAAGGTCGTCGTGGTCCTGCCGGGCGCTGTGCTGCCCGGCGACTTCGCGATCGCCGCGCGCAAGACGTACGGCAAGACCTCGCACGGCATGATCTGCTCCACCGACGAGCTCGGCATGGGCGACGACGGCACGCACGGCATCATCGTGCTGCCGCCGGAGCACGAGGTCGGCACCGACGCGATCGAGCTGCTCGAGCTGGTCGACGAGGTGCTGGACATCGCGGTGACCGCCAACCGCGGCGACTGCCTGTCCATCCGCGGTGTCGCCCGCGAGACCGCCATCGCCTACGGTCTGCCGCTGCGCGACCCGGCCCTCCTCGATGTGCCGACGCCGAACGCCGACGGCTACCCGGTGCAGATCACCGACCGTCTCGGCTGCGACCGCTTCACCGCGCGCACCGTCGCCGGTCTGTCGCCCGAGTACCGCTCCCCGATCTGGCTGCAGCGCCGTCTGCAGAAGGTCGGCATGCGCCCGATCTCGCTCGCCGTCGACGTCACGAACTACGTGATGATGGAGCTCGGCCAGCCGCTGCACGCCTACGACCGCACCCTGGTCCAGGGCGCGATCGGCGTCCGCCGCGCCGAGCAGGGCGAGCAGCTCACCACCCTCGACGGCACCAAGCGCAAGCTCGACGCCGAGGACCTGGTCATCACCGACGAGCGCGGCCCGATCGGCCTCGCCGGCGTGATGGGCGGCGCCAACACGGAGATCGCGGACCACGCCGAGGACGCCGGTACCACCGACGTCGTCATCGAGGCCGCGCACTTCGACGCCGTCTCCATCGCCCGCACCGCGCGCCGCCACAAGCTGTCCTCCGAGGCGTCCAAGCGCTTCGAGCGCGGCGTCGACCCGCAGGCCGCCTCGGCCGCCGCCCAGCGCGCCGTCGACCTTCTCGTGCTGCTCGCGGGCGGCAAGGCCGAGCCCGGTGTCACCGAGGTCGTCGCCCCGTCCGGGCCGCACACCATCACCGTCCCGGCCGACCACCCGGACAAGGTGGCGGGCGTGACGTACGGCCGCGAGACCGTGGTGCGCCGCCTCCAGCAGGTCGGCTGCGACGCGTACGGGCAGGACGTCCTGACGGTCACCGTGCCGTCCTGGCGCCCCGACCTCGTGGACCCGAACGACCTCGCCGAAGAGGTCATCCGCCTGGAGGGCTACGAGAACCTGCCCTCCACGCTGCCGAAGCCCCCGGCGGGCCGCGGCCTGACCGCGCGCCAGCGCCTGCACCGCCGTGTCGGCCGTGCGCTGGCCGGTGCCGGGTACGTCGAGGCGCTCAACTACCCGTTCCTGAGCGAGGGCGTCTTCGACCAGCTCGGCCTGGAGGCGGACGACGCCCGCCGCAACGTGGTCAAGCTGATCAACCCGCTCAACGACGAGGAGCCCGCGCTCCGTACGACGCTGCTGCCGGGGCTGTTGAACGCGCTGCGCCGCAACGACGGCCGCGGGAGTCACGACCTGGCGCTCTTCGAGACCGGCCTGGTGTTCCGGCCGACCGGCGAGGAGATCGCCCCGGTCCGCCTCCCCGTCGACCGCCGCCCGACCGACGAGGAGATCGCCGGTCTGAACGCCGCGCTGCCCGCGCAGCCGCGCCGTGCCGCCGTCGTCCTCGCGGGCGCCCGCGAGCAGGCCGGCTGGTGGGGCAAGGGCCGCCCGGCCGACTGGGCCGACGCCATCGAGGCCGCGCGCACCCTCGCCCGCGAGGCGCACGCGGAGCTCACGGTCCGCGCCGACCGGCACGAGCCGTGGCACCCCGGCCGCTGCGCCGCCCTGTACGTCGACATCGACGGCACGGAGACGCTCGTCGGCCACGCCGGTGAGCTGCACCCGCGCGTCGTCAAGGCGCTGAGCCTGCCCGAGCGCACCTGCGCGATGGAGCTGGACCTCGACGTCCTGGAGCGGGCCGGCACCGGCCTGATCGAGGCGCCGCGGATCTCCACGTTCCCCGTCGCCACGCAGGACGTCGCGCTGATCGTCGACAAGACGGTTCCGGCCGCAGAGGTCGAGAAGGCGCTGCGCGAGGGCGCCGGTGAACTCCTGGAGTCCATCCGCCTGTTCGACGTGTACGAGAACGCGGAGCAGCTCGGCGACGACAAGAAGTCGCTCGCCTATGCGCTGTGCTTCCGGGCCGGCGACCGCACGCTGAAGGCCGACGAGGCGTCGGCCGCCCGCGACGCCGCGGTGGCGCTCGCCGCCGAGCGTACGGGCGCGGTGCTGCGCGGCGCGTAACAACGCAGGCGCGTATCAGTGCCGGCGCGTGACAGCGCGCAAAGCCGCACCTGAGGGGTGCATCCGGGAGACCGGGTGCACCCCTCACTCATTCGAGTGACGATTCGCGATGATCCGGTCCCGAACGGGCAGGCGGTGGACAGAATCGATGCGGTCGCCGGGCCGACCGGCGAGCGCGCTGCAGTGGGAGGCCTAGGGGGCCGTCGGCATGATCCGTATCAAGACCAAGGCGCCCACGGGACTCCAACCGAGGCGCGCCCGGCGCACGTTGATGCTGGGCCTGCCGACCGTGTGGGGCGCGGTCGCCATGACGTACAAGTTCGTCTGTCCGCTCGCGCAGTTGGACGGGTTGGGTGCGCGGATCGCGACCAGCGCCGTCTTCTTCGCCGTCGGCACCGGGCTGATATTGCGCGTGCGGCACACCCTGATGCGGGAGTTGAGCGAGGCGCGGGCCGTCGCGGACGCCGCGCAGTCCGCGCTGCTGCGCCCGCTGCCCTCCCGGCTCGACGGTCTCGCGCTCGCCGCGGGACAGCTCTCCGCCGACCGCGGCGCCAGCATCGGCGGCGACCTGTACGACGTCGTCGCCACCGACCACGGCGTCCGCGTGGTCATGGGCGACGTACGAGGGCACGGGATCGCGGCGCTCGGCACCGTCGGCGCCGTCCTCGGCAGCTTTCGCGAGGCCGCGCACGACGAGGACGAACTCGGGGCGCTGCTGCGGCGGTTGGAGCGCGCACACGCCCGCTATCTGCGACAGCGCGCCCGGGAGGAGCATCCCGCGGCCGGGGGAGGGGAGCCGGAGAACCCGGTCGCGGAGGAGTTCGTGACGGTGCTGCTCCTGGAGATCCGGCGGGACGGCGCGGTGCACGCCCTCAACTGCGGTCACCCGTGGCCGTATCTGCTGCGCCCCGGCACCGTGCGCTCCGTGGAGCCCATGAGCGGTGGCGACCCGATGCCTCCGCTCGGCCCGTTCCCGCTGCCCGCCGAGCTGCCGGCCGTGCGCTGCGGGCGGATCCTGCCCGGCGAGGGCCTCCTGCTGCACACCGACGGCATCGAGGACGCCCGCGATCACCACGGCCGGTTCTTCCCGCTGCGCTCCACGCTCGACGGGGCCCTGCGCCGCGGCCCCATCACGCCCCAGGCCGTCATCCACGCCGTCTACAGCCGGCTCCTGTGTCACGTCGGCGGCCCGCTCTGCGACGACGCCGCGCTGCTCGTGCTGCGCAACGACCGGAGCCGGGTGCCCGCCCAGCACCCCGGGCCCGTCGTCCGCGCCGCCCACAAGGTGCTCTGAAATCCCGGCCGTTCACGACCGTACGAGGGCGTGACCATACGAGGCCGGGTGCCGCGTCGTCCGCCCGTCGCGGAGTGTGTCGGGCAGGCGAGCGGGCGGACGACGCGGGGTTCGGGCCGCCGCGCTGTACGAGGGGGAGCCGACGGCCCGGCCGGCCTCTTGCGAGGCAGTTCAGTCAAGCGGGTCCCAACCAGCCACAACAGCGCGCACACGCCACGGACTTGGGCATTCCGATCACACCCCGTGTGAACGCTGCTCGACTAGGCTGGCGGCACCGGGCCAATGCCGGGCGACGGAGGCTCTCCATGCAGCCCAACACCCTGCTCGACGCGATTCTCGACGAGGCCGGGATCTCCCACGCGGGACTCGCGGCGCACGTCAACCAGGTGGGCAAGGCGCGCGGCCTCGCCCTCCGCTACGAACACACCGCGGTCGCCCGCTGGTTGAAGGGCCAGCGGCCGCGCGGCCAGGTGCCCGACCTGATCTGCGAAGTGCTGGCGGCGCGGCTCCAGCGGCACGTCACCCTCGACGACATCGGACTCGGCATCTCCTGCGAGCCCGCCACGGCGCACGTGACGACGCTGTCCGGCTTCGTGGAGCGGGCCACCGCTCTGTGGCGCTCCGACGAGCAGCAGCGCCGGCACATCCTGGACGCGCCCGCGGTCACCGGCACACCGGCCGTGATGCCGGTGTGGGAGTGGGAGAACCCGCCCGAGGACAACGACGTGTCGCGCGGTGGCCGCCACCCGGTCAGCGTCGCCGACCTGGAGATGATGCGCTCGGCCCGCGCCCACTACGAGCAGATGTACCGCAAGGCGGGCGGCATCGCGACGCGCAGCCGCATCGTCGGCTTCCTCAACACCGAGGCGGCGCCCCTGCTGCGCGGCAGCTACACCGACGACACCGGACGCCAACTGCACCGCGCCACGGGCGGGTTGGTGGCCATCGCGGGCATCTGCGCGTACGACTCCGACGCGCACGGGCTCGCGCAGCGCTACTTCCACCAGGCGCTGCGGCTCGCGAAGGCCAGTGGCGACAGGGGACTTGGTGCCTATGTCATCGCGCTGCTCGTCAACCAGTCGCTGCACATGCGCGACCACCGGCAGGCCGTCGCCTTCGCGGAGGCCGCGCTGCGCGCCGCGGGGCGGCACATCACGCCCGCGCTCGCGTCCGATCTGTACGCGATGCAGGCGAAGGCGTACGCACACCTCGGTGACGGCACGAGCGCCCTGGAGTGCATCCGGCGTGCCGAGTCCGCCGCCGATCGCATCCGGCGCGGGCACGAGCCGGACGAGACGGGTTACGTGCAGCCGGGATTCGTCAACGTACAGGTGGCGGAGGCCCTGTTGAGTCTCGGGGACTACGCGGCCGCCAAGGAGCACGCGCAGGAGGCGGTGCACACTCCGGCGCACGATCGGGGTCGGGTGCACCGGCTCGCCGTACTCAGCCAGATCCAGCTCAGACAGGGGAACGCGGAACAGGCCGTGGCCACCGCCGTGGAAATGGCCGAGACCGCTCGGGGCATGGAGTCGCAGCGCTTGCGCGACAGACTCCGGGCCGTCCGCGAACACCTCGTGCGCAGCGGATGCGCAGGTACGGCCGAGGCCGCCGAACTCATCGATGGAGCGTTGCGCGTACCACTGTGAGCCTTTACGCGGGGAGCCCGCGGACGCCACTGCTGCGATATTGCCAGCAACTCGGCGGAAGGTGGCAGAACCGTGCAGTGGACGAAACAGAACGAACAAACTGTGTATGCAAACCGATGGTTCAGCGTCAACCTGGCAGACGTCGCTCTGCCGGACGGCCGGCACCTCGATCACTTCGTGATACGCCTGCGCCCCGTGGCCGTCGCCACGATCGTCAATGAGGCGCACGAAGTGCTCCTGCTGTGGCGGCACCGCTTCATCACCGACAGCTGGGGCTGGGAACTCGCCGCGGGTGTCGTCGAGGACGGGGAGGACATCGCGTACGCGGCGGCAAGGGAATTGGAGGAGGAGACCGGCTGGCGGCCGGGACCGCTGCGGCACCTGATGAGCGTCGAACCGTCCAACGGCCTCACGGACGCCCGGCACCACATCTACTGGACCGACGAGGGAACGTACATCGGCCACCCCCAGGACGATTTCGAGTCGGACCGCAGGGAATGGGTCCCGCTCAAACTCGTCCCCGACATGATCGCTCGCGGAGAGGTCCCGGCCGCCAACATGGCGGCGGCACTACTTCTCCTGCACCACCAAAACCTCGGCTAGCACCCTTCGGGGGCTAGTGTCCGAGGGCCTGCCACACCGTGATGGCCAACGCGCCGACCGAGGTCAGCGCGGCCACCGTGGGCAGCGGCCAGCGGGTGTTCTCGAGCGCGCTGAGCCGGGTACTGAGGTCGTCCTGATCCTTGGCGGTCTGGTCGTCGCGGTGTGTGTGCAGGGCCAGTTGACCGTCGATACGGGCCAGTTGAACCTCGAAGACCCGTCGTAACTCTGCGAGTTCTTCCGGGACCACGGGATTATCCGGGTCGGTGGTCACGAGTTGGCTCCTTTCTCGATCGTGGCATCAGTCGTGTCTTCACTGATGTACAGCCGGAAGTCAACTCGCCTGGTGGACGCGGCGGGAGCGTGTGCGAACGGCATATGCGGGTCAGCCGCGCACTCCCCGTGCGAACGCAGTGGGCCCGGTGCTCCGAAGAACACCGGGCCCACTTACGGATTACGCTGCGTGGTCAGGCGTAGGTGTAGAAGCCCGAACCGCTCTTGCGGCCGAGCCGGCCCGCGTCGACCATCCGCTGCAGCAGCGGGGGAGCGGCGTACAGCGGCTCCTTGTACTCGTCGTACATCGAGTCCGCGATGGAGACGATGGTGTCGAGGCCGATCAGGTCGGAGAGCTTGAGCGGGCCCATCGGGTGGGCGCAGCCGAGCTCCATCCCGTTGTCGATGTCCTCGCGGCTCGCGATGCCCGACTCGAACATCCGGATGGAGGAGAGCAGGTACGGCACGAGCAGCGCGTTCACCACGAAGCCCGAGCGGTCCTGGGCGCGGATCGCGTGCTTGCCGAGGATCTTCTCCACCATGACCTGGGCGCGGCTGATCGTGCCCTCGGACGTGGTCAGCGCCGGGATCAGCTCGACGAGCTTCTGCACCGGCGCCGGGTTGAAGAAGTGGATGCCGACCACGTGGTCCGGGCGGGACGTCGCCACGGCCAGCTTCACCAGTGGGATGGAGGAGGTGTTCGACGCGAGGATCGCGTCGGGCCGGGTCACGACCTGGTCGAGGACCTGGAAGATCTCCGTCTTCACCTGCTCGTTCTCGACGACCGCCTCGATGACGAGGTCGCGGTCGGAGAACTCGCCCAGGTCCGTGGTGAACGTGAGGCGCTCCTGCGTCTCGGCCAGCTCCTCCTCGGTGATCTTGCCGCGCGAGGCCGCCTTCGAGAGGGAGCTCAGCAGTCGCGTGCGCCCGTACTCCAGGGCCTCGCCGGTGGTCTCGGCCACCTTCACGTCGAGTCCCGCACGGGCGCAGACCTCCGCGATTCCGGCGCCCATCTGGCCGCAACCCACCACGCCGACGCGTTGGATGTCACTCAAGGGGTCCGTCACCTCGTGCCTTTCGCTCTTCTTCCGGGGATCACCGATGCCAGGGCACAGTGTCTCGCCGGGGGCTTCCGGATCCGCACGTTACCCCGTAGACATGAGTGGGGTGGAGCCCGGGTTAACGGCTGTTCATGCCGTCAACACCGTGTCACACGAGGTTGGGGGGAACCTATGGGACGTATCTCACGTATTTCGCGGCGCGGTTTCACGCTCGGGGCGGTCCTCGCGCTGACCGCGGCGACGGCGGCGGACGCCGCCGCCTCGGCGCCGGTGCGGCCGCGGCGGCGGGAACTTCGGGGGATGTGGCTGGCCACAGTGGCCAACCGGGACTGGCCCTCGCGGGCGGGTCTTGGCGCCGCCGAGCAGCGCGCCGAACTGATCGCGCACCTGGACACGGCCGTTCGCCGCCGGCTCAACGCCGTGATCTTCCAGATCCGGCCGACGGCCGACGCCCTGTGGCCGTCCGATCACGAGCCGTGGTCCGCCGTCCTCACCGGAACGCAGGGGCAGGACCCCGGCTGGGACCCGCTGGGCACGGCGGTGGCAGAGGCGCACGCGCGGGGCCTGGAGCTGCACGCCTGGTGCAATCCGTACCGGATCGCCAACCACACGGACCCGGGCCGGCTGATCCCCACCCATCCGGCGCGGCTGCACCCCGAGTGGGTCGTGCCCTACGGCGGCAAGCTCTACTACAACCCCGGTCTGCCGGAGGTCCGCCGCTTCGTCGTGGACGCGATGCTGGACGCGGTCGAGAAGTACCCCGTCGACGCCGTGCACTTCGACGACTACTTCTACCCGTACCCCGTCGCGGGCCAGACCTTCGACGACGACGCGGCCTACGCCACGTACGGCGGCGACTTCCCGGACCGGGCGGCCTGGCGGCGCGACAACATCGACCGGCTGATCCGGGAGATGGCGGCGCGCATCAGGAAGACCCGGCCTCGGACCCGGTTCGGCATCAGCCCCTTCGGGGTGTGGCGCAACAAGGCCACCGACCCGAAGGGTTCCGACACCACGGCCGGTGTGCAGACCTACGACGACCTGCACGCGGACACCCGTAAGTGGGTGCGCGAGCGGTGGATCGACTACGTGGTGCCGCAGGTGTACTGGAACATCGGCTTCGCGGCCGCCGACTACGCGAAGCTCGTGCCGTGGTGGGCCCGGGTCGTACGGGGGACGGGCGTGCGCCTCTACATAGGCGAGGCGCTCTACAAGGCGGGCGATCCGGCGCAGCCCGCCGCCTGGCAGGACCCCGCCGAGCTGTCCCGCCACCTCACGCTGGCGGACCGCTACCCGGAGGTGCGCGGGCACGTCTTCTTCTCGGCCAAGGAGGTCGGGCAGGACAGGAACGGTGCGATGGCCCGCGTGGTGGCGGACCACTACAGCTGACCGACAGGCCCTACGCCGGGGTCAGGCCTTCTTTGTGGCCGAGTGCTTTGTGGTCGGGTGCCGGACGACCGCGTCCGGGCCCGGCGACATGATCGCCTCGTGGCCGTCCTCGAACCGCACGCGGAACGGTGGATCGCCGTCCGCGCCGAGCACTTCGATGACCTGCGCCACCCGGTCGTGCTGTCCGACGATCCGGCCGTGGACCAGGAGCTGATCCCCTACGGTTGCGCGCATCAGGAGTGACCTCCTCAACGTGCCGTTGCGTTGCGGCAAGTGTACGGCGGTACAAGGAACTTGGACCCGTCCTCAGCCACGCGCGCGTTGGGTGGCCGCGATGCACAGCAGGACCGCCACCGCGGTGAGCGGCGCCGCGACCGGCAGCGCCTCGCCGAGCAGGGCGACCGACCAGACGAGGGTCAACAGCGGCTGCGCGAGCTGGAGTTGGCTCGCCTTCGGGATACCGATCAGCGCCATGCCCTTGTACCAGACGACCAGTCCGAGGAACTGCGAGCCGACCGCCACCCACAGCAGCCCGGCCACGGCGTGCCCGGTCAGGTGCACCGGCTCGTACGGGAGGGAGATCGCCGCGCCCGCCACGGCGAGGGGCAGGCACAGGACGAGCGCCCACGCGATGACCTGCCAGCCCGGCATCACGGACGCGAGTCGGCCGCCCTCGGTGTAGCCCGCCGCGCAGATCAGCAGCGCACCGAACAGGAGCAGGTCGGCCCGGGTGAGGGCGCCGCCGCTCTGCTGCACCGTGAACGCGATGACGGCGGCAGCGCCCACACACGCGGCGACCCAGAACGTGCGCGAGGGCCGGGTCCCGGTGCGTATCGACGAGAAGACGGCGGTGGTCAGCGGCAGCAGGCCGACCACCACCGCGGAGTGCGCGGTCGTCGCCGTCTCCAGCGCGAGCGTGGTGAGCAGCGGGAAGCCGACCACCACTCCGGCGGCGACGACGGCGAGGCCCGCCCAGTGCCGCCGCTCGGGGACGCGGACGCGCAGGGCCAGCAGACAGGCGCCCGCGACGAGCGCGGCCAGGGCGCAGCGCACGCTGATCAGCGAGTAGGGGCCGAAGCCTTCGAGACCCCAGGCCGTGGCGGGGAAGGTAAGTGAGAAGGACGTGACGCCGATGGCGGCGAGCACGGTCCCGGCGAGCCTGCCCGGCCGGACCTGGGGTGCGAGCGGGGCCGCCGCGGTGGCCGCGGCGGTCTGCCGGTCGGCAACTGCTACCCGGTCCGGCTCGATAGCGCTATTCTGTGCTCTCATGCAACAGAGTAGCAGTGTGGGCGAACTGGCGAAACGGCTCCGAACCGAGCTGAACCGCTACTCGCCGGGTGAAAAGCTGCCGTCGAGCCGCGCCCTCGTCGACCGCTTCAAGGTGAGCCCGGTGACGGTCTCCCGCGCGCTCGCCCAGCTCGCCGCCGAGGGCCTCGTCGTCACCCGCCCCGGCGCCGGCGCCTACCGGGCCGAGGCGCGGGCCTCGGCCGGGCCCGTCGGCGACACCTCCTGGCAGGAGGTCGCGCTGAGCGCCGACGCCGCGACGGAGGTCGTGCCGCGCGCGGTCGACGCGGCGGGCGTCCTCGTGACGCTCTCGTCGCCGCCACCCGGCGTCATCGAGCTCAACACCGGCTATCTGCACCCGGTCCTGCAGCCGGGCGCCGCCATGTCCGCCGCCCTCGCGCGCGCCGGACGGCGCCCCGGGGCCTGGGCCAAGCCGCCCGTCGACGGTCTGCCCGAACTGCGTGAGTGGTTCGCGCGCGGCATCGGCGGGGCGGTCTCCGCCTCGGACGTTCTGATCACGTTCGGCGGGCAGTCGGCGCTCACCACCGCGCTGCGCGCACTCGCGCCGCCCGGCGCCCCCGTCCTCGTCGAATCGCCCACGTATCCGGGCATGTTGGCGATCGCGCGGGCGGCCGGGCTCCGGCCGGTGCCGGTGCCCGTGGACCGGGACGGTGTGCGCCCCGAACTCCTCGCGCAGGCGTTCAGGGCGACCGGCGCCAGACTCTTCGTGTGCCAGCCGCTGTTCCAGAACCCGACGGGGGCGGTGCTCTCCTCCGACCGGCGGCCCGAGGTGCTGCGGATCGCGCGGGAGGCCGGGGCGTTCATCGTCGAGGACGACTTCGTGCGCCGCCTCGTCCACGAGGACGCGGGACCGCTGCCCCGGCCCCTCGCGTCCGACGACCCCGACGGCGTCGTCGTGCACGTCTGCTCGCTCACCAAGGCGACGTCCCCGAGCCTGCGCATCGGCTGCCTCGCCGCGCGCGGGCCGGTCCTGGAGCGGCTGCGCGCGATCCAGGTCGTCGACCACCTCTTCGTCCCGCGCCCCCTCCAGGAGGCCACGCTCGAACTCGTCGGTTCCCCGGCCTGGCCGCGCCATCTGCGCACGCTGGCGGGGGAGTTGAGGGGGCGCCGCGACATCCTGGTGGCCGCGATCACCACGGACCTCCCTGCGCTCGACCTCACGCACATCCCGGCCGGCGGCTACCACCTGTGGTTGCGCCTGCCGGAGGGCAGCGACGAGGCGGCGCTGGTTGCGGGCGCCCTGCGCGCGGGCGTCGCGGTCGCCCCGGGCCGCCCGTACTTCTCGGCCGAACCCCCGGCGCCGCACATCCGGCTGAGCTTCGTGGGCGTCGCGACGACCGCGGAGCTCACCGAGGGCGTACGCCGCCTGAAGGCGGCCTGCGCGGAGCTGCTGCCCCCGAATCCGCTCGACGCGCCCGCGTCCGACCTGTGAGGATCCCCGCATGACCAGCCCACTGCCCGACGGCTACGAGATATCCACCGACCCCGCCCGCATCGACACGGACCGTGTCCACGCGTGGCTCTCGGAGGACGCGTACTGGGCGCTCGGTCGCCCGCGCGCCCAGCAGGACAAGGCGCTCGCCGGTTCCCTCAACTTCGGTGTGTACGACGCCGCTTCGGGCGAACAGGTCGCCTACGCGCGCGTGATCACGGACGGGGCCACGTTCGCCTGGCTCTGCGACGTGTACGTCGACCGCTCGGTACGCGGCAAGGGCATCGGCAAGGCGATGGTGACGACGGCCCGCGACCACCTGGAGCCGCTCGGCATCCGCCGCATCCTCCTGGCGACGCAGGACGCGCACGGGGTGTACGAGGAGGTGGGCTTCAAGCCCTTGGAGCATCCGGATCAGTGGATGGCGTTGTACTTCACCTGATCAAGCCCCTGCGGCGGTAATCCGTCGTGAGCAGCAGGTCCTTGGCCGGCCCCTTCACTCGCCACACGGTCCGCCACCGCTCCGCGTCGTACACGGAGAACTCGCCCCGGTAGAGGTCGGCCGAACAGGGATGGTCGGCGACGTGGTGCCCGGTCCGCAGGTCCAGGTCGTGGAAGAACCGCCCGTCGGCGAACCGCACGACCGCGGTACCGGCCTCCTCGCCCGGCAGGTACCGCAGCGTGCGCTCGGCGGGCCGGGCGACCCCGTGCCACTCGAACGTCCCGGACTCGAAGTGCAGCAGCCCTTCACCCTCGTCCGTGAACGCCGTGGTCCCGCTGAACACCCCGGTCACATCCTCGGAGAGGTCCCGCACGGTCCGCTCGACCTGCCAGCGCCCCGCCAGGAACGCCAACACGTCGGAAACCGGCCAGAGTTCACTCGTCACGCACACCACTCCCGCTCACCTCTGCGCGAACCGTTGACGCGCGTACCGCTGCTTCCTATGTTGCCGTTCGCAGTTTAGGACGCCGTACGAAATCCCGAACAATCCGAGGGAGTGCGCATGACGCGTGGACGACGCAGAGGCTGGAGACTGGGGCTCGGGGCGGCGGTGGGATCCCTGCTGGTGGGCACGGCCGTCCTGCCGTCATCAGCCGCTGGGGCCGACACGAAGGCCGACGCCACCGACTACTCCGTCACCGTCGACCCGAGCCGCTCGGGCGCGGCCATCGACGACACGATGTACGGCGTCTTCTTCGAGGACATCAACCGGGCCGCCGACGGTGGGCTCTACGCCGAGCTCGTACAGAACAGGTCCTTCGAGTACTCCACCGCCGACAACGCCGCGTACACCCCGCTCACCGCCTGGAGGACGAGCGGCACGGCGAAGGTCGCCGACGACGACGGGCGGCTCAACGCCCGCAACCGCAACTACCTCTCCCTGTCGGCCGGTTCGAGCGTCACCAACTCCGGCTACGGCACCGGCTACACCCTCAAGAAGGGCGCCACGTACGACTTCTCGGTCTGGGCGCGCGGCGACTCCGAGCTCACCGTGACCCTCGGCGACGCCGACGGTGCCCTCGCCACGCCGCGCAAGATCCGGACGCGCGGCGGCTGGGCCCAGTACAAGGTGACGTTCACGCCGGCCCAGGACACCACCACGGGCCGCCTCTCCGTCGCCACCGCGAAGGACGCCGCGCTCGACATGGTGTCGCTGTTCCCGCGCGACACCTACAAGGGACGCAAGAACGGCCTGCGCAAGGACCTCGCCCAGAAGGTCGCCGACCTCAAGCCGGGCTTTGTCCGCTTCCCCGGTGGCTGTCTCGTCAACACCGGCTCCATGAAGGGGTACGACGAGGCCTCCGGCTACGAGCGCAAGCGTTCGTACCAGTGGAAGGACACGGTCGGCCCGGTCGAGCAGCGTGCCACCAACTCCAACTTCTGGGGCTACAACCAGA
Source organism: Streptomyces sp. UC4497 (assembly GCF_054871485.1). Lineage (NCBI taxonomy): Bacteria > Bacillati > Actinomycetota > Actinomycetes > Kitasatosporales > Streptomycetaceae > Streptomyces > Streptomyces sp. UC4497. Next base: position 228,889 of record NZ_JBTYHB010000002.1, on the reverse strand, counting down.
GTTATGGCCTCGGCTACTACGAGTACTTCCAGTTCGCCGAGGACACCGGCGCGATGCCGCTGCCCGTCGTCCCGGCCCTCGTCACCGGCTGCGGCCAGAACAAGGCCACCGACGATGATGCGCTCCTGAAGCGGCACATCCAGGACACGCTCGACCTCATCGAGTTCGCCAACGGCCCCACGAGTACCAAGTGGGGCAAGCTCCGCGCCGACATGGGCCACCCGAAGCCGTTCCACCTGACGCACCTCGAAGTCGGTAACGAGGAGAACCTTCCGAAGGAGTTCTTCGCGCGCTTCAAGCAGTTCCGCGCCGCCATCGAGGCCAAGTACCCCGACGTCACGATCATCTCCAACTCCGGCCCCGACGACAGCGGTTCGGTCTTCGACGAGGCCTGGAAGCTCAACAAGGACGCAGCAGTCGACATGGTCGACGAGCACTACTACAACAGCCCGCAGTGGTTCCTCCAGAACAACGACCGCTACGACTCCTACGACCGGCAGGGCCCCAAGGTCTTCCTCGGCGAGTACGCCTCGCTCGGCAACCAGTGGTCCAACGCCATGTCCGAGGCCTCCTACATGACGGGCCTCGAACGCAACGCGGACGTCGTCAAACTCGCCTCGTACGCCCCGCTGTTCGCCCGCACAGACACCGTGCAGTGGAAGCCCGACATGATCTGGTTCGACGACCAGAAGTCGTGGGGCTCGGCCGACTACGAGGTGCAGAAACTCTTCATGCGCAACGTCGGCGACCGCGTCGTCCCCTCGAAGGCCACCGCCACGGCGTCGACGCTGGAGCCGATCACCGGCGCCGTGGGCCTGTCCACGTGGGCGACCAGCGCCGCGTACGACGACGTGAAGGTGACGGACGCCGACGGGAAGACGCTGCTGAGCGACGACTTCAGCGGTGACGCCTCGAAGTGGACCGGTACCGGAAGCGGCAGCTGGAGCGTCCAGGACGGCCAGTACGTGCAGTCCGACGCCGCCGCCGAGAACACCCTGGTCACAGCGGGCGACCCGAGCTGGTCGAACTACGACCTGCATGTGAAGGCCACCAAGAAGTCCGGCAAGGAGGGCTTCCTCGTCGCCTTCGGCGTCAAGGACACCGGCAACTACTACTGGTGGAACCTCGGCGGCTGGAACAACACCCAGTCCGCCGTCGAACAGGCCGTGAGCGGCGGCAAGTCGACGCTCATGTCCAAGGCCGGATCCATCGAGACCGGCCGCGCCTACGACGTCGACATCAAGGTGCGCGGCCGCCAGGTGACCCTGTACCTCGACGGCCAGGAGTGGGGCTCCTTCAAGGACGACAAGCCGGCCGAGCCGTTCCGCCAGGTCGTCACCAAGGACAAGGAGACCGGCGACCTGATCGTCAAGGTCGTCAACGCGCAGGACTCCGCGGCCCGTACGAAGGTCGACCTCGGCGGCGCCGACGTCGCGGACTCGGCGGCGGTGACGACGCTGACCGCGGCGCCCGACGCCGAGAACACGGCGACCGACCGTCCCGTGAAACCGGTGACGTCGACCTTCGACGGCGTCGCCGACAGGTTCACGTACACGTTTCCGGGGAACTCGGTGACGTTCCTGAGGATCAAGAAGGGCTGAGCCCTTCCGATCCCGAGGTAGAGGTACGCGCGCGGTGCCCGGCGGCCAGGAGGGGAGCACCCGGGACCCCCGTCACCGCGCGCGTCACCCTCGCCGTACGGCCGGGGGGCCTCAATCCCGTGGCTCCGCTCCTGGCGGTCGAGCGCCACCGCCTTGGGCAATCTGCCGCCTTGGGCGGCAGGGTGGGCAAGGCGGCCCCCGGTGCCGCGAATGCATCGGGGAGGCGCTCACCCCGCCTCGCGTACCCGTTCTACGGCTCGTCTCAGCGTCGCCGGCCGGGCGTGGGTGGCACTCGACTTGCCGGCGCCGGGCGCGCCGCCCAGCCACAGGACGTGAGCCACCCGCTCAGCCGTTCACGAACTTCATGCTGCCCGCGTCGTAGCGGTCACCGGCCACCTCGCCCGCCGGAGCCACCGCGTCGATCGCGGCCAGCTCGTCCGCCGACAGCTCCAGCGTCGCCGCCGCCACGTTCTCCTCCAGGTACTTCTGGCGGCGCGTGCCGGGGATCGGCACCACGTCGTCGCCCTGGTGCTGCACCCAGGCGAGCGCCAACTGGCCCGCCGTGACGCCCTTCTGAGCCGCAAGCTCCTCCAGCCGCGCGACGATCGCGAGATTGCGCTCCAGGTTCCCGTCCGTGAAACGCGGCTGGGAGCGGCGCACATCGCCCTCCTTGAACTGCTCCGTCGACTTGTAGGCGCCGGTGAGGAAGCCGCGCCCCAGCGGCGAGAACGGCACGAGCCCGATGCCCAGCTCCCGGCACACCGGCAGGATCTCCGCCTCCAGGTCGCGCGTCCACAGCGAGAACTCGCTCTGCAACGCCGCGATGGGATGCGTCGCGTACGCCTTGCGCAGCGTGTCCGCGCCTGCCTCCGAGAGGCCGAGGTGGCGCACCTTGCCCTCCTTCACCAGCTCCGCCATGGCGCCCACGGTCTCCTCGATAGGCACGCTCCGATCGACGCGGTGCAGGTAGTACAGGTCGATGTGGTCGACGCCGAGCCGGCGCAGCGAGGCCTCGCAGGCCTGGCGTACGTAGGCGGCGTCACCGCGGATCTCGGTGGGCTCGCCGAGCTTGTTGGCGAAGCCGAACTTCGTGGCGAGGACGGCCTGTTCGCGGCGGCCCGGCGCGGCGAGGGCGCGGCCGATCAGCTCCTCGTTGTGCCCGGTCCCGTAGAAGTCCGAGGTGTCGAGCAGGGTGACACCGAGGTCGAGTGCGCGGTGGATCGTGCCGATCGACTGCTCGTCGTCGGACGGGCCGAAGCCGTGGCTCATGCCCATGCAGCCGAGGCCCTGCGCGGAGACGGTGAGCGCGCCCAGGCGGCGAGTGGGAAGGTTCGACATGGGGTGCTGCCTCCTGTGATGGTGCGGGTGCCGTACGCGTGTAATGGTGCCGGTGCCGTACGCGCTCGACGGTATGACCTGGAGTGCGCTCCAGGGCAAGCGCCGCACCTCCGGGTACGCTGCCCGCGCGTCGGGCGGGCCGGCGGGCGACAAGGGGGAGCGGTCATGAGCGCAGCGCGGATCCGGTGCCGAGGGGCGGCGGTGTGCGCCGCTTTCGTGGCCTCCTTGCTGGCCGTCGCGGGGTGCGGGACGCCAGGCGGGCAGGCCAAAGCCCCGGCTCCGTCGAAGGCCCAAAAGGCGGAACTCTCCTGGAAGTTCGAGCACATCGCGGACTTCAACGGCGAGCTGACCGATGTCGCGGTCCTCGCCGAGGACGACATCTGGGCGACCGGAGCCGAGAACGACGGCAACTACGCGTCCCTGCTCCTGCACTACGACGGCCAGCGGTGGAGCCGCGAGCCCCTGCCCGACGCGCTCGGCACAGGTGAGGGCTACCCGCCGATGCTCGAAGAGATCGGCGACAAGGGCCTGTGGATGCGGTCGATGCCGCGCAAGGAAGGCGTTCCGCAGGCGGACGCGGCGGCCGCCAAGTGGGCGCAGTGGGACGGCACCCGCTGGTCCCCGGTGCCGAACCCACCGCCCGGAGCGGCGGGCGACCTCGACGCCACGTCGCCCGACGACATCTGGACGCTCACCGGCGAGCAGACCGCCGCCCATTGGGACGGCACGCGCTGGACCACGACCCGGCTCCCGTACAAGGTGAGTGACCTGGCCGTCGCGGGCCCCGACGACGTCTGGGCGGTCGGCAGCCGTTCCACCGGACCCGGCACCGAGACCGTGCACGGCGAGCCGTACCCCCAGCCCGCTTCCGCGCACTGGGACGGCACGACCTGGAAGCCGGTGGACACGCCGCAGGCCCGCTTCGAGGAGCCGACCCCTCCCGAGCCCGCCGCGGGTCTGGGCCGGGTCGTCGCACTCGAAGGCGGGGAGGTACGCGCGTACGGCGGCAACTCCTTCAACCACGGCGAGGGCGGGCCCGAACCGGAGGAGCAGCACATCCGGCTGCGCTGGGACGGCGCGAAGTGGGCCGACCAGGACCCGGCCCCCGGCCAATGCGAGCTGCGCACCCCGGTCGGTCAGGAAAAGGGCGGCCTCTTCCTCGACGGCAACTGGTACCTGACCGACGACAACCGCTGCGTGAAGATCAAACGCGAGCGGCTGCCCCTGTCGACCGGCGCCCGCAAGGCCTCGAACCAGATGCTGTGGCTGAAGGAGCTCCACCGGATCCCGGGCACCGACGAATGGATCGGCGCCGGAAAGGTGGAGGTCATGCAGAGCGGCGACCCGTTCGGCGCGCCCGTCGTCGTACGCCTGGAGCGCGGCTGAGCGGCGGGCGCCGCCTCCCACGGCCACCCGGTACCGGTCACCCCACTCGTTGCATAAACGTGCACAGCGACGTATAGTCATGCCATCCAAGAGGAGGGTTCCATGGCGGTACGCGCAGCAGTGGCGGGAGCGAGTGGATATGCGGGCGGCGAAGTGCTGCGCCTGCTGCTCGCCCACCCCGAGGTGGAGATCGGCGCCCTGACGGGCAACTCGAACGCGGGGCAGCGCCTGGGCGCGCTCCAGCCCCACCTCTTCCCGCTCGCCGACCGAGTCCTCCAGGAGACCACGACGGAGGTGCTCGCGGGGCACGAGGTCGTCTTCCTGGCGCTGCCGCACGGGCAGTCCGCCGCCGTCGCCGAGCAGCTCGGCCCGGACGTCCTCGTCGTCGACATGGGCGCCGACTTCCGGCTGAAGGACGCCGCCGACTGGGAGACGTTCTACGGCTCGCCGCACGCCGGCACGTGGCCGTACGGCCTTCCCGAACTGCCGGGTGGCCGCGCCGCGCTGGAGGGGTCCAAGCGCATCGCGGTGCCCGGTTGCTACCCGACGGCCGTCTCGCTCGCCCTCGTCCCCGCGTACGCGGCGGGGCTCGTGGAGAGCGAGGCCGTGATCGTCGCCTCCTCCGGCACCTCCGGCGCGGGCAAGGCGGCCAAGCCGCACCTGCTCGGCAGCGAGGTCATGGGGAACATGTCGCCGTACGGGGTGGGCGGCGGTCACCGGCACACCCCCGAGATGATTCAGAACTTCAGCGCCGCGGCGGGGGAGCGGGTCTCCGTCTCCTTCACGCCGACGCTCGCGCCGATGCCCCGCGGCATCCTCGCCACGTGCAGCGCCAAGGCGAAGCCCGGCGTCACCTCCGAGCAGGTGCGGGCCGCGTACGAGAAGGCGTACGGCGAGGAGCCGTTCGTCCATCTGCTGCCTGAGGGCCAGTGGCCGCAGACGGCCGCGGTGTACGGGTCGAACGCGGCGCAGATCCAGGTCGCCCACGACGAGGCCGCGGGTCGCGTCATCGTCATCAGCGCGATCGACAACCTGACCAAGGGCACCGCCGGCGGTGCCATCCAGTCCATGAACATCGCCCTCGGTCTCGACGAGACCACCGGGCTCTCGACGATCGGAGTCGCGCCGTGAGTGTGACGGCAGCCAAGGGATTCCAGGCCGCGGGCATCGCCGCCGGAATCAAGAACAGCGGGAACCCGGACCTGGCCCTCGTGGTCAACCGCGGCCCCCGCCTGGCGGCCGCGGGCGTCTTCACCTCCAACCGCGTCAAGGCCGCCCCGGTCCTCTGGTCCGAGCAGGTCCTCAAGGGTGGCCTCGTCTCCGCCGTCGTCCTCAACTCCGGTGGCGCCAACGCCTGCACGGGCCCCAAGGGCTTCCAGGACACGCACGCGACGGCCGAGAAGGTCGCCGAGGTCCTCGAGGTGAACGCCGGGGAGGTCGCCGTCGCGTCGACGGGCCTCATCGGCGAGCTGTTGCCCATGGACAAGGTGCTGCCCGGCGTGGACAAGGTCGCGGCCCAGCTCTCCGAGCACGGCGGCGAGAAGGCCGCCATCGCCATCAAGACCACCGACACCGTGCACAAGACGGCGGTGTACGAGGGCGAGGGCTGGACCGTCGGCGGCATGGCGAAGGGCGCCGGCATGCTGGCCCCCGGCCTCGCCACCATGCTGGTCGTCCTCACCACGGACGCCGACCTCGACACCGAGGTCCTGGACAAGGCGCTGCGCGACGCCACCCGCGTCACCTTCGACCGGGTCGACTCCGACGGCTGCATGTCGACGAACGACACGGTGCTGCTGCTCGCCTCCGGCGCCGCCGAAGTCACCCCGGAGTACGAGGAGTTCGCCAAGGCCGTCCGCCTCGTCTGCGACGACCTCGGCCGGCAGCTCATCGGCGACGCCGAGGGCGCCAGCAAGGACATCAAGGTCGAGGTGATCAACGCCGCGAGCGAGGACGAGGCCGTCGAGGTGGGCCGCTCCATCGCGCGGAACAACCTCCTCAAGTGCGCCATCCACGGCGAGGACCCCAACTGGGGCCGGGTCCTCTCCGCGATCGGCACCACGAAGGCCACCTTCGAGCCGGACGAGCTGAACGTCGCGATCAACGGCGTGTGGGTCTGCAAGAACGGCGGCGTGGGCGAGGACCGCGACAAGGTCGACATGCGCTACCGGGAGGTCGTCATCACCGCCGACCTCGCCGCGGGCACCGAGACCGCGACGATCTGGACGAACGACCTGACCGCCGACTACGTCCACGAGAACAGCGCGTACTCCTCATGAGCGAGACGAACGACACCAAGCAGGCCACCGCGCGGAAACACACCGCGCTCCCCAAGGCCCAGACGCTCATCGAGGCGCTGCCCTGGCTGACCCGGCACAACGGCAAGACGGTCGTCATCAAGTTCGGCGGCAACGCCATGGTCGACGAGGACCTGAAGGCCGCCTTCGCCCAGGACGTCGTCTTCCTGCACCACGCGGGGCTCAAGCCCGTCGTGGTGCACGGCGGCGGCCCGCAGATCAGCAGGGCGCTGGACCGGCACGGCATCGTCAGCGAGTTCAAGGCGGGCCTGCGGGTCACCACCGAGGACGCCATGGACGTCGTACGGATGGTGCTCGCCGGACAGGTGCAGCGCGAGCTGGTCGGCCTGCTCAACCAGCACGGGCCGCTCGCCGTCGGCATCACCGGCGAGGACGCGCACACCATCACCGCCACCAAGCACCAGCCCCGCATCGAGGGCGAGCTGGTCGACATCGGCCGGGTCGGCGAGATCACCGAGATCGACACCGGCGCCATCGAGGCCCTGCTCGCCGACGGCCGGATCCCGGTCGTCTCCTCGATCGCCCGTTCCCAGGACGATTCGCATGTCTACAACGTCAATGCTGATACGGCGGCTGCGGCACTCGCTGCTGCGCTGGACGCCGAGACGCTGATGGTGCTGACCGACGTCGAGGGCCTCTACGAGGACTGGCCGAACTCCGACGAGGTCATCAGCCGGCTCACCGCCACCGAGCTCGAGAAGCTGCTCCCGGAGCTGGCGAGCGGCATGGTCCCGAAGATGGAGGGCTGCCTGCACGCCGTGCGCAACGGGGTGCACACCGCCCGCGTCATCGACGGGCGGGTCCAGCACTCGATCCTGCTGGAGATCTTCACCGACGAGGGCATCGGCACGATGGTCATCGCCGACAAAGAGGTCGACAAAGAGGTCGTGAAAGAGGGGGAGGACAACTCGTGACGGATAACCAGGAGTTGACGGAGCGCTGGCAGGGCGCCCTGATGAACAACTACGGCACCCCGAGGCTGCCGCTGGTCAAGGGCGCGGGCGCCAAGCTGTGGGACGCCGACGGCAAGGAGTACCTGGACTTCGTCGGCGGCATCGCGGTCAATGCGCTCGGCCATGCCCACCCGGCGATCGTCGAAGCGGTCTCCACGCAGATCGCCTCCCTCGGCCACGTCTCGAACCTCTTCGTCGCCGAGCCGCCCGTCGCACTCGCCGAGCGCCTCCTCCAGCTCTTCGGCCGGGACGGCGCGGTCTTCTTCTGCAACTCGGGCGCCGAGGCCAACGAGGGCGCGTTCAAGATCGGCCGGCTCACGGGCCGGACACACATGGTCGCCACGACCGGCGGCTTCCACGGCCGCACCATGGGCTCCCTCTCGCTGACCGGCCAGGCCGGCAAACAGGACGGCTTCACCCCGCTCCCCGGCGACGTCACCCACGTCCCGTACGGAGACGTGGAAGCGCTGAGGACAGCGGTCACCGACGAGACCGCCTTCGTCATCATCGAACCGATCCAGGGGGAGAACGGCGTGGTCGTACCCCCCGCCGGCTACCTCAAGGCGGCCCGCGAGATCACCCGGGCCACCGGCACCCTGCTCGTGCTCGACGAGGTGCAGACCGGCGTCGGCAGGACCGGGCACTGGTTCGCGTACCAGGCGGAGGAGGGCATCGAGCCCGACGTCGTCACGCTCGCCAAGGGCCTCGGCGGCGGCCTCCCGCTCGGCGCGACGGTGGCCTTCGGCGAGACGGCGAAGCTCCTCAAGCCCGGCCAGCACGGCACGACGTTCGGCGGCAACCCGGTGGCCTGCGCGGCCGGCCTCGCGGTCCTCGACACGATCGCGGGCGAGGGCCTCCTGGAGAACACCAAGGCGGTCGGCGAGCGCATCAAGTCCGGCGTCGAGGCCCTCGGCCACCCGCTGGTCGGCCACGTCAGGGGCGAAGGCCTGCTGCTGGGTATCGTGCTCACCGGGCCCCGCGCACCGCAGGTGCAGCAGGCGGCCCAGGACGCGGGCTTCCTGGTGAACGCGCCCGCACCCGACGTCGTCCGGCTCATGCCGCCGCTGAACCTGAGCGACGCCGAGGCGGACGCGTTCCTCGCGGCACTGCCCGCCGTACTGGACACGGCATCGACCGACGCGGAAGGGCGATCCTGAGGAGAATGGGACGACGATGAGCAGCAAAGCGGAGAGAGACGTATCCGCGGCCACGAACCTGGCGCACGCGGCGTCGGCCGTACCGCAGACCCGTGCCGCGCGGCACCGCCGGATAGTGGACATCCTCAACCGTCAACCCGTGCGCTCCCAGAGCCAGTTGGCGAAGCTGTTGTCCGACGACGGGCTGACGGTCACGCAGGCGACGCTCTCCCGCGACCTGGACGAGCTGGGCGCGGTCAAGATCCGCAACACCGGTGGTGAGCTGATCTACGCCGTGCCCAGCGAGGGCGGCTTCCGCACCCCGCAGGCCCCGCTCGGCGAATCGGCCAAGGAGGAGCGGATGCGCCGCCTGGCCGGCGAGCTGCTCATCTCGGCGGAAGCCTCGGCGAACCTCGTGGTCCTGCGCACGCCCCCGGGCGCAGCCCAGTTCCTCGCCTCCGCCATCGACCAGGCCGAACTCCACGTCATCCTCGGCACGATCGCGGGCGACGACACGGTCATGCTGATCAGCCGCGACCCGGCCGGCGGCCAGTCCCTGGCAGACCACATGCTCCGCGTGGCCCAGAACGACCACTAATCTCAGCCCCGCCGGCGTTTGAGGCGCGGGGTCCGGGGCGGAGCCCCGGTTTTCGGGAAGGGGCGGGTTGGGGGAAAGAATCCCCTCAGCCCACCCCCACCGAACGCGCCCCGTCCTCCCCAAGAAACGCCACCAACTCCTCCACGGTGGGCCCGGTCGCAGGCCCCCTCCGCGTCACCGCCAACGCAGCAGCCGCATTGGCCCCCCGGGCAGCGTCATACGCCGACACCCCCCGCCCAAGCAGCGCCAGAAACGCCCCGACATGCGCATCCCCCGCGCCATTGCTGTCCACGGCCTCCACCGCAAACCCGGGCACGTGCACCACATCCCCCGCCCCCGGCGCAGCCAACCAGCACCCATCCTTGTCGGCCCGCACCAACACCCCCGCCCCCTCCCGCAACCGCCCCCGCAAGGCCTCCGCCGCCTCCCGCGGCTCGGCACCCCCGGCCAGGATCCCGGCCTCACGCGCATTGCAGCTCAACCAGTCCGTCCGAGCGAGAACCGGCTCAAGGGCCTCGGCCGGAATGTCCGCCACCAACGGCGCCGGATCGAAACAAACCCGTACGTCATCGGGGAGACCCGCCACAAGGGCGGCCAGCAACGGCCCATTGACCTCCATGACCAGCCCGTACCCGGACACCTGCACCAGGTCACCACCGCGCACGGCTCCCGCGATCGCCGCCGCCTCGTCCGCCGTCATCCGCGCGTCGACCCCGAAACTGGTCACGAACGTCCGCTCGCCACCCCCGTCGACGAGGGCCACACAGAACCCGGTGTCGCCGTCCGTCCGCGCCGCAAGCACCGTCCCGATACCCTCCGCGGCGAGCGCGGAACGCACCAACTCCCCGTAGGGGCCCGTGCCGTGAACCCCCGCGTACACCGCCTCGGCGCCCAGCCGCCGCGCCGCCGTGAGCGCGTTGAAGCCGCCGCCCGCGTACAACTCCGTACGCGTACCGATGACATCGCCACCCCGCTCCGGCAGGGCGGGCACGTCGATGACGAGATCGGCGATGACGTTCCCGGCGAGAACGACACGGGAGTCGGCGGTCATCGTGTGGCCTCCTTGAAAGCGGCGGAATCGGTGTCGGGGGAGTCGAGGGTCACCTTCGTGCGGCGCCCGAGCAGCGCGTACAGCACACCGCCCACGACGATCGCGACGAGCCAGCCGAGCCCGTTGGCGCCGAGCCAGGACCCGGCCAGCGGGCCCTTGAACCACACGTCGTCCGCGCTGGTCGAGGCCGTGGTGAACAGCAGCCCGGCCACGATCGCCACCACCCACGCGACGACGGCGGGCAGATGGAAACCGCCGGTGTACCAGTAGCGGCTGGTGCGGCCGGTGTTCATCACGGCTTCGGTGTCGTACTGCCGGCCTCGGGCCATGTCGACGACGATGATCCCGATCCACGCCGAGATCGGCACGGCGAGCAGCGTCAGGAACGTACTGAACGGGCCGTAGAAGTCGCCCGCGATCAGCATGAAGTAGACGCCGCCGAGGAACATCAGGGCGACATCGATGCAGACCGCCCAGGCCCGCGGCACCCGCAGACCGAGCGTGATCATCGTCAACCCGGCCGAGTACGTGGACAGGTGATTGGACATCAGCAGTCCGCCGAACGCCGCGATCAGATACGGCACGGCCATCCACGACGGCAGCATCGCGTTGATCGCCGCGACCGGGTCGGACGAGGTCGCGAGCGTCGGATCGCCCGCCGTGAGCAGCGAGCCCAGCGAGATCAGCAGCACCAGCGGGATGCCCGCGCCGAACGCGGAGGCCTGCACGAGCCGCCCGCCCGGGATGGACCGCGGCAGGTAACGGGCATAGTCCGCACCGGCGTTGGCCCAGCCGATGCCGGTGCCCGCGGCGATGAAGCCGATGCCCGCGATGACACCGCTGAGTGGTCCGGCCGGGGCGTCGAGGACCTTCGACCAGTCGACGGTCGCGACGAGGAAGCCCATCACGACCAGGTTCAGGATCCCGAAGGCCACCGTCGCCCACTTGTTGATCCACATGATCGTGGCGTGCCCGAGCCCGCTGATCAGCAGCGTGCAGGCGATGAAGACCAGCAGACAGATCAGGGTGAGTACGGTGCCCTGGCCGAACCCGAAGAGCGTGTTGAGCAGAGCGAGCAGCGCGTACGCCGCCGTGGTCGTGGTGATCGTCTCCCAGCCGACCCGGCTGAGCCAGCTGATCAGCGTGGGCCCGTGGTTGCCGCGCTGGCCGAACACCGCGCGCGACAGGGTCAGGGCGGGCGCGCCGCCCTTCTTGCCGGCCAGGCTGAGGGCGCCGACGAGCGCGAAGGAGCCCACCGAGCCGACGATCGCGACGATCACAGCCTGCCAGATGTTCAGGCCGCGGAAGGCGACGAGCGTCGCGCCGAGCGGCAGCCCGAGGATCGAGATGTTGGCGGCGAACCACGTCCAGAACATCTGGCTGGCGTGGCCGTGCCGCTCGCTGTCGGGGACCGGTTCGATCCCCCGGGTCTCCACGGTGCCGACGCGGTCGTTCTTCGTTGAATCGGCCATGGCGGAACCTCCTTGCTCTTGCTCGGTGCGGACGGGTCTCGGTACAGGCGGGTGAGGTCCGTCAGCGGTTGGTCCGGTAGGTGAGCAGCTGCCTGGTCAGCGGCTCCAGGTCGAGCCCGTTGACCTCGCGCAGGGTGCGTACGGCGTCGGCGGGCAGGGCGGTGAGGCCGTGCAGGGAACCGGCGATCGCGCCGGCGATCGCGGCGATCGTGTCGCTGTCGCCGCCGAGGTTCGCCGAGAGGAGCGTGGAGCGCCACGGGTCGCCGCCGGTCAGCGCGAGCACCGCGAACGCCGCGGGGACCGACTCCTGGCTGGCGACGCTGGTGCCGATGAGCGCGACGACACGGTCGAGCGCCGCGGTCTCGTCGAGGCCCGCGACCAGCTCGCGCACGGAGGCGATCCGTGCCGAGATGCTGGCGCCCGCGACCCAGTGACCGCGCCGCGCACCGGCCGCGGAGGCGGCGATCGCGGCGTCAAAGACGTCGTCGAGGGTGCCGCCCGCGACACCGGTGGAGACCGCCGCGGCGACGGCCGCCGCGCCCGCGATGCCGATGTTCGTGTCGTGCGTGACCTGGCAGGACTCGACGACCCGGTCCAGGAAGGCCTCAGTGCCGCCAGGGGTGTAGGAGAAGGCGATGCCGACCGGCGCGACGCGCATCGCGGAACCGTTCGTCGTGCCGTACTTTCCGGCCTCCTTGGGGTCGGCGCCCCGGTCCACGGCGTCGAGCGCCGCCTTGGTCGAGGGGCCCAGCAGGTCGAACGACCCCTTGGCCTTCATCTCCCGCTCCCAGGACAGGAGTTCCTCGGCGAACCGCAGCGGGTCCACGTGCCCGCCGCCCTCCACGATCAGCCGCGCCACGATGACGGCCTGGTCGGTGTCGTCCGTGACGGACCCGGCGGGCATCCCGGCGCTGACCGGGTTGTCGGGCCGCGCGGGCTCGAAGCCGCTCAGCGTGCCGTAGACGCGGACGACGTCCTCACGGGACATGACCTGGGTCGGCATGCCGAGCGCGTCGCCGAGCGCGAGCCCGTAGAAGGCACCGGCGGCACGGTCGAAGAGGGCGGGATCGGGGGTGGTACTCACGGTTGGCCTCCTCGGCCGGTACGTACGTGCAGTTGGAACCGGGACGGATCGAGCAGGCTCGTGACCTGCTCGACCACGCCCCCGTCCGCGTCGCGGAACACCTGGGCGACGCGGAGGAAGGAATCGCCGGGGGAGCGGCGCAGGGCCGCGGCGTCGGCGTCGTCGAGTCCGGCGACGGCGATGTGCGCGTCACTGGAGGCGCGGACCCGGCCCGCCGCGGCGAGCGTCTGGTCCAGGGAGCCGCCGTCGAGCCCGCGCTCGACCAGATCGGCCAGCGGCCCGACGGCGGGCACCCGGCTGAACTCCAGCGAGACGCCGTGCCCGTCGGGCAGTCGGCGTACGCGGTCGAGAGCGATGAACTCCGGGAAGTCCAGGCCGAGTTCGGCGGCGAGCGCCGCATCCTGTATCCGCTCGAAGCGCAGGGTCTGCGTCGTCAGCTCGGTGCCCTGTGCGGCCAGCGCCCTGGTCCAGCCGAGATGCTGGTCGAGCGGGGCGCCGTCGAACGTGACGATCGACCCGATCCCGGCGTGCGTCTCGATGAGCCCCTGCTCGCCGAGGACGCCGAGGGCCTGCCGCACGGTCGTCCGGCTGACCCCGAAGCGCTCCCGCAGCGCGTGCTCACCGGGCAGCTTGCTGCCGTCGGCGTGCACGCCCGTACGGATCTCCTCGGCGAGGACGTGGGCGACGCGGTGATGCTTGTGAACCTGTCCAGGCATGTCTAGAAGGTAGACACGAAGAAGCCGACCTGTCTACACCTGTCCAGTCACCTTTTCGGTTACCTGGTCGGTGTCGACCTGGTCGGCTTCTTGAATGCGTGCGCGGGGCCTACTTCTTCTCGGCCGCCCTCGCCCGGTATGACATCCACGCCGCGACCAGCGCGCCCGACACGTTGTGCCAGACCGAGAACACGGCGGCGGGCAGCGCGGCCAGCGGGCTGAAGTGGGCCGTGGCCAGGGAGGCCGCGAGGCCCGAGTTCTGCATGCCGACCTCGAAGGCCATGGCGCGCGACGCGGGCTTGCCGAGCCGGCCGAGCTTTCCCGCGCCGTAGCCGAGCGCGAGACCGAGGCCGTTGTGCAGCACCACCGCGACCACGACGAGGGCGGCGGCCGACTTGATGGCGTCGGCGCTGCCCGCCACCACCACGGCCACGATCACCGCGATGGTCAGCGCGGACAGCCACGGCAGCACCTTGAGCAGCCGGTCGACGTAGCGGCCGAGCGCGAGACGCACGACCAGGCCCGCGATCACGGGGAGCAGCACGGTCTTCAGGATGTCCGTCATCATCGACCCGGCGTCCACCGGCAGGTACGCACCCGCGAGCAGCAGCGTCAGCGGCGGCGTGATCAGCGGCGCGAGCACCGTGGAGACGGTCGCCACGGACACCGAAAGGGCGACGTCGCCGCGCGCCAGATACGTCACGACGTTGGACGCGGTGCCGCTGGGCGCGCAGCCGACGAGGATGACACCGGCCGCCAACTGCGGGGACAGGCCGAGAGCGTGGGCGATCGCCCAGCCGAGCCCCGGCATGATCACGTAGTGCGCGACGAGCCCGAGTCCCACGGCCCACGGCCGCTGCGCGACGCCCTTGAAGTCCGTGAGGGTCATGGTGAGGCCCATGCAGAACATCACGACGCCCAGCAGGTAGGGCACGTTGGTGCCCCAGCCGGCGAACGTGCCGGGGGAGGCGAGCCCCCAGGCGCCCGCGACGAGGACGAGCGCGGGGAAGACGGTGACCGCCAGTCGGGCGGCGCGGTCGGTGGCCCCGCTCGTCGTGGGGGAGGTGGGGCTCGTGTGTTCGGTTTCGCTTCGCACCGGGCGATGCAACGCCCCGGCGGCGAATCCACGCAACCCCGTCTCGTTATGTGGTCCCTACACGAGAGCCGGTACCGGCATAGGTGTCCATGTCCGTATACGTATCAGTACCGGGCGATTGGTAGTACCCGGCGATTGTCAGTACCTGGTGATCGCCGTCGCTCCGCCAGCCGTCCCGATCGCGATGTGCGGGGACTGCCCGGGGTTCGCCCAGGTCAGGATCCGGCGCATGGCGTCCTTCGGTACGGACACGCAACCGGCCGTAGCCCCGCGCCCGTTGACGTGCAGGAAGATTCCGGCTCCGCGGCCGTGCACGGGACGGTAGTAGTTGAAGCCGACCACGAGCGCATGCGCGTACTGCGTCGCGTAGTCGGCGAGGCGCTCGGACTCGGCGGCGCGGCAGTCGCGGGGGCGCGGCTCGGTCCAGCGGTTGTACGAGCGGGAGGCGTTGTCCTGGCACCACCAGGAGTCGCGGTGCACGCGCCGGTACGTCGTCCGGGTCCCCTCGGGTGCCGCCTTGACGCCGAACGCGAAGGGCAGGTCGTAGAGGCCGGTCGGCGTCGTGTTGGTGCCCTGCTTGCGCTTGCTCCCCGCCACGAGCCCCTTCGCCCCGAACCGCGCGGGCGCCGAACCGGCCTTCACCCAGCGGCCGTTCGCGCCCCGGTCCCACCAGGTGACGGTGCCGGTGGTCGAGGACGTGCGGGGCGCCTGCGCGGTGATCAGCTGGCGGCCGCCGCCCGTGTCCGCCATGCGGGCGGGCAGCGGGTCGGCGGCGGAGGCGGGGGTGGAGGGGGCCGCACCGAGGGCGGCGCAGGCGGCGACGGCGGTGGCGATACCTGCTCGAATAGGGCGCATGGGTCAGAACGTAGCGGGCGGCAGCGGCAACGGCAGCCCGGGCAGTCCGTCCAGGCTCTTCGCGATGTACTCCTTCTTCTGGAAGTACGCGTCGAGCCCCGCGTCGTCCTCGCGCTCGAAGCGCCTGCCGTGCAGGTCGCGGTCCTCGTCGTACGTCATGAAGGGCACGGCGTAGCCGCAGGTGTCGCGGATGTGTTCGGCGTGCACGACGATGATCGCGCGCAGGCCGTTGCGGGTCGGGTCGATGTCCGGGAAGCGGCCGACCAGCTCGGCGAAGCGCGGGTCGTCGCGGAACACGGGCTCGCCGCGGCCGTGCACCCGGACGATGTTCGGCGGGCCCTGGAACGCGCACCACATCAGCGTGATCCGGCCGTTCTCGCGCAGGTGCGCGATGGTCTCCGCGTTGGAACCGGCGAAGTCCAGGTACGCGACGGTCCGTTCGTCGAGCACGGCGAAGGAGCCCTTGAGGCCCTTGGGGGAGAGGTTGACCGTTCCGTCGTCGGAGAGCGGTGCCGTCGCGGTGAAGAAGACCGGCTGGTCCTCGATGAACGTGCGCAGCCGCCCGTCTATGCGTTCATGACTTTTTCCCATAGCGGGATGATGCCCGGTTCACGCTTCCTTCGGGGGAGGTGTCCGTACGGCGAAATATCCGCCGGCCAACAGGAGGGCGCATCCGGCGAGTTGGAGCGGCGTGGGGCGCTCGCCGAGGGCGACGGCACCGAAGGCGAGTGCGCCGACCGGAGTGAGCAGAAGCAGCACGGCGCCGACGTGGCTCGCCAGGCGCGGCGAGTACACCGCGACGAGCAGCCACCCGATCACGCCGCTGGTCAGCGAGGCCGCCGCCAGCCAGCCGAGGGCCGCCCACCCCGGCGCGAACGTCACACCGCTCCACAGCGCACCGCCCGCCAGCGAGACCAGGGCGGCCGACGCGGTGACCACGAGATACGTCTGCCGGATCTGCCCGGAGAGCCCGCCGCGGCGCAGCAGGAACAGGAAGCCCGAGTAGCAGAGGGCGGCGAGCAGCGCGTGCACGGTCCCCAGGAAGGGGTCGGCGCCGACCGCCTTGGACAGCACGCCGCCGGTGAGCGCGACGCCGACGACGAGCGGCGGCAGCCACAGCAGGAAGCGCCGCGCGACCCGCTCCCCGTCCACCAGCCACGCCAGCAGCGGTACGAGCACCACCTGGACATTGACCAGGACCGTGGACAGGCCGGCCCCGACCTCCCCGATGGCCGCCGTCCACAGCAGCATGTCGCCCGCGAACAGTGCCCCTGCCAGTACCGCGAGCGCGAGGTGGCGCGCGCCCGGCGCTCCCTCCTTGCGCCGCTCCGGCGCGCACAGGAGGGCGAGCAGTGGCAGGGCCAGCGCGCAGCGCAGATAGGAGGCCGTGCCCGGCGACGTGCCGGAGAGGTCGATGAAGACGGGCGCGAGGGAGAGCGAGAGCGCGCCGACACCCATGCCGATCAGGGCGCGGGCGCGCGTCGGGGCAGCGGGCCGCTTGATCATGACGCTGCCGGGTACCCCTCCGACCGGCCGGCCATGCGGTGTCCGTATCGGTAGCGCCGTATCGGTGGCGCTGTATCGCCGTCCCCGAACCGGCGGCCCGAGGCACGATTGACGAATCATGCAGAACCCTGCATAATCATGCACAACGACGAACGCACCGGCATTCAGATCCACCGGCCCGAGGAGCAGAGCACGTGAGCAGCAACACCGGCGATGTCCGCCTCTGGGGCGGCCGGTTCGCCGACGGCCCGGCCGAGGCCCTGGCGAAACTCTCCGCCTCCGTCCACTTCGACTGGCGCCTCGCCCCGTACGACATCGCGGGCTCCCGTGCCCACGCGCGCGTGCTCAACAAGGCGGGACTGCTCACCGAGGACGAGCTGACCCGCATGATCGCCGGCCTCGACCAGCTGGAGACGGACGTCGCGGACGGCTCCTTCGTCGGCACGATCGCCGACGAGGACGTGCACACCGCCCTCGAGCGTGGCCTCCTCGAGCGCCTCGGCCCGGACCTCGGCGGCAAGCTGCGTGCGGGCCGCTCGCGCAACGACCAGGTGGCGACGCTCTTCCGGATGTACCTGCGCGACGAGGCCCGCGCCATCGGCGGCCTGATCGCCGACCTCCAGGAGGCCCTCGTCGGCCTCGCGGAGGCGCACCCCGACGTCGCGATGCCGGGTCGTACGCACCTCCAGCACGCCCAGCCGGTGCTCTTCGCCCACCACGTCCTGGCGCACGTCCAGTCCCTGTCCCGGGACGCGGAGCGGCTGCGGCAGTGGGACGAGCGGACGGCCGTCTCGCCGTACGGCTCCGGCGCCCTGGCCGGCAGCAGCCTCGGCCTCGACCCGGAGGCGGTGGCGCGCGACCTCGGCTTCGAGCACGGCAGCTCCGCCAACTCCATCGACGGCACGGCCTCCCGTGACTTCGTCGCCGAGTTCTCCTTCATCACCGCGATGATCGGCGTGAACCTCTCCCGGATCGCCGAGGAGGTCATCCTGTGGAACACGAAGGAGTTCTCCTTCGTCACGCTCCACGACGCCTTCTCCACCGGCTCGTCGATCATGCCGCAGAAGAAGAACCCGGACATCGCGGAGCTGGCGCGCGGCAAGTCGGGCCGCCTCATCGGCAACCTCACGGGCCTGATGGCGACGCTCAAGGCGCTGCCGCTCGCGTACAACCGTGACCTCCAGGAGGACAAGGAGCCGGTCTTCGACTCCTGCGACCAGCTGGCTCTCCTGCTCCCGGCGTTCACCGGCATGCTGGCCACGCTCACGGTCAACCGGGAGCGCATGGAGGAGCTGGCCCCGGCCGGCTTCTCGCTCGCCACGGACATCGCCGAGTGGCTCGTGAAGCAGGGCGTCCCGTTCCGGGTCGCGCACGATGTCGCGGGGGAGTGCGTCAAGGTGGCGGAGTCCGAGGGCAAGGAGCTCGACGACCTCACCGATGACCAGTTCGCGAAGATCTCCGAGCACCTCACCCCCGAGGTCCGCACGGTGCTCAACGTTCCGGGCGCCCTGGCCTCCCGCTCGGGCCGCGGTGGTACGGCGCCGAGCGCGGTCGCCGTCCAGCTCGCCGAGGTCAAGCAGGACCTGACGGTGCAGCGCACCTGGGCCGACGCGAAGAAGTAGGCCCACGCGGGTACCGAGAAGGGCCCGGTTCGTCCATCCGTGGACGAACCGGGCCCTTCGGCGTGTACGCGTATGTGCCCGGGTGGGGCGTCAGCGGCGCGCCCGCGCCCCGCCTCCGTAGCTCGACAGGTCGAGCAGCAGACCGAAGACGATGACCACCCAGCCGATCCCGCGGACACCGACCACGGGGGCGTACGCGAGGACGTACCCCAAGGTCGTCCACGGCAGCAGGATCAGGCCGGCGAGCGGCAGCAGAACGCCGGTGAAGGCGCGGTCCACGAGGTTGGTGAACAGCCACGTGATGACCAGGGCCACCCGTGGCCCGATGGCGGCCATCGCCGCGAAGATGCAGCACCCCATGCCGGTACCTCCAGAGAGTCGGACGTCCCGACAGTCGTAACACTGGGTGAGGGCGACGGCTACTGGAGTACCGGCCAGGCGTGACGACCTCCCCTCGAAGGGCCGCCCCCTCGGATGGCCGCCCCGCAAACCAATGAGACATTCATGTCTCATGTGACGTACTCTTGTCTCATGACAGTCGATCGCGCTCAGGTACTGCACAGCGCTGCCGCCCTGCTGACCCGCAGGTCCACGGCCACGATGGACGAGGTGGCGCGGGCCGCCGGCATCAGCCGGGCGACGCTGCACCGCCAGTTCGCGGGCCGGGACGCGCTGGTCCGCGCGCTGGAGGAACTCGGTATCGCCGAGTGCGAATCGGCGCTCGACCGTGCCCGGCTCGACGAGGGGCCGGCCGCGGACGCGTTGCGGCGTCTCGTCCGTGAGGTCGAACCGTCGGCGCCGCTCCTCGCCTTCCTCGTCACGGAGAACCAGCTCTTCGAGGGGGAGCAGCAGCACGAGGGCTGGGCCCATCTGGACTCCCGCATGGAGGCACTGTTCCGGCGCGGGCAGGAGGCGGGCGAGTTCCGGATCGATCTGACACCCACCTGGCTGACCGAGGCGCTCTACGGCCTCATCGGCAGCGGCGCGTGGGCCGTACAGGACGGCCGCGTCGCGGCGAAGGACTTCCAATTCATGATCGTCGAGCTGCTGCTCGGCGGCGCACTTCGGAGAGTGGAACCATGACCAGCACATCACAGCGCACCCCTGCGGCGGAGGTGGTGGAGTCCCGTCCCGCGCGGTGGCTCGCCCTCTCCGTCCTCGTGCTGGCCGTGCTGCTCGTCGCCGTGGACGCGACCGTCCTCGGCCTCGCGACCCCGTACATCAGTGAGGACCTGAAGCCTTCCGGCACGCAGCTGCTCTGGATCGGTGACGTCTACTCGTTCGTCATCGCCGGACTGCTGGTGTCGATGGGCAGCCTCGGCGACCGCATCGGCCGCAAGAAGCTGCTCCTTGTGGGAGCGGTCGCGTTCGGTGCGGTCTCGGTGCTCAACGCGTACGCGACGACGCCCGAGCTGATGATTTTGGCGCGCGCCCTGCTGGGTGTCGCGGGCGCGACCCTGATGCCGTCCACGCTGGCGCTGATCCGCAACATCTTCCACGACCCGCGCGAGCGGTCGCTGGCCATCGGCATCTGGGGTGCGATGGCCTCGGCGGGTGCGGCGGTCGGTCCTGTCGTCGGCGGGTTCCTCCTCGAGCACTTCTGGTGGGGCTCGGTCTTTCTGATCAACCTGCCCGTGATGGCGATCCTGGTGGTCGTCGGCGTGAAGCTCATCCCTGAGTCGAAGAACCCGGTGCCGGGTCCGTGGGACCTGCTGAGCGTGGTGCTGTCCCTCGTCGGCATGATCGGCGTCGTCTACGCGGTGAAGGAGGCGGCCGCGCACGGCCTCGGCCTCGGTGTGGGCGCGTCGGGGGTGGTCGGCGTGGCGGCGCTCGTCTGGTTCGTCCGGCGCCAACTCACACTCAAGGCGCCCCTGTTGAACATGCACCTGTTCCGCAACCGCGGCTTCTCGGGCGCGGTCCTGGCCGACCTCCTGACGATCCTCGGCCTCGCGGGCCTGGTCTTCTTCCTCTCCCAGTTCCTGCAACTGGTGCAGGGGCGTGCGCCGTTCGAGGCGGGCCTCGCCGAACTCCCCGCAGCGGTGGGGGCGGTGGCGGCCGGTCTGGTCGCCGGTACGGTGGCGCGGCGCTTCTCGGTACGTTCCGTGGTCGCGGGCGGGCTCGCGGCGGTGGGCCTGGCGCTTGCCGCGCTCACCACGCTGAGCCAGTCGACCGGGTATCCGCTGCTGGGTGTGGTGCTGCTCGTCGTCGGTGTCGGCGCGGGCTTCTCGTTCACGGTGACGGCGGACGTGATCCTCTCCAGCGTGCCGAAGGAGCAGGCGGGTGCGGCGTCGGCGGTGTCCGAGACGGCGTACGAACTCGGTACGGCGCTGGGTATCGCGCTGCTCGGCTCGATCGTGACCGGCGTCTACTCGGGGTTCACGGTTCCGGCGGGCACGCCGGAGGACGTCGCGGTGGCGGCGCACGACTCGCTCGGCGGAGCGGTCGAGGCGTCGGCCGGCCTCCCGGCGGCCCAGGGCGAGGCCCTCCTCACCGGCGCGCAGTCCGCCTTCGTGGACGGCCTCCAGGTGGCGGCGGGCGTCGGCGCGGTGGTCCTGCTGGCGACGTCGGTGGCGGCCTGGTTCCTCCTGCGCGGCCAACGCCTGGAACAGTAACCCGTCCGCCACTCACGGGGCTCCGCCCCGGACCCCGCGCCTCAATCGCCGGCGGGGCTTGATTGACCGGCACCGGCCCACCCCGGCCGCCTTGGGCAATCTGCCGCCTGGGGCGGCAGGGTGGGCAAGGCGGCACCCCGGTGCGGCGTGTCGAGAAGTCAGGGGCCGGCCCCCGCCGCGGCAATGGGCCCCCCGGTGCCGCGCGCCCACCAGGACGGCCCCGCCCCGGCGCAGCAAAAAACCCGGTCGACCGGAAAGATCCGGTCGGCCGGGCCCACGCACCCGTAAAAAGGACTACGCCGCCTTCGCCTTCGAGGCGTACATGTCCACGTACTCCTGGCCGGACAGCCGCATCACCTCGGTCATGACCGAGTCCGTCACGGCCCGCAGGACGTAGCGGTCACGCCCCATCCCGTCGTAGCGGGAGAACTCCATCGGCTCGCCGAACCGCACCGTCACCTTGCCCGGCCGCGGAATCCCCGCACCCCCGGGCTGCAACTTGTCCGTGCCGATCATGGCGAAGGGCACGACGGGCGCACCCGTCATCAACGTCAGACGGGCGATACCCGTCCGACCGCGGTACAGGCGGCCGTCGGGGGAGCGCGTGCCCTCGGGGTAGATACCGAAGATGTTGCCCTCCTCCAGGATCCGACGGCCGGTCATCAGCGCGGCCACACCGCCGTTCGCCCCGTCGCGGTCGACCGGAATCATGCCGACCCCGGTGAAGAACCACGCCATGAGGCGGCCCTTGAGGGACTTCCCGGTGACGTACTCGTCCTTGCCGATGAAGAAGACCTGCCGGTCACAGACGAGCGGCAGCAGCATCGAGTCGATGAACGTCAGGTGGTTGCCCGCCAGAATGACGGGACCGCTCCCCGGGATCTTCTCTGCGCCTTCCACACGCAGGCGGAACATCAGGCGCATGATCGGACCGAGCACTGCCTTGATGAGCGCGAAGCGGGACAACGAGCCCTCCGATGTCAAGGAATGAGCAGGGATGGGTACCTGTTTTGGACTGAGGAGTCTGTGCAGGTGAGGACGATACTCGCGGACGAGTACCCGTTGCACATCGGGTTCACCGACTGGATACGCGGAGTTGACCGAAGTTTGCGCCCCGTTGATGCGCGTGCAACGCCCGGACGCCATGCCGCATCACCCTGACGTTCCGTCCAGGGTCTCCCACTCGTCACTTCCCCACGCCTACGATCGGTCTCGCTTTGACAGGTGCAAGGCAGTACTTGGTGGGAGGAGTGCTTCATGGGGAACAAGGGGAACGAGCAGTCACAGGCCGCACAGGGGGAGCAGCAGCCGCGGGGCATCGCGGCGCTCGGCCGGCGCTCGCTGCTCGGCGCGGCGGTCCTCGGCGCGGGAGTCACGGCACTCGGAGCGGCCGGAACGGCGAGAGCCGCGGACAGAGAAAGTGGCGCGAATAACATGAACAAGGGCCTCGCAGGTCTCCCCGTGCCCACGGTCATCGCGCACCGCGGCACCAGTGGCTACCGGCCGGAGCACACCCTCGGCTCGTACCAGCTGGCGCTCGACATGGGCGCGCACATCATCGAGGCCGGCGACCTCTGTCCGACCAAGGACGGGCATCTCGTATGCCGTCACGAACCGGAAATCGGGGGCACGACAAATGTGTCCGAACACCCCGAGTTCGCCGACCGCAAGACGACGAAGAGCCTCGACGGCGTGGCCACCACCGGCTGGTTCACCGAGGACTTCACGCTCGCCGAGCTGAAGACGCTGCGGGCCAAGGAGCGCATCCCGGGCACCCGCCAGCACAACACGATCTACGACGGCCGCTGGGAGATCCCCACCTTCGAGGAGGTCCTGCGCTGGCGCGCCGAGCAGAGCAAGAAGCTCGGCCGCGAGGTGTGGATCTACCCGGAGCTCAAGCACCCCACCTACTTCCGCAAGCAGAACCTCGCCCTGGAGGAGCGCATCGCGAAGGTGCTGCGGGCGCACAAGCTGAACAGGCGCAACTCGCCCGTCATCATCCAGTCCTTCGAGCCGACGAGCATCCAGCGCATGAACAAGCTGGTCGACAACCCGCTGGCCGTCCTCCTGTCCACGGCGAAGTCGCGCCCGTACGACTTCGTGGACAGCGGTGACCCGCGCACCGTCGCCGACCTGATCACGCCCAAGGGCCTCGCGGAGATCGCGACGTACGCGAACGGCATCGGTCCGACCCTCGACCTGATCATCCCGAAGGACGCGTCGGGCAAGCTGACCCAGCCCACGACCCTGGTCAGGGACGCGCACAAGGCGGGCCTCGTCCTGCACCCGTACACGATGCGCAACGAGAACACCTTCCTGCCGGCCGACTTCAAGAAGGGCACCGACCCCAACGCGTACGGCGACGCGTTCGGCGCCTTCAAGGCGTACTACGAGACCGGCATCGACGGCATCTTCTCGGACAACTGCGACACGGCGCTCCTCGCCCGCGAGGACTTCGTCAACGGGTGACCCCCGGCGTCAACGGGTGACCCCCGGGCGCCGGTTGGAGTGAGACCCGGCCGCCCCGGCAACCGGCCGCCGGGGCGGCCCCGTCCCGCCGTACATGACGTACGACACCGTGATCGAGCCCCTGCGGCCCCTCCTCGCGGCCGAGGTCCGCGCCGAACTCCCGGGCGGCGCCGCCGACCCGGGCGACCTCGAACAGGCCGTCTGGGTCCGCCTCCTGGAACACCTCGGCACCCGGGGCGCACCGGACGACCCGGCCGCCTGGCTGCGCGAGGCGGTCCGCGCCGAGGCCCGCCTCCAACGGAGTACGGAACTGCGCGAGCTTCCGTACGGCCTGCGGCCCGCCCCAGACCCGGCCGCCGTCGATCCCGAGTGCCGCGCGCTCGCCCGCGAACGCGACCGGGCGCTGCGGAGTGCGGTGCGCCGGCTGCCCGGCCGCTGTCGGCGCCTCATCGACGCGCTGCTGTCGCCGCAAGACCTCACTTACCGTGAGATCGCGGGCGAGTTGGGTATCTCACAGGGCAGCCTTGGGCCGGAACGTTCCAGATGTCTGGGATGCCTGCGCAGAATCCTGCCCTCCGAGGTTGCGCTCACGGCCCGCCGGGGAAAAGGGTGAAGGACAACCGGCGAACAGGTGAGCGGGAGGCATGCACACATGGGCATGAGCGTGACCATCTCTGCGGCGACCGAAGCGGATGCCGAACAGATCCTCAAGCTGCAGTACCTCTGCTACCAGAGTGAGGCGCAGCTCTACGGGGACTACTCGATCGAGCCGCTCACACAGTCCCTGACCTCGATCAGGGCCGAACTCGACAGCGGCACCGTGCTCGTGGCGCGCCTCGGCGACGAGGTGGTGGCGTCCGTGCGCGGCACGGTCGACGCCGACGGCACGGCGCACATCAACAAGCTGATCGTCCATCCGCGCATGCAGCGGCACGGCCTGGGCGGCCGACTGCTCTCCGCCGTGGAGAACGCGCTGGGCGAGAAGGGCACCGCCAAGCGCTTCCAGCTGTTCACCGGGCACCGCAGCGACCACAATCTGCGCCTGTACCGCCAGCACGGCTACGCGGCCGTGTCCACGCAGCGGGTCGACGACCGCCTCACGGTGGTGACGCTCGCCAAGGACACCGAGGGCCAGGGCGCCACGGCGAACGCGTTCGCGGCGAGCGCCTGAGGGTCAGCTCTCCGGCTGCTGCCGCTGCAGCACACCCTTGCGCAGCCAGTACATCGCGCTCAGCGGCAGCAGCACCGGGATGAACAGATAGCCGACCCCGAAGTCCGACCACACGGTCGCGTCCGGGAACGCGGACGGCTCCACCAGCGTCCACGTACCGACGATCAGCACGCCCGCCAACTCCAGGGCGCAGCACACGAACGCGGCCCTGCGCGCCGTGTCCCCGCCGCGCACCAGCGAGTACGTGATGAAGGCGTACACGAGCCCCGCCACCGCCGACAGCGAGTACGCCA
Organism: Streptomyces sp. UC4497; assembly: GCF_054871485.1. Taxonomy (NCBI): domain Bacteria; kingdom Bacillati; phylum Actinomycetota; class Actinomycetes; order Kitasatosporales; family Streptomycetaceae; genus Streptomyces; species Streptomyces sp. UC4497. The sequence continues at coordinate 203,612 of NZ_JBTYHB010000002.1, read as the reverse complement.
GCGGTGCCTTGTCGAACTCCGTGGAGATCTGCACCGCCGAGCGCGACACGGCGCCGACGACCATCACGCCGTACAGCCACACGAGCAGCATGCCGGGTCCGCTGATGAGGCGGCTCCGCTTGTTGTCCTTCTCTTCAGCGGTCACAGCCACCTCAGCCTCCCCAGATGTCAAAGAGCCGCACCTCGAGAACGGCGAGCACCACGCCGCCCGCGGCGACCGTCACCGAACCCCAGCGGGTCCGCTCGGCGAGCGACATGAAGCCCGCGGCCGGAACGCAGGCGAACGCCCCGATCAGATACGCGACGAAGATCGTCGTGCCCTGGTCCGGCTTCTCGCCACGGGCGAGCTGCACGATCCCGACCACCAGCTGCACCAGCGCGAGCACCGACACCACGGCCATGCCGATGAAGTGCCAGTCCTTGGTCGGCTGGTCGCGATACGCGGCGAAACCGCACCAGGCCGCGAGCGCCAGCGCGGCGAGACCCGTCACCAGGGTCAGGACATCAAGCATGGCCGTGAGCCTATTACGGGCCAAAAGACCCGATGCGCTCGACCCCGGTATGGCCCGTACCCTCGGTGACCATGAAGATCACCGCTGAAGCCCTGCTGTTCGACAACGACGGAACCCTGCTCTCGTCGATGGAGTCGGTGTACCGCTGCTGGACCCGCTGGGCCGAGGAGTACGGGATCACCGCCGAGGCCTTCGCAGCCGTCGAGCTGCACGGCCGCCCCGCCGCCGAGATCGCGGCCGACCTGCTGCCCGCCGAGAAGGTCCCGGGCGCCGTCGCCCGCATCGAGGAGCTGGAGGTCGAGGACGTGCCCAACGGCGGCACCCACGTCCTGCCCGGCACGCTCGACCTGCTCACCTCGCTCCCCGACGAGCGCTGGGCCGTCGTCACCTCCGCCACCCGCCGCCTCGCCGAGGCCCGCCTCGCGGCCGTCGGGATCAGGACGCCGCTGCTGATCGCCGCGGACGACATCACGCACGGCAAGCCCAACCCCGAGCCGTTCCTGCTCGCCGCGGGAAAGCTGGGCGTGGACCCGGAGCGCTGCGTCGTCTTCGAGGACGCCCCGGCCGGTCTCACCGCGGGCCGCGCCGGCGGCATGAAGACCGTGGCGTTGACCACAACGCACGAGGCGGACGAGCTCTCCGCCGACGTCGTGGTGAAGGACCTCTCCGCGGTGTCCGCGCAGGTCACGGACGCGGGCGTGGAGATCTCCGCCGAACTCTGAACCCACCCGGAACACCGGCCCCTGCTGTCCGAATAGCGGACAGCGGGGGCCTGGCGCGTCCTCACGTCTGCTTTACTTGCCCGCATGACCACGACGAGCAGCCGCACCCTTGCGACCGAGGCGACCATGACGCCCGGTGCTGCTTGTATGTGTCGAATGTGCGCCTTCTGAGGGCCCCCACCACGCCTGTACTCGCGCCCCGAAGCGAGACCCGCGCGCCCTGTTCCGTAGGGAGTGACTCCGCAGGGAGAAACCGTCCGCCTACGTGACCGGGCCTGCCCCGCGCACAGCTTCTCCTCACCGGTTCAACCGCCTCTGTGAGACCTGTCGCGCGCCCGGAAACTCCGAAAGTTCCCGAACGAATGCCCCGTGCCCGGCGCCACCCGTGCCGCGCACTCGACAGCTACGGAAACCCACGTGATCACCACCAAGGGCCTCACCAAGGTCTACCGCTCGCGCGGCCGAGAGGTCACCGCCCTCGACGGCGTCGATCTGCACGTGCGCGAAGGCGAGGTGTACGGCGTCATCGGACAGTCGGGCGCCGGCAAGTCCTCGCTGATCCGCTGCGTGAACCTGCTGGAGCGTCCGACCTCCGGCACCGTGACCGTCGCAGGACAGGACCTCACCGCCCTCGTCGGCCGCGGCTCGCGCGCCGGCAAGGAACTGCGCGAGGCGCGCAGCCGTATCGGCATGGTCTTCCAGCACTTCAACCTGCTGTCCTCGCGCACCGTGCAGGACAACATCGAGCTACCGCTGGAAATCCTCGGCAAGTCGGGGAAGGAACGTTCCACCAAGGCGCTGGAACTCCTCGACCTGGTCGGCCTCGCCGACAAGGCCAAGTCCTACCCCGCCCAGCTCTCCGGCGGCCAGAAGCAGCGCGTCGGCATCGCCCGCGCGCTCGCCGGCGACCCGAAAGTGCTGCTCTCCGACGAGGCGACCAGCGCCCTCGACCCGGAGACCACCCGCTCGATCCTCCAGCTGCTGCGCGACCTCAACCGGCAGCTCGGCCTGACCGTGCTGCTCATCACGCACGAGATGGACGTCGTCAAGACCGTCTGCGACTCCGCCGCCCTCATGGAGCGCGGGCAGATCGTCGAGTCCGGCACCGTCAGCGAGCTCCTCGCGACCCCCGGCTCCGAACTCGCCTCCGCGCTCTTCCCGGTCAGCGGCGAGGCCTCCGGCGACGACCGCACCGTCATCGACGTCACCTTCCACGGCGAGTCGACGACCCAGCCGGTCATCTCGCAGCTCTCCCGCACGTACAACGTCGACATCTCGATCCTCGGCGCCGCGATGGACACCGTCGCGGGCAAGCAGGTCGGCCGCATGCGCATCGAACTGCCCGGCCGCTACGACGACAACGTCGTGCCGATCGGCTTCCTGCGCGAACAGGGCCTCCAGGTCGAGATCCAGGGCGCCGCGCCCGCCGCTCTGCAGAAGGAAGGTGTCACCAAGTGACCTGGTCGGAGATGCAGCCGCTGCTGTCCCAGGCGTGTTGGGACACCTTTTACATGGTCGGCTGGTCCACGCTGATCGCGATCGTCGGCGGACTCCCGCTCGGCGTGCTCCTCGTCCTCACGGACCGCGGCGGACTGCTGCAGAACGCGTTCGTGAACAAGGTCATCGGGCAGGTCGTGAACATCGTCCGCTCGATGCCCTTCATCATCCTGATGGTCGCCCTGATGGGCTTCACGCGCGCGGTCGTCGGCACCACGATCGGCCGCGAGGCCGCCATCGTGCCGCTCGCCATCGGCGCCATCCCGTTCTTCGCGCGGCTCGTCGAGACGTCCGTGCGCGAGGTCGACGGCGGCCTGATCGAGGCCGTGCAGTCGATGGGCGGCAACACCTGGACCGTCGTACGCAAGGTCCTCGTGCCCGAGTCGCTGCCCTCGCTGATCTCGGCGACCACCACGACGATCGTCGCGCTCATCGGCTACTCGGCCATGGCCGGCACCGTCGGCGCGGGCGGCCTCGGCGACATCGCGATCCGCTACGGCTACCAGCGCTTCGAGGCCAACCTGATGTGGATCACGGTGGCGATCCTCGCCGTCGTCATCTCGCTCATCCAGTTCGCGGGCGACAGCGGCGCGCGCGTGCTGCACCGCCGCGCGGGCAAGGGCGGCGACCCGATCCGCTTCAACCTGTTCGCCGGCCGTACGGCGGTCACCGCCACCAAGTCCGGCTGAATCCTGTTCTCCCCGTCCTACCGGCGGGTTGCACCACTGATGGAAAGGCACTTTTCGTGCGTAACACCACCAAGATCACCGCAGCTGTCCTCGCCACCGGCGCCCTCACCCTGGGCCTGACCGCGTGCGGCTCCGACAAGGCCGACACCAAGGCCAAGGCCTCCGACCCGCTGGTCGTCGCCGCGACTCCCGTTCCGCACGCCGAGATCCTCAACTTCATCAAGAAGGACCTGGCGAAGAAGGAAGGCCTCAAGCTCGAGGTCAAGGAGTTCACCGACTACGTCACGCCGAACAACGCCACCGAGGACGGTTCGGTCGACGCCAACTACTTCCAGACCACGCCCTACCTGGAAGACTTCAACAAGAAGAACGGCACGCACCTCAAGTCGGTCGCCACCGTGCACCTGGAGCCGCTCGGCCTCTACTCCCAGAAGGCCAAGAAGCTCGACGGCATCAAGAAGGGCGGCACCGTCGCCCTCCCGAACGACGCCGACAACGAGAGCCGCGCCCTGCGCTTCCTCGCCGCCAACGACCTCATCACCCTCAAGAAGGGCTCCGAGGCCACCGCGACCCCGCAGGACGTCGCGAAGAACCCGAAGGACCTCCAGTTCAAGGAGGTCGAGGCGGCGCAGACCCCGCGCTCCCTCAAGGACGTCGACGCCGCGGTGATCAACGGCAACTACGCCATCGGTGCCGACCTCAACCCGGCCAAGGACGCCCTCGCCCTGGAGTCGACGAAGAACAACGAGTACAACAACGTGCTCGCCATCAAGGACGGCAACCAGGACGACCCGCGCATCAAGAAGCTCGCGAAGCTCCTGACGTCGCCCGAGGTGAAGAAGTTCATCGAGACCAAGTACAAGGGCTCGGTGCTCCCCTCCTTCTGATGCCGAATCCGTTGAAGTCCACGATTCCCGCCGCCGTGATCGCCGGGGCACTCGTCCTCGGCCTCACGGCCTGCGGCAGCGACAAGGCGGACGCGAGCGAGAAGCTGGTCGTCGGAGCCACCCCGACCCCGGCCGGCGAAGTCCTCACGTACGTACAGAAGAAGCTGGCCAAGAAGGCCGGACTCGACCTGGAGATCAAGGAGTTCACGGACTACGTCCTGCCGAACACCGCGCTCCAGCAGGGCGAGCTCGACGCCAACCTGTTCCAGCACACGCCGTACCTGAAGGACTTCAACAAGTCCAAGGGCACGACGCTCACGCCGGTCACGCAGGTCTATCTGCCGCCGCTCGGCTTCTACTCGAAGAAGACGAAGGACGTCACCAAGCTGCGCGCCGGGGCGACCGTCGCGCTGCCGAACGACATCACCAACGAAGGCAGGGCGCTCGAACTCCTCGCCTCCCAGGGCGTGATCGGGCTCAAGAAGGGCGCCGGGATCAACGCGACGCCCAAGGATGTCGCGAAGAACCCCAAGGGCCTGAAGTTCAAGGAGCTCGAAGCGGCCCAGCTGCCGCGCTCGTTGGACGACGTCGACGTGGCCGCGGTCAACAACAACTTCGCGATGGACGCGGGACTGAACCCCAAGAAGGACGCCATCCTTCTGGAGTCCGTCCAGGACAATCCGTACAACAACATTCTCGCCGTCAAGAAGGGCGACGAGAACGATCCGCGGGTCAAGAAGCTGGCGAAGCTGCTGACTTCACCCGAGGTCAAGAAGTTCATCGAGACCAAGTACAAGGGTTCGGTGCTCCCCGTCTGAGGGACCCGACCGACGCCCTTCCATGGGGGCCGCACCTGGCAACAGGGGCGGCCCCCATGTGCAGTTACGTGTCTTCATGCTGCATGCTGGGCAGTTCACGAGGCCCGACGCGAAGGTAGAAGGCCAACGAAGGTTACGGAGCGGCGCATGACGAACACCTTCCCCGAGATCTCCATCAGCACGGAGCGCTTGGTCTTGCGTCCACTCGACGAGGACGACGTACCCGCGCTCGCGGAGATGATGAACGACGAGCTGGTCACCGCCTGGACCTCGGTGCCGCAGCCGTTCACGGAGGAGGGTGCCCGCCGTTGGATCGCCGAGGGCGTGCCGAGGCGGCGGGTGCGCGGCGCCGGACTCGACCTCGCCGTCACCGAGTTCCTCACCCAGCGGCTCGTCGGCACCATCCGCCTCACCAAGACCAACTGGCACGTGCGCTCCACCGAGCTCTCGTACATCATCGCCCCCTGGGCGCGCGGCGAGGGCTATGCGTCGGAGGCCGCGCTCGCCACGGCCCAGTGGCTCTTCCGCGACCAGCGCCTGGAGCGCATCGAACTGCGCACCGCCGCCGACAACACCGCGGCCCAGCAGGTCGCCCAGAAGATCGGCTGCATCAGCGAGGGCGTGCTGCGCAACGCGTGCATAGCGCGTACGCGCACCGAGGACGGCGGCCTGGCCGAGGCCCGCACGGACTTCATCGTGTGGAGCCTGCTGCCCGAGGACCTGGAGGGCGTCACCGAGCAACTGGCGGAGGCCGGGGGTTTCACCGCCTTCTCGGACTGGAACTGACCTCACGGGTGATCGCGGGGCCGGGCAGGTACGCTCACGGTGCCCCGACACCGGCGGCACCCCCGACCTCCGTGCCGCATGGGCACGTACGTACCCGAGCACACCCAGGAGACTGACGACGATGGCCGACCGGGTCACGGTGATCGGCTGGGACGGTTCGCCGCTGACGGACGCGGCCCGCTCAGCACTCGGCGCGGCCACGCTCGTGGCGGGCGCCGCGCACCACCTGGCGCTGCCCGAGGTGCCCGAGCGCGCCGAGCGCGTCCGGCTCGGCAGCGTGGCCCTCGCCGCCCGCCGCATCGCGGGCCACCGCGGCACGGCCGTCGTGCTCGCGGACGGCGACCCCGGCTTCTTCGGCGTCGTACGCACCCTGCGCGCGCCCCAGTACGGCCTCGAGGTCGAGGTCGTGCCCGCCGTGTCCTCGGTCGCCCAGGCGTTCGCCCGCGCGGGCATGCCCTGGGACGACGCACAGGTGGTCGTCGCACATCGCCGCACCCTGCGACGCGCGGTGAATGTGTGCCGCGCCCACACCAAGGTCGCCGTCCTCACCTCACCGGGCGCAGGACCCGCCGAACTCGGCCTGCTCCTGGAAGGCGTCCACCGCACCTTCGTCATCTGCGAGGAACTCGGCACCGACCGCGAACAGGTCACCGTCGTCACCTCCGACAAGGCCGCCGACCACGCGTGGCGCGACCCCAACGTCGTCATCGTCATCGGAGGGCCCGTCACCGGCGCCCCCGCGAGCGGCAACTGGCTGGCCGGCGGCGACCCCGACGCGGGGCCGCGCGGCTGGGCGCTGCCCGCCGAGGAGTACGCGGGCCCCTTCGGCGAGGGCGAGACCGAACAGCTGCGCGCCGCCCAACTCGCCCGCCTGGGACCGCGCGCGGGCGACCTCGTGTGGGACATCGGCTGCGGCAGCGGGGCGTTCACGACGGAGGCCGGGCGGTTCGGCGCCGCCGTCATCGCCGTCGACCGGGACGCCGACGCCTGCGCCCGCACCCTCGCCGTCGCCCGCCGCTTCGGCATCCAGGTCCAGATCGTCCACGGCACGGCGCCGCACGCCCTCGAAGACCTCCCGGAGCCCGACGTCGTACGCGTCGGGGGCGGGGGAGCGGCCGTCGTCTCGGCCGTCGCGGACCGGCGCCCCGCCCGCATCGTCACGCACGCCGCGACACGCGACGACGCCGAACTCATCGGCAGGGACCTGACGGAGCACGGATACGAGGTCGAGTGCGCCCTCCTGCAATCCGTCGAACTGGACACTCGCGCCTGGACGGAGAAGGAGCGGACCGTGGGGTTCCTCCTCTCGGGGCGGCTTCCCGTCCGCCACCCGTGACCCTGGCGGCGCGCCGCGCGCGGTAGGCTGGCCGATCGTTGTACCGCACCGGGACGTTCGGTTCTTCGTACGCCAATGTCCCGAAAACGCACCACTTTTGAGGTGCGTGTGGTACGGCAGCGACCGGAGGACGCGCAACGTGGCGCAGTCCACAGAAGGCCATGGTCGAACTACGTTCCGTGGCCGCGGTCCGACCGGGACAATGCCTGTTGTCCGGAGCGGTTCGTGCCGCGTGGCACGCACGCTCGTTCTTGTTGACGGGCGGTCGACGCGTCGCCCCGGACAGCGAAACAGTGATGCATGAAGGTGCTCGCAGTTCCGGCGGACGGCCGGGGGCGGCCAGGAAGTTCTCATTCGATGGGCGAGGGGTAGGCATGACCGACACCGGTCAGGTTCCGGGCGAAGGGCTGCCGGAGGACGCAGGCACGGCGGAGCCGCCGGGCGTTCCCGCACCCGGCGCGTACACCTACCTCGATCCCACCGACGCCGCGCCCGAGGACGACGAGATCCTCCTGATGCCCGGTTCGCAGGGCGCCTGGGGCCAGCAGCCCACGGACCACAGCCAGGGCCACGGCCAGCAGTACGCCAGCCAGGGCCAGGGCCAGCAGTACGCCCAGGCCCAGCCCCGTCGTCCGCTGCACATGGGACCGGCCGTCCCGGACACCAACGGCAGCCCCGTCCGCTCGCTCGCCGACCGCGGCCCCGCCCAGCAGAACCCGATGCCGACCCGCCAGTCGGGCCCGCCCACCACCGGCCCGGAGTACCTGGACATCCCGCCGCAGGGCGCGGCCCCGTGGCAGCCGGCCCAGGCGCAGCAGCAGTCGGCCCCCGCAGAAACGGTCGCTCCGCAGTACGGGCAGCCCGAAACGCCCGCGCACGCCCAGGAGTTCGCCCAGGTCGGCGCTTACGCGGGCCAGGCCCCGTACGCCGGACACGAGCAGGGCCAGGGCGGCTACGACTACCCGCAGCAGCAGGACTACGCCCCGCACGGCTACGCCCAGCAGCCCGCCGCGGACCAGACGCTCGGCCAGTTCGTCCCGGTGGACGGCATCGTCCCCACGACCCCGCACCTGGCCCCCACCCCGCCGCAGGCGATGGTGGTCCCGCCGCTCCCGGAGGAGCAGGTGGCGCAGCAGGAGGGCGTGGCGGAGCAGTACGCCGACGTCGACGAGCAGTACGCCGCGTCCGGGCATCAGGGTGCCGCCGCGCAGGCGGCGGACGCCGGTCAGCAGGCAGCAGCCGATCAGCTGGGTGCCGTCGGGCCGCAGGGCACCGCGGCGCAGCAGCCCGGTGCCGCGGAGCAGGGCGTTCCCGGGCAGCCGGGCGGCCCTGGCCAGCAGGTCGGAGCCGACCACGAGGCCGTGGCCGAGCAGCAGGGCGCGGGTGTGCAGGAGACCGGCACGGGCCAGCACGCTGTGGCCGAGCACGAGGGTGCCGCCCAGCAGGGCGTTGCCGCACAGCCCGCCGCTGCGGAGCAGGTCGGTACCGGTCAGGTGGCCGGCCAGCAGGACACGGCCGAGCAGCAGGCCGGCACCGGCGAGCAGCCTTTCCCCGGCACACCGGGCGCGGTCGACCAGCAGGCCGCTGCGGACGAGCAGGGAATGGTCGACCCGCAGGCCGCTGCCGGTCAGCAAGTCCTCGGCGACCCGCAAGGTGTGGCGGACCAGGAAGCCGTGGGCGACCACCACGTAGTGGCCGACGCGCAGGACCCGCACGCCATGGCCGAACCGCAGCCCGCCGAACAGGCCGCTGCCGGTCAGCAGGTGCTGGGCGACCAGCAAGCCGTAGGCGATCACGGAGACCCGCAGGCCGCTGCCGACCAGCAGGCCCCGGCCGACCAGCAAGCCGCAGGCGATCACGCTGCCGTGATGGACCCGCAGACCGCTGCCGATCCGCAGGCCGTCGGCGACCAGCAGTCTGCTGCCGGTCAGCAGGCCGTTGGCGACCCACAGATCGCTGCCGACCCGCAGGCCACCGCCAGCCAGCAGGCCGCCGGCGACCAGCCGGCCCCCGCCGCCCCCCACGCCGTGGCCGACCAGCCCGCCCCCGGCCAGCAGGACGTTGCCCACCCCCAGGCCACGGCCGACCCGCAGGCCGCAGCCGACCCCCAGGCGGCAGCCGATGCGCAGGCCACCGCCGACCCCCAGTTCATCGCGGCCCCCCAGGCCGTTACCGATACGCAGGACCCGCACGCCATGGCCAACCAGCAGTCCGCCGAACAGGCACCCACGGTCGACGAGTCGGCCACCCCGGCGCACACCGCGGAGTCCGTCGTCGCACATCCCGGCACCGTTCCGGGCCCCGAGTCCGCCGAGGTCCTCCCGGAGGAGGCCGCGAGCGTTCCCGCCCCGCGCGAAGGCGAATCCGGCGCGATCCCGCTGCCCGAGTCCGCCCACCCCGAGGACCCCGCGGAGCAGACCGTCGCGCCCGCCGAGCTGACGGGCGAGCCCGAACACCTGACGCCGGAGCCCGAGGCCGCCGAGGCGCACCCCGCCGCTCCCGCCTACGACGACACCGAGCGCGAGGCGGTGCTGCGCGTGATGCGCGAGCGCCGCGACATCCGCAACGGCTTCCGCAGCGACCCGATCCCGCACGAGGTGCTGCTGCGCGTCCTGGAGGCGGCCCACACGGCGCCGTCCGTGGGCCACTCGCAGCCCTGGGACTTCGTGGTCATCCGTTCCGCGGACACCCGCCGCGCGATGCACGAACTGGCCATGCGCCAGAAGGACGCGTACGCCAAGTCGCTCCCCAAGGGCCGCGCGAAGCAGTTCAAGGAACTGAAGATCGAGGCCATCCTCGACACCCCGGTGAACATCGTCGTCACCGCCGACCCGACCCGCGGCGGCCGCCACACGCTGGGCCGCCACACGCAGCCGCAGATGGCCCCGTACTCCTCCGCGCTCGCGGTCGAGAACCTGTGGCTCGCGGCCCGCGCCGAGGGCCTCGGCGTCGGCTGGGTCAGCTTCTTCGACGAGCGCGAGATGGTCCGCTCCCTCGGCCTGCCCGAGCACCTGGAGGTCGTGGCCTACCTCTGCGTCGGGTACGTCGACGAGTTCCCGGAGGAGCCGGAGCTGATGCAGGCCGGCTGGTCCAAGCGCCGCCCGCTGTCGTGGGTCGTGCACGAGGAGACGTACGGCCGCCGCGCCCTGCCCGGCGAGGACCCGCACGACCTGCTCGCGGAGACCGTCTCCAACATCCGCCCGCTGGACGCCAAGGCGCTCGGCGAGGCGTGGGAGCGGCAGAAGCGGATGACGAAGCCGCCGGGCGCGCTCGGCATGCTGGAGATCATCTCCGCCCAGCTGTCCGGCCTGTCCCGCGTGTGTCCGCCGCCGATCCCGGAGCCCGCAGCCGTCGCGATCTTCGCCGGTGACCACGGCGTGCACGCCCAGGGCGTCACCCCCTGGCCGCAGGAGGTCACCGGCCAGATGGTCGCCAACTTCCTGGGCGGCGGCGCGGTCTGCAACGCGTTCGCGAACCAGGTCGGCGCCGAGGTCTGCGTCATCGACGTCGGTGTGGCCGGCGAACTCCCCGCCACGCCCGGCCTGTTGCCCCGCAAGGTGCGCGCCGGTACCGCCGACATGACGACCGGTCCCGCCCTGACCCGTGAAGAGGTCAAGGAGGCCATCGAGGTCGGCATCGAGACGGCCCGCGACCTCGTGGCGGCCGGCAACAAGGCGCTGCTCACCGGCGAGATGGGCATCGCGAACACGACGGCGTCCGCGGCCCTCATCTCGGTCTACACCGAGGTCGACCCCTCCGAGGTCACCGGCCGCGGCACCGGTATCAACGACGAGACGCACGCCCGCAAGGTCGAGGTCGTGCGCCGCGCCCTGGACCTGCACAAGCCCGACCCGGCCGACCCGCTCGGTGTCCTCGCGGCGGTCGGCGGCCTGGAGCACGCGGCGATGGTCGGCCTCCTCCTCGGCGGCGCGTCGCTGCGCACCCCGGTCATCCTCGACGGTGTCAGCGCCGGTGCGGCCGCCCTGGTCGCCCGCGCCATCGCCCCCGAGGTCCTCGCGGCCTGCATCGCGGGCCACCGCAGCGCCGAGCCCGGCCACGTGGCGGCCCTCAACAAGCTGGGCCTGCGCCCCCTGGTCGACCTCGACCTCCGCCTCGGCGAGGGCACGGGCGCCCTCCTGGCCCTCCCGATCGTCCAGAGCGCGGCCCGCGCCATGCACGAGGTCGCCACGTTCGACTCGGCCGGCGTCACGGAGAAGTAGCCCCACCCCACCCCTTCCCGAAACTCCTCAAACGCCGGAGGGGCTGAATATTCAGCCCCTCCGGTGTTTGAGGAGCGGGGGTCTGGGGGCGGAGCCCCCCCCAGTTTCGGGAAGGGGCGGGGCGGGGGAAACCTCCTCGTTACGCCCACGACGTACGCTCACACCAAACCCGCCGCACGCCAGAGGACACCGCATGCCCGCCGCCGACCACCCCGCCTACCCCGTAGGCCTCCGCCTCACCGGCCGCCGAGTCGTCGTCCTCGGCGGCGGCCAGGTGGCCCAGCGCAGGCTCCCCGCCCTGATCGCCGCGGGCGCGGACATCACCCTGATCTCCCCCTCCGCGACCCCTTCGGTCGAGGCGATGGCGGACGCCGGTGAGATCACCTGGACCCGGCGCCGCTACGAGGCGGGCGACCTCGCCGACACCTGGTACGCCCTGGTCGCCACCAGCGATCGTCAGACGAACGACGCGGCCTCGCGGGAGGCGGAGGAGACCCGCACCTGGTGCGTCCGCTCCGACGACGCCGACGAGGCGACCGCCTGGACCCCGGCGACGGGCCGCGCGGACGGCGTGACCGTCGCCGTCCTGACGACCTCGGCCGCGGACCGCGACCCCCGCCGCACCGCCGCCGTCCGCGACGCGATCGTCGAGGCCCTCCACGACGGCACCGTCGCCGTGCAGCGCGACCACAAGCCGGGCGTGGCCCTGGTCGGCGGCGGCCCCGGCGATCCGGACCTGATCACGGTGCGCGGCCGCCGCCTCCTCGCCGAGGCCGACGTCGTGATCGCCGACCGCCTCGGCCCGCGCGACCTCCTCGACGAGCTCCCGCCGCACGTCGAGGTGATAGACGCCGCGAAGATCCCGTACGGCCGCCAGATGGTCCAGGAGGCCATCAACCAGGCGCTGATCGACCACGCCAAGCAGGGCAAGGCCGTGGTCCGCCTCAAGGGCGGCGACCCGTTCGTCTTCGGTCGCGGCATGGAGGAGGCCCAGGCGCTGGCCGCCGAGGGCATCCCGGTCACGGTCGTGCCCGGCATCTCCAGCTCCATCAGCGTCCCCGGCGCCGTCGGCATCCCGGTCACGCACCGCGGCGTCGCCCACGAGTTCACCGTCGTCAGCGGCCACGTGGCGCCGGACGACGAGCGCTCCCTGGTCGACTGGGAGGCGATGGCGAAGCTGACCGGCACCCTCGTGATCCTCATGGGAGTCGACAAGATCGCAAAGATCGCCGAGGCCCTCGTCTCGTACGGCAAGGCCCCGGAGACCCCCGTCGCCCTCGTCCAGGAAGGCACGACGGCGGCCCAGCGCCGCGTCGACGCCACCCTCGCGACGGTCGGCGAACGGGCCGTCTCCGAAGGGGTCAAGCCCCCGGCCGTCATCGTGATCGGCGACGTGGTGAACGAGAACCCGCAGAAGCAACAGAAGTAACCAGCGGTAACGCAACTCGTTCCGAGCCGTTGGCACCACACCCAGAACAAGGCAGTATCGACCCGTGGCTGAAGCTGAATCTCGAGGGCTCATCACCATCGAGGACCCCGACGACCCGCGCCTGTCCGACTACACGGGCCTGACCGACGTAGAACTGCGTCGCAAACGCGAACCGGCCGAGGGCCTGTTCATCGCCGAGGGCGAGAAGGTGATCCGGCGCGCGAAGCTCGCCGGGTACGAGATGCGCTCGATGCTGCTGTCCGCGAAGTGGGTCGACGTCATGCGCGACGTCATCGACGAGGTCCCCGCCCCGGTCTACGCGGTCGCCCCGGACCTCGCCGAGCAGGTCACCGGCTACCACGTGCACCGCGGCGCCCTCGCGTCCATGCAGCGCAAGCCGCTCCCCACGGCCGACGAGCTGCTCACCACCGCCCGTCGCGTCGTCGTCATGGAGTCGGTCAACGACCACACCAACATCGGCGCGATCTTCCGCAGCGCCGCCGCCCTCGGCATGGACGCGGTCCTGCTCTCCCCGGACTGCGCCGACCCGCTCTACCGCCGCTCCGTGAAGGTCTCGATGGGCGCGGTCTTCTCGGTGCCGTACGCGCGTCTGGACGCCTGGCCGAAGTCCCTGGAGACGGTCCGCGACGCCGGCTTCGAACTCCTCGCGCTGACCCCGGCCGAGCAGGCCAAGTCCCTGGACGAGGTGGCGCCGCACCGCATGGACCGCGTCGCGCTGATGCTCGGCGCGGAGGGCGACGGCCTGTCGACCAAGGCCCTGATGGCGGCCGACGAATGGGTCCGCATCCCGATGGCCCACGGAGTCGACTCGCTCAACGTGGGCGCGGCGGCCGCCGTCGCGTTCTACGCCGTGGCGACGGGCCGCCCCGAACTCTGACGCTCAGCCTTCTTCGGCAAGGCTCTGCGGCAGCGCCCGCGCGGACGTCGTCTTCTGTACGTCGCTGTCACCGAGGCCGCGCGTCGGCCCCTGGCAGCCCTGCGCCGCCGCGATGGCCAGCGCCACGAGCAGCGTCACGACGACGAACACGAAGAGCCGCTGCCGCAGCAGCCGCGGATTCGCGGGCCGCAGCTTCTTGCCACTGCCCGTGCCGTTCGTCCGCGGCGCCGGGCGCCCCGCACCACTGCGCGGCCCCGACCTGCTGTTGCCGGAACGGCTGTTCGTGTTCCGGCCGGGCGCCGACCCGTGGTTGCTCCTGCCGTTGCTGGGGCGCGACGTCGGAGTTCCCGGCTGCGTACGCCGCTGGGTGCGCTGCCCCTCGTACGTGTCGGAGAGCCGTCCGGTCGGCCGGTCCTGCTCCGCGGTGCGCGGCGCGGGCGGGCGCGGCTCCGCGACGATGCCCTGCGCCTCACGGGCCGCGATCTCCTTGAGCCGCAGCGACAGTTGCAGCGTGCTGGGCCGCTCCTCCGGGTCCTTCGCGAGACACGCGCGCAGCAGCGGCGCGAGCGCGTCCGGCACCCCGGCCAGCTGCGCCTCCTCGTGCACCACCCGGTAGAGCATGACCTCGGAACTGCCGTGCCCGAAGGGCGAGTCGCCCATGGCCGTGTACGCGAGCGTGGCCCCCAGGGCGAACACGTCGGTCGCGGGGGTCACGGCGGCGCCCCGCACCTGCTCGGGCGCGAGGAAGCCGGGGGAGCCGACGGCGGTGCCCACGTGCGTCAGCGTCGAGGCGCCGGTCGCCCACGCGATACCGAAGTCGATGATCCGCGGCCCCTTCGGGGACAGCAGGATGTTCGACGGCTTGAGATCCCGGTGGACCACGCCCGCCTCATGGACGGCGACGAGCCCCTCCGACAGCGCGGCGCCCACGGCTGCCACGTCCGAGGCCGCCAGCGGACCTTCCTCCGCCACCTTGTCGTGCAGCGAGGGACCCGGCACGTACTGCGTCGCGAACCACGGCCGCTCGGCCTCCAGATCGGCGGCGACGAGCCGGGCCGTGCAGCCGCCGCGGATCCGCCGGGCGGCGGACACCTCGCGCGCGAACCGCGACCTGAACTCCTGGTCCTCCGCCAGATCCGGCCTGATCACCTTGAGCGCGACCCGCTGGCCACGCCGGTCGGACCCGAGATAGACCACGCCCATCCCGCCGGCTCCGAGGCGTCTGTGAAGCCTGAACGAGCCGACGACGCGCGGGTCCTCGCGCCTGAGGCGCATCATCGCCATGTTCATCCCCGCTGCTGCCCGGTCCGTCTGACGAGCCACAGCTTACGTTTTCGCGCACGGCGGCGCGCAAAGGCCGCGCCCTCGCGGCCGATTCGATTGTCAGTGCCCGGTGGGAAACTTGAAGGGTGGTCAGGGAGCGCGGGAGCAGGGCGGCTTGCCGCGGGCCCGCGGGCCAACACGGCGGCGTCAAAGGGGGATTGGACCCATGAAGGGTGACCGGGTCGAGATAGTCGTGGATGCCGGGGACACGACGCGTACGTACGAGGTGACGGCGGGCCGGGCGGGCCGCAGGGTGGAGACGGCGGTGCGCAGAGGGGTGGTGGAAGTGAGCGAAGTCACCCGATCCGGATCCGTGGTGCGCACCGCGCGCTTCATGGCCACCAGGGTGCTCGCCCTGGTAGAACACCCGGTTCCGCGCGAGGAGCCCGCCGAGCGCGAGGCCCGCATCGGCCGCCCCCTCCGGGATGACCCCGAGGCCTAGGTCCTCTTCTCCACCCAGGGGAGTACGCCGACCGCAGGTGGTCATCCTCGGGGAGGCCCGGCAATCGGTACGAGGGCATGACGTCTCGGGCGCCCGCCACTCATAGATTTGAGGTCAAGCGGCGGGTGCAGCACTCGTCCCCCGAGGTCAGGCACTCGCCGCTTGCCAAAGACGCAAGAACCCACGACGCACTTCACGAAGCAAGAACTCAAGATTTCGACCGGGGAGAGGACCATGGCGGACACGGCACCGCGGACGACAGCGTTCCGCACAGTGGCCCGCAGGGCGGGTCTTTTCGGTGGCCCCGCGACCGAGCGCCGGCATCCGCTGGTGGCCGCGGCCATGGTCCTCCCTCTCGCGGCCCTGCTCGTCGTCGTATTCGGCGGCTGGGACGCGATGGTCACACAGGCGTCGTCCGTGGGCGTGATGCTGGGGCGCTGAGCGGCGCTCCCAGGCCCGGATGAGCGGTCCGGGCGGGGACATCCGGCCATGAAACCCCGTGGGGACGGGGGTGCGGCGGACGGCACAGATGCTGCGCGCAGCTGGGGAGCTGCGCGCAGCATTATTTTGTGCCCGCGGCACCCGTAGGCTGCGGCCGTGACCACGCTCATCGTTCCCGCGCTCAGGGCCGAGGCCCGGGACGCGGCCCATCCGCCGGGGATCGCCTGCGTCTGCGGCGCCACGACCCTCGCCGACCGCCCCGACGCCACGGTGGTCAGGCACGGCGACACCGTCGTCAAGGCGCACGCTCCCGACACCGACCCGGCCGAGCTGGACCTGCGCCTGGCCGTGGCCGCCCACCCGGCCCTGGCCGGCGTACTGCTGCGTCCGCTGCGCCCGGCGGCGGCAGCCCTGGATGACCGGCTTGTCACGTTCTGGCCGCACGGCACCCCCGTGGACCCCGAGCACCCTGAGCACGCCCCCTGGGAAGCCGTGGGCGCCCTCCTCGCCCGTCTGCACTGCACGCCGGCGCACGAACTCCCGCCCGCGCTCCCGCCCATGCGCGGCCCGCTCAAGGCGGCCCACGCCGTGGCCCGCCTCCAGGCCTCGGCCCCCGACCACCGGGCCGCACGGCCGATTCTCGACGCCTGGCGCACCCTGCCGCCCTGGGCCCGCGCCGAAGCCCCGTACGCGCACGCGAGCACCCTGTGCCACGGCGATCTGCACCTCGGCCAGCTGGTCCGCCACCCCGCCGACTCGGCCGACCCCGACGCATGGACGCTGATCGACGTCGACGACCTCGGAATCGGCGACCCCGCCTGGGACTTGGCCCGCCCCGCCGCCTGGTTCGCCTGCGGCCTGCTCTCCGCCGAGGACTGGACCCGCTTCCTCGGCGCCTACCAACGCACAGGCGGCGCAAAGGAACTGTGCGTCCCCGACCCCTGGCCCGTCCTGGACGTACCGGCCCGCGCCCTCACCGTGCAGACCGCCGCGCTCGCCGTCGCGAAGGCCACCGACGCGGGCCGCTCGCTCGACGAGGTGGAGGAATCGGTCGTCGACGCCTGCGCCCGAATGGCATCAGTGCCGCCGCAGTTCGAGGAAGAACCGGCCAAGTAGGGTGCGGGGGACGGAAGCCGGGAAGTGTTCCGGCGAAGCAGCACCG
The DNA here is from genome assembly GCF_054871485.1 of Streptomyces sp. UC4497. NCBI lineage: Bacteria > Bacillati > Actinomycetota > Actinomycetes > Kitasatosporales > Streptomycetaceae > Streptomyces > Streptomyces sp. UC4497. The sequence continues at coordinate 186,450 of NZ_JBTYHB010000002.1, read as the reverse complement.
AACGGCGAGGAGTTGAGCCGAGCATGCAGTGTCCGAAGTGTCACGCACCGATGCACACGTACAACCGCAATGGCGTCCAGATCGAGCAGTGCAGCGGGTGCCGCGGGATATTCCTGGACTACGGCGAGCTGGAGTCGCTGACCCGCATGGAGTCGCAGTGGCAGCAGCAGGCCCCGCCGCCCCCGCCCGCCCCGCAGGGCTACCCGGCCCCGGCGGCCCCGGCGTGGGGAGCCCCGCAGCACGGCGGTCACCACGGTGGGCACCACGGCCACCACGGTCACCACAACCGTGGCTTCGGCCGGATGCTGTTCTCCTCCTGAGGCGCTGAGCGGCTCTTCTCGCGAAGAGCCGCCCCGCTCGCCCAAGAGCCGTTCGACACGAAGAAGCCCCCGGCCACGAGGACCGGGGGCTTCTTGATGGTGCGCGATACTGGGATTGAACCAGTGACCTCTTCCGTGTCAGGGAAGCGCTCTCCCGCTGAGCTAATCGCGCGGGAACCCACAGGGGGCAGTGGACGATACTGGGATTGAACCAGTGACCTCTTCCGTGTCAGGGAAGCGCTCTCCCGCTGAGCTAATCGTCCGGGATGGAAGCCTTGCGGCCTCAGTGCGCGATACTGGGATTGAACCAGTGACCTCTTCCGTGTCAGGGAAGCGCTCTCCCGCTGAGCTAATCGCGCTTGGAGGTGGAGACGGGATTTGAACCCGTGTAGACGGCTTTGCAGGCCGTTGCCTCGCCTCTCGGCCACTCCACCAGGAGCGTAGGGGTTCGGGAAGATCCCCCACATCCTGAGCGAACGACCGGGTTCGAACCGGCGACCTCAACCTTGGCAAGGTTGCGCTCTACCAACTGAGCTACGTTCGCGTGTCTTTCCGGTCCGCTTGCGCGTCCCGGCGACGTGTTGAACTCTAGCGGATTCCTGGGGGAGGTCCAAAACGCGTTTGCGCAGCGTGCTGCGGTGCGACCGACGAAGGTCCTGCTCAGGTGGGCCCGTCGTCATCAGCCATAGACTCGAAGGTGTGCACGACCTCCCTGCTCTGGCCCGCTTCGGCGGGCTCGTCGCGACCGATCTGCGCGACGTCACCAGCGATCCCGCGGCCCTCGACTCCACCGGCTTCTGGGCCGTCTGCGCCGATTTCGAGGGCCGCCTCGTCTGTGCCCGCTTCGGACACGTGCGTGAGGAGGCGGTGCCCGCCCCGCGGCCCGGCTCCTGGCCCGGACCTGCAACGACGGACTGGACGTCGTCGCTCGACCACGCCGCGTACACGGGTGGCGTGCGGCGCATCCGCGCGCACATAGCGACCGGCGAGGTCTACCAGGCCAACCTCTGCCGTGTGCTCTCCGCGCCCATATCCCCGGACGCGGACGTGGACGCCCTCACCGCCTTCCTCGCGCGCGGGAACCCGGCGCCGTACGCGGGCACCATCCGGCTCCCGGACCACGGCGTGGAGGTCGCGACGGCGTCGCCCGAGCTGTTCCTGCGCAGGGACGGCCGGGTCGTCGAGTCCGGGCCGATCAAGGGGACCGGGCGCACCGAGGCGGACCTCCTCGACAAGGACCACGCCGAGAACGTGATGATCGTCGACCTGGTCCGCAACGACCTGGGCGTCGTCTGCGCCACCGGCAGCGTGACCGTGCCCGAACTGTGCGTGGTCGAGAAGCACCCCGGCCTCGTCCACCTCGTCTCCACCGTGCGCGGCGAGCTGCCCGAGGCGGCCGGCTGGCCGGAACTGCTCGACGCCGCGTTCCCGCCCGGCTCCGTCACCGGCGCCCCGAAGTCCAGCGCCCTGCGGATCATCGACGAGCTGGAGACGGCGCCGCGCGGCCCCTACTGCGGGGGCATCGGCTGGGTGGACGCGGACCGGGGGAGAGGGGAACTGGCCGTCGGGATCCGCACGTTCTGGATCGACCGCGGACCGGACGGCGACTTCCTGCGCTTCGGTACCGGCGCCGGGATCACCTGGGGCTCGGATCCGGAGCGGGAATGGCGGGAGACCGAGCTGAAGGCGGCGCGGCTGTTGGCGGTAGCGTCGGGAACGTACACGGACTCATGAGGAACAGCGGTCCGGGCAAGTTGGAGGGAACGTAGTGAAGATCTGGCTCGACGGCCGACTGCAGGACACCGAGGCGGCGCGCGTCTCCGTCTTCGATCACGGGCTCACCGTGGGCGACGGCATCTTCGAGACGGTGAAGGCCGTCGAAGGGAAGCCGTTCGCGCTCACCCGCCACCTCGACCGACTCGCCCGCTCGGCCCGCGGGCTCGGCCTGCCCGAGCCCGACCTCGACGAGGTGCGCCGCGCCTGCGCCGCCGTCCTCGAGGCCAACCCGATGGCCCTCGGCCGGCTGCGCATCACCTACACCGGCGGCCTCTCGCCGCTCGGCTCCGACCGCGGCGACCAGGGCACCACGCTCGTCGTCGCCCTCGGCGAGGTCAAGCGGCGCCCCGACACCACCGCCGTGATCACCGTCCCCTGGACCCGCAACGAGCGCGGCGCCCTCGCGGGCCTGAAGACCACCTCGTACGCGGAGAACGTCGTCGCCCTGGCCCGCGCCCACGAACACGGCGCGTCCGAGGCCCTGTTCGCGAACACGGTGGGGCAGCTGTGCGAGGGCACGGGCTCCAACGTCTTCGTCGTCCTCGACGGCGAGATCCACACGCCGCCGCTCACGGCGGGCCCGCTCGCCGGCATCACGCGCGCCCTCGCCGTCGAGTGGACCGGCGCCAAGGAGACGGACCTGCCGCTGTCCGTGCTGTCGGAGGCCGACGAGGTGTTCCTGACGTCGACGCTGCGCGACATCCAGGCCGTGCACCGCGTCGACGACCGGGACCTGACGGACGCACCGGGCCCCGTCACCGCGAAGGCGATGCGCGTGTGGGACGAGCGGGCAGCAGACCGCCTCGACCCGTGCTGATTTCTTTCGGGGGGCAACCCCCGAACCCCCGGCCGGAACGGCAACTCACCCGGAGCGGCCGGGACGGGTCGTCAGCAGACCGACCGGACCCGTAAATCCGTTGTCGCGTTGGGGGCACGTACGGGTACAACACCCGTGATGACCACGACCCTGCGGCCGACCGAGCCGCTCCAGCGCACCCCCGACGGCTCGCGCTCCCGCCACTACGCGGTGTGTGTGAACAGCCGCCCCGTCGGCGCCCTGCACCTCGCCACGCACCCGGTCTTCGGCCCGTCCGTCGCCCAGATACTCGAACTGCGCATCGACGAGAAGGACCGGGGGCGCGGCCGTGGCACGGTCGCGGCGCTCGCCGCCGAGGAGGTCGCCCGCTCCTGGAACTGCCGCCGCCTCGAGCTGACCGTCCCCGCCGACGCACAGGGCATGCTCCGCCTCGCGGGCGCCCTCGGCTACGTGGAGCGCAACCGCAACATGGCGAAGGCGCTGCCCGAACAGCCGCCCGCCCTGCCCGGAGGCAGCGTGGGGCGGCGCATGACGGAGGCCGAGTACGGGCCGTGGCTCGCGCACACCAAGGCGGGGTACGCGCGCACCTGGGTCGAGCGCGGCGCCACCGAGGAGGAGGCGCGGCGGAAGGCCGAGCGCGATCACGCCGCGCTGCTCCCGGACGGCGTCGCCACCCCGGACGTCCTGCTCAGCGTGCTGGAGCACGACGCCGAGCGGGTCGGAACGCTCTGGGTGGCGCAGCGCCCCGACGGGGCGTTCGTCTTCGACGTCGAGGTGTCGGCCGAGCACCGGGGGCGCGGCCACGGGCGCTCGCTGATGCTGCTCGCCGAGGCCGACTCGATCGCCGCGGGCGCCACCCGGATCGGCCTCAACGTCTTCGCGCGCAACGCGACCGCACAGTGCCTGTACGACTCGCTCGGCTACGAGCCGACCGGCTACTACCTCTACAAACAGCTGCTGTGAGGGTTATGCCTGCTCGGCGAGCAGGCGGTCCGCGATCGCCTCGATCCGCTCGCGCAGCCCCTCCTGGCTCTTGCCGCCGTGCAGCAGCTCCCCGCCGATCTCGTACGTGGGCGTGCCGGTCACGCCGATGACCTTGCCCTCGGCCTGGTCGGCGTCGACGATCAGGATGTGCCGGCCGTCGACGAGCGCGGTGTCGAACTCCTCGGCGTCCAGGCCGAGTTCGCCCGCCACCTCGACGAGGAACTGCTCGCCCTTGCGGTCGAACTCCTCGACCCGGCCGAGCACGGCCTCCACGTACGGCCACCCCTTGCCCTGCGCGAACGCCTCCTCGGCGGCCTGCGCACCGGCGAAGGAGTGCTTGTGCTTCTCGAGCGGGAAGTGCCGCAGGCGCAGCTCGACGCGGTCGCCGTAGCGCTCGCGCAGCGCGCGGAGGTCGTCCAGGGCCGAGCGGCAGTCGGGGCACTGCAGCTCGCACCACACGTCAAGGATGGGGTTCGGGGCGTTCATGGGGGTCAGTCTCCCAGGACCGTCCGCCGGGCCCAACCTGGACCTGCGGAGGAGCCCCGACCCCGAGATGTCCCCCAGATGTGGCCGAGGTGGGCCCGGGGCGTGGCCCGCGGACCCCCGGTCGGTGCAGGATGGGAGAAGGGGGGAAGCGCCCCACGATGTCCGAACTCGGGAGGACCGGATGATTGCCGAGACCGTGTGTTCCGCCGTTGCCGTGGCGGGCCTGGGCATCGCCGGGGTTCTCGCCTTCCGCAAGCGGTTCCTCAAAGCCGCCCGCACCGCCGCCTACGCCCTCGTACCGCTGGGCCTGGTGATGACGGGCGCGGTCGAGTGGGCCGTGGACACGGCGTTCAGTCCGACCGCCTGGGCCGGCTTCGGCGTGCTCGGCGCCGCCTGGCTGATGTTCATGGGAACGCGGGCAGTCGAGCGGCGCCGCTCCGGCCGCCCCGCCAAGGAGAGCGAGGCCGCCATCGCCCCCGCGGCGTCCGCGCCCTCGCTCGGGGAGAGCCGGCGCCCCACGCCCGCGGCGCAGCCCAAGCAGGCGAAGCAGCCGAAGGCCGAGCCCGCGGAGGACTTCAGCGACATCGAGGCGATCCTCAAGAAGCACGGCATCTGAGGGGGCACAGCATGTGACAGCAGCACGGCATCTGGCGTCAACCGGCGCCCGCGCCACGCTGTCACGGGTTCCCGCCAACTACCCCTCGAAAGTGGTCGGTTGAGTGCCCATCACCCGATAAGTGCGCCATCATCGCGACGAGATGCTGGACACACCGCAGCTGCCCGACCAGCTGGACGCCGACCAGGGGCAGGCGCTCCACAGCGAGCCCGCGCCGCCCGTGCCCGTACGAACCGAGGAGCGGACCGAGAGCCCGCGAGGCTGCCTCTTCGCGCTCTCCCAACCCCCGCTGATGATCTTCCTGGGGGTGATCGGCAGCCTGCTCCTGATGGCCGCGCTGCACGACCTCCTGCTGCTGTGAATGCTGCCGGGGCGCCGCCTGGAACGCCGCTGTGAACGGTTTCAGCCCGTGGCTTCCTTGCGGCGCGCCCGGTACGCCGCGACATGCAGCCGGTTCCCGCACGTACGGCTGTCGCAGTAGCGGCGCGAACGGTTGCGGGACAGATCGACGAACGCGAACCGGCAGTCGGGCGCCTCGCAGCGCCGCAGTCGCTCCTGCTCGCCGGCGACCACGAAGAACGCCAGGGCCATCCCGCAGTCGGCCGCCAGGTGGTCGGCGACGGAGGCACCGGGCGCGAAGTAGTGCATGTGCCAGTCGTAGCCATCGTGGTCCGTAAGGCGGGGAGTGGTGCCCGCCTCCGCGACCAGTTCGTTGATCACCGTCGCCGCCGCCCGCTGGTCACTCGCCGCGAACACGGCCGCGAAGCGGTCACGCACAGCACGCACCGACTGGAGATCATTTTCTGCGATCACGCCAACATCGCTGACATCGTTCCTTCGTACGAAATCCGTCAGCGCGGCCAGACTCGCGAGCCCGTCCGCCTTCGCGTCGCCGTCCGGTGTCGTGTTCACCAGATCGACCACGGTGTCGAGCGCGCACCGGGTGTCGTGGGTGATCAGCACGATTCGCTCCCTGGCCTGGGGTAGGGCTCCCGCCCACCGATGCCGCACGAGCCTAGTACCTGCGGGCCGCCAGGAACGCACCTGCGCCGCCACCGTGGAAACTCCCACGGCGGCGGCGCCGGTGTATGCCGTATGCGGTTGTCCCGACCGTTGTGCCGTGCCGTTCCCCGAGTGGACGGCACGGCATGCTCTCGCGCTGCTCACGCCGACCGGGTGCCGGCGCGGGCTCCTCGTTCCGCGGCGCTAGTTTTCCGCGAGGATGTGCGACAGCTCCTGGTCGAGGTCGAAATGGCGGTGTTCCGTGCCGGGTGGCACGGCGGCGTCCGTCCGCTTGAGGAACGACTCCAGAGCCCGCGCCGGGGCCTCGAGCAGAGCCTCGCCCTCGGGAGAGCTCAGGGCGATGCAGACAACGCCCTGACCGTGGCTACGGGACGGCCAGACTCGGACGTCTCCGGTGCCGGTCGGCCGGTGAAGGCCTTCGGCGAGGAGGTCGCGGGCAAACACCCATTCGACTGTCTCCTCGGCTCCGGTGTGGAAGGTGGCGTGCACGGCATAGGGATCGGCCGTGTCATACCGCAGACCTGCGGGAACGGGCAGTGAGGACTCGCTCGACACAACGAGGCGCAGGTGCAGCTCGCAGCTGACCGTGGTGTTCATAAGCGCCAGGGCCTTTCGCTCAGTGTGCGCTCGGGGATTCGCACGTCGGCGAAATCGACATGCCACCTACGGTGCCGTTGTAAACCCCTCTGAGTGTTTTGAGCGTCTTTAGGTAGCTCGTACGGCCGAGTCTTATCTGTGGGAGAACGGCCATTCCGGTGACGAGAAAGAGTCGGGTAGGTTTGAGCGTATGAATACGGGGAGTGACAAGGGGGCCAAGGAGCCCGAGGCGCCCGAGACGGCCGATGCGGCCTCCGGGGCCGGTGTCGACGGTGCGGCTTCCGAGGGGAAGCCGCTCGGATCGCGGGCGCCGGGGTTCATCCAGGCCAGGCGGACGCTGCATCTGAGCTGGCAGGTCGGCGTCTTCATCGTGGGGCTCGCGGTCGTCGTGGGTGGCGTGATCATGCTGCCGCTGCCGGGGCCCGGCTGGCTGGTGATCTTCGGCGGCATGGCGATCTGGGCGACCGAGTTCGTCTGGGCGCAGCTGGTCCTGCGCTGGACGAAGCGGAAGGTCACGGAGGCGACGCAGCGGGCGCTCGACCCGAAGGTGCGGCGGCGGAACATCATCCTGACGACGATCGGCGTCGTGATCATCGCCGTGCTCGGCGGGGTCTACGTATGGAAGTTCGGGCTCGAGATGCCGTGGAACATCAAGCAGTGACCGCAGGGGGCGCAGAGTGGTCCCAGGCACCCCCTGACATGGGGTAATGTTCTTCCTGCGCCCGGGCGATTAGCTCAGTGGGAGAGCGCTTCGTTCACACCGAAGAGGTCACTGGTTCGAACCCAGTATCGCCCACCCGGACCGACGGCCCCGGAGACATCGAGTCTCCGGGGCCGTCGGCGTTTTTCGTGGCTGACCTGGGCGTTCGAGGCGCTCCGGCCCAAATCTTTGTCCGAACTGTTGACGCACCCCCCACCCGTCTCTACTTTTGCTCGGCAAGCGCTTACCTAAAACGATTCAATGCACGGGTGGAGGGGCTGGCTGTGCCTATGAACAGGGATCTTGGTCGAAGAGGCGTACTGAAGGCGACCGGGGCTTCGGTCGCGGTGCTCGGCCTGACGGCGGCCGGCTGCGGTGGTGACGGTGGGTCAGGAGACGCGGGGAACGCGGACGGTCCGGCGACCCTGCGGTTCGCCTGGTGGGGCGGCGAACCGCGTGCCGTGAAAATCAAGAAGGCGATCGCGCTCTTCGAGAAGAAGAATCCGAAGATCAAAATCAAGCCGGAATTCACCGATTACCAGGCATTCTGGGAGAAGTTCCAGACGCAGGCCTCGGGCGGAAATCCTCCGGATGTATTCCTCAACTCCGTTGCCTTCCTTGCGAAGTACGACAAGCGCGGAGTTCTGCTCGACCTCAAGTCCCAGGTGGACGCGGGGAATCTGAGCCTGAAGAACTTCCGCGGCGGCGTCGAGACGGCCGGACAGGTCTCCGGCGGCAAGCAGGTCGCGGTTCCGGTCGGCGCCAACACCATGTCGCTCGTCATCGACAAGAAGGCCTGGGACAAGGCGGGCGTGGAGCCGAAGTTCGGCTGGACCTGGGACGAGTACTTCAAGTCGCTCCAGACCATCCAGGACAAGCTGAAGATCGCGGGCGACACGGGCTACGCAGGGGTCATGTACCTCTACGACCTGTATCTCCGTCAGAACGGCAAGGCCTTCTTCAAGGACGGCAAACTCGGCTTCACCCAGGACGATCTGACGCAGTGGTGGGCGGACTACTTCAAGCGCGTGAAGTCCGGGATCGTCGCCGACCCCAAGAAGATCGAACAGGTCAAGCCGAAGTCCGGGCTCTCGGCCGGGCTCGCGGGCGCCGAGTTCACCTGGGACAACTTCTCGGTGCGCTACGAGGGCGAGGGCGACTCCGACTACGCGCTCGCGCCGATCCCGACCACCGACGGCAAGGACACCGGGCAGTACCTCGGCTCGCTGATGCTGTCGATCTCCACCAAGTGCAAGGCCCAGGCGCAGGCCGCCAAGTTCATCGACTTCATGGTCCACGACCCCGAGGTCGGCAAGGTCATGGGCTACGACATGGGTGTGCTCGCCACCGACGAGCAGTTCGAGGCGTACAAGCCGGGCGCGGAGGCCGACAAGGCGGTCGTCGAGGCCAACAAGGGCATCGCCGCGTACGAGGACGAGGTCGAGAAGGCCGGTGTGCTCGGCAAGATCACGCCGCACCCGTCGGGCGCGGATGTCGTGGAGGCCGCGTTCCTGCGCATCGCCGGTGACGTCGCCAACGCCAAGCAGAAGGTCCCGGCAGCGGTGAAGCAGTTCTTCAGCGAGGCCGAGGCAGCCTTCCAGGCCTGACAGCCCCTACGTTTCCGAGGGGAAACAGCACCATGTCGCTCGTCAAGGACCCCACAGTCCTGGCCGAAGAGGTGAACGTTGTCCGACCCGTCGCACAAAAGCGACGGGGGCGGCGCGACAACCTCGCCGGCTATCTGTTCATGTCGCCGTGGCTCGCGGGGTTCCTGCTGCTCACGGCGGGGCCGATGATCGCCTCGCTCTACTACGCGTTCACGGACTACAACCTGTTCGCGGCGCCGAAGTGGATCGGGTTCGACAACTTCACGGCCATGTTCGACGACCCGCGCTGGCAGAAGTCCGTGCAGGTCACGCTCAAGTACGTGGTCATCGGCACCCCGTTGAAGCTGCTGCTCGCGCTCGGCGTCGCGCTGCTGCTCAACCAGAGCCGACGCGGCCAGGGCCTGTACCGGGCCGCGTTCTACGCGCCGTCGCTGATCGGCGCCAGCGTTTCGGTCGGCTTCGTCTGGCGGGCGCTGTTCTCCGACAACGCCGTCGTCGACAAGGGGCTCGGCTCCCTCGGCCTGAACCTCGGCGGCTGGATCGGCGACCCGGACATGATTCTCTACTCGCTGGTGGCGCTCACCGTCTGGCAGTTCGGCGCCCCGATGGTCATCTTCCTGGCCGGCCTCAAGCAGGTGCCGCGCGAGCTGTACGAGGCCGCCGCCGTCGACGGGGCGGGACCGCTGCGCCGGTTCTGGAACATCACCCTGCCGATGATTTCCCCGGTGCTCTTCTTCAACGTCCTGCTGGAGTCGATCCACTCGTTCCAGATCTTCGGCTCCGCGTACGTCGTCTCCAACACGTTCTGCGGACCGGCCGACGCCACCCTCGTCTACACCTGCTACCTGTACCAAAAGGGCTTCCAGCAGTCGCAGATGGGCTTCGCGTCCGCCATGGCGTGGATGCTGCTGCTGGCCGTCGCGCTCGTCACCGTCGTCCTGTTCTGGTCCCAGAAGAAGTGGGTGCACTACGAGGAGGACGTCAAGTGACCACCCTGACACCCCAGTTGAAGAGTGGCGCCAACCCGCGCAAGCGCACCGGCTCCCTCGTCTGGCACGTCTTCGCGATCGCCGTGCTCTGCGTCGTCCTCTACCCGGTCGTCTGGGTGATCGGCGCCGCCTTCAAGCCCGGCAAGAAGATCGTCGGCTCGCTCGACCTCTTCCCCGCCGACCCGATCCTCGACAACGTCAAGGGCCTCGCCGACGGCATCGCGGGCATCTCCATCAGCACGTTCTTCACCAACTCGCTGTTCTACGCGGGCATGGCCGTCATCGGCGTCGTCATCTCCAGCTCGCTCACCGCATACGCCTTCGCCAAGATCCCCTTCCGCGGGCGGAAGCTGCTCTTCGCGCTGATGATCGGCACGCTGCTGCTGCCGTACCACGTGCTGCTCATCCCGCAGTACGTGATGTTCCAGAAGCTGGAGCTCATCAACACGTACGTGCCGCTCCTCGCGGGCAAGTTCCTGGCGACCGAGGCGTTCTTCGTCTTCCTCATGGTGCAGTTCATGCGCGGCCTGCCGAAGGAACTGGACGAGGCGGCGCGGCTCGACGGCTGCGGCCATCTGCGGATCTACTGGTCGATCGTGCTGCCGCTGTGCCGGCCCGCCCTGATCACCAGCGCGATCTTCACGTTCATCAACGCCTGGAACGACTTCATGGGCCCGCTGATCTACCTCAACGAGCCCTCCAAATACACCGTCTCGCTCGGCCTGATGATGTTCCGCGACCAGCAGGGCATCTCCGACTACGGCGGTCAGATCGCCATGGCGATGATGGCGCTCATCCCGGTGATCGCCTTCTTCATGGCCTTCCAGCGGTATCTGATCGACGGCATGGCCACGTCGGGGCTCAAGTGAGGGCCCCCGCCCGCGGCGTTGCCCGGAGCGCCGCACGCGGCGGCCCGCGCGTCGAATCGCGGCGGCGGATCGGGTTCTCCGTCTTCGCCGAGTGCCTGCTCACCGGGGTGTGGATCGCGCTCGCGTCCGTGCCCGTCGTCACCGCTCCGGCCGCCTTCGCGGCCGGCGCCCGGCACCTGCGGCGCCGGATCGGTGAACAGAGCGGCGGCTGGCGGGAGTTCGCGGCCGACGTCCGTGTCGCGGCGCGCCGCGGCTGGCTCGTCGGACTCGCCGGGGTGGCCGCCTGGGCCGCCGTCTGGATCGATCTGCGGATGGCGCGAGCCGGGCTCCCGGGCGGTCGACTCGCCGCGGCCGTCGGCATCTTCGCGCTCATCGCGGGTGCCGTGATCGTGCTGCGGGCCGCCGCCGTCTGGGAGCCGGGCCGGTCCTGGCGGTCCCTGCTCGGCGACGCCGCCCGGCGCACCGTACGGACACCCGGCGGGTCCCTGCTCCTGGTGTGCGGGATCGCGCTCGTGCTCCTCAGCGCGGAGTTCCTCGCGCCGCTCGCGGTCCCGGTGCTCGGCATCCTCGCCGCGGCGGCGGTCGCGGTGGAGGAACGCGGCCGCGCCCGCTGAACCGGCGTTATACGTAGAACGCAATCCCGTTATACGTATGACGGAATCCGGTTATACGTAACACCCCCACCCGTCCCCATCTGCCCCACCCCCCCCTTCTCGTACAGCACGTTTGGCATGCACGGAAAGGAACGACGATGTCCCCCATTCCCCGCAGGTCCCTCCTCAAGGCCGCCGCGGTCGCCGGTGCGGCCGCGCAGTTCAGCTGGGCGCTCGGCGGCAAGGAGGCGAAGGCCGCGCAGGCCGCCGCACCCGCAGAGGCCGAGCCGGTCACGCTCGGCTGGCTGGAGGACGGCGGGCTCGGCGCGGCCCCCGGCTCCACCGTCGGCGTGCCCTGGCCCAAGGGCGCGTACGAGAAGGGGCAGGAGTTCGCCCTCACCACCGAGGACGGCAAGCAGGTCCCCGTCCAGACCTGGCCGCTCGCCCAGTGGCCCGACGGCTCACTGAAGTGGACCGCGCACGCCGTGGGCCCCGGCGCCGGGAACGGGAAGCTCTCGCTGAAGGCCGGGAGCGCCGCCGCGCCCGACAAGAAGGTGAGCGTCCAGGCGAGCGGGGGAGTCGTCACCGTCGACACCGGCGTCGTCGTCGCCAAGCTCGGCAAGAGCGGATCGAGCCTGGTCAAGTCCGTCGCCCGCGGATCCACCGAGATCGCCAAGGACGGCCGCCTCGTCCTCCTGCGCCAGGGCGAGATCGAGGACGGCGACCAGGGCACGCAGAAGTACGAGCGGTTCGAGAGTGTCATCGAGGAGACGAAGGTCGAGCAGGAGGGCCCGGTCCGCGCCGTCGTCCGCATCGACGGCAAGCACCGCAAGGGCAGCCGGAGTTGGCTCCCGTTCTCCATCCGGTTCTACTTCTACGCGGGCGCCGAATCGTTCCGCATGGTGCACACCATCACGTACGACGGCACCCAGGAACCCGGCAAGGCCTCGGGGGACTTCATCCGCGGGCTCGGCGTCCGGTTCACCGTGCCGATGCGCGACAAGGCGTACGACCGGCACATCCGGATCGGCGGCGAGGGCACCGGAATGCTGCGGGAGGCGGTCCAGGGCATCACGGGACTGCGCCGCGACCCGGGAGCGGCCGTGCAGGCGGCGCAGTTCGCCGGCGAGAAGCTGCCCGACCCCTCGACCTGGGACCAGCGCGTCACGACCCGCCTCCAGTACATCCCCGAGTGGGGCGACTACTCCCTCTCCCAGCTGTCCGCGGACGGCTTCACCCTCAAGAAGCGCACCAAGAAGGGGCACGGCTGGATCGGCGCCGGCGGCGGCCGACGAGCCAGCGGATTCGGCTACGTCGGCGGCGCGAGCGGCGGACTCTCCTTCGGCCTTCGCGACTTCTGGGAGAAGCACCCGGCCGGCCTCGACATCCGCAATGCACAGACCGACGAGGCCGAGGTCACCCTCTGGCTCTGGTCGCCCGAGGCCCAGCCCATGGACCTGCGCTTCTACCACGACGGCATGGGCCAGGACACGTACGCGGAACAGCTCGAAGGCCTCAACATCACGTACGAGGACTACGAGCCCGAGTTCGGCACCCCGTACGGCATCGCCCGCACCAGCGAGCTGATGTTCTGGGCGAACGGCGCGACACCGAAGCCCGAGGTGTTCGCCCAGCAGGTCGAGGCCGTGCGCGTGCTGCCGCAGCTGGCCGCTCCGCCGAAGCAGCTCATCAAGGCGAAGGCGTTCGGACCCGGCCTGTACTCGGAGCCCGACCGCTCCACCCCCGCCAAGGCCAAGATCGAGGACCACCTCGACTTCCTCTTCACCTACTACAAGGACCAGGTGGAGATGCGCCGTTGGTACGGCTTCTGGGACTACGGCGATGTGATGCACTCCTACGACCCGGCACGCCACCAGTGGCGCTACGACGTCGGCGGCTACGCCTGGGACAACTCCGAGCTGTCGCCGGACATCTGGCTCTGGTTCGCGTATCTGCGCTCCGGCCGCGCCGACATCTTCCGCTTCGCCGAGGCCATGACCCGGCACACCGGCGAGGTCGACGTCTACCACCTCGGCAAGTGGGCCGGGCTCGGCACCCGGCACGGCGTCCAGCACTACGCCGACTCCGCGAAGCAGCAGCGCATCGCCAACACCACGTACCGCCGCTACTACTACTTCCTCACCGGTGACGAGCGCGTCGGCGATCTCATGCACGCCAACGTCGACTCCGACGAGACCTTCCTCGTGCTCGACCCGCAGCGCAAGGTCCGCCCCGACCCGGACTACAAGCCCGACCCGCACGCCCTGTCCATCGGCTTCGGCACCGACTGGAGCGGGCTCGTCTCCGCCTGGCTCACCGAGTGGGAGCGGCGCGGGCCGAAGTGGGAGAAGGCCAAGGCGAGAGTCCTGTCGACGATGGAGACGATCGCCGCCCAGCCGAACGGATTCGTGCAGGGCAGCGGTCTGTACGACCTCGACACCGGCAAGTTCGCCATCGCCGACAAGCCCGTCGTCGGCGTCTCCCACCTGTCGGCGGTCTTCGGCCTCAACGAGCTGTGCGCGGAGCTGATCGACCAGGTCGACATGCCGAAGTTCGAGGAGGCGTACTACGACTACTGCCGCTACTTCAACGCCACGAAGGCGGAACAGAAGGCGCGGTACGGCTCGGACTTCGGCTCGCTCATCCTCTTCCAGGGCCACTCCCGGCTCGACGCGTACGCCGCCGTGCGCACCGGCGACGACAAGCTGGCCAAGCGTGCCTGGGAGAAGTTCTTCAAGAGCGACGGCTACACCGAGGCGTCGCCCTGGAAGACCGAGAAGGTCGACGGTCCTGTCACGCTCGTCGCGGGCACCGAGGCGAACTGGGTCTACACCAACGACACGGCCCTGTACGGACTCGCGGCCATCGAGAACCTGGCGCTGGTCGGGGACAAGATGCCCTGATCCCGGCAGACTCTTGGCATGGACTGGAACCATTACCGCTTTCGCAGCGTGTGGGAACTGCCCGCCCCGCCGGGCGCCGTGTACGCGGTGCTCGAGCGGGCCGAGGAGTATCCGCGGTGGTGGCCCCAGGTCCGCTCGGTGACGCCGCTGGACGGGAGCGCGACCAGCGGCGTCGCCGTCTTCCGGTCCTTTCTTCCCTACGAGCTGCACGTCACGGCGCGCGAGAGGCGTCGTGACCCGGCCGCGGGGGTCCTGGAGATCGCGATGGCCGGGGACCTGGAGGGCTGGGCGCGCTGGACGCTGACGCCGCGGCCCGGCGGCGGCACCCGTGCCGTCTACGACCAGGAGGTCGAGGTGAGCAAACCGCTGATGCGACGGTTCGCGCTGCCCGGCCGTCCGGTGTTCCTGGCCAACCACGCGTGGATGATGCGCGGCGGGCGGCGGGGTCTTGCCGCGCATCTGCAACCGGTTTGAACACAGGGCGCCGCGACCTGTATTGTTCAACGCGTTCCCGGGCGATTAGCTCAGTGGGAGAGCGCTTCGTTCACACCGAAGAGGTCACTGGTTCGAACCCAGTATCGCCCACCCGGAGAATGACCGGTCCGCCGTACAGGCGGGCCGGTTTTTCGTTGTGCCGGTTTTTTCGTTGTGCCGGTACGGAACCGGTGGGCGAGGTGTCGTTTCTGCCTTCGGGGCCCCGACGGGGGAACGATCAGGCCGCCGCCGGAAGTTCCGGGCGCAGCGGCCACGCCGGGTCCACCGTCTCCGGGTTGCCGCTGCGGGCGAACCAGGCCTGCAGTCCGCGGGCCTGCGCCGCGTGCCAGACCGCCTGCAAGGTGTGCAGCTCGGCGGGGGAGAGGCGCTCCAGGCGGGACGCGAACCTGCGGCCCACCTCACGCACCAGGTCGAGGGACGCCTGAGCGTCCGCCGCCGCGTCGTGCGCGTCCGCCAGTTCCACGTCGTAGTGCGCGCACAGATCCGTCAGCGTGCGACGGCCCTTGCGGTAGCGGTCCAGGTGCTTGTCCAGGACGCGCGGGTCGATCACGCACAGGGACGCCGTCGCCAAGTAGAGGGAGAGCGACGAGGCCCGGTGCCGCTTCAACTCGCGGTCCAGCAGCGTCAGATCGAACGGGGCGTTCATCACGACCAGCGGGCGGCCCGCCGCGGCCTGCTCGGCGAGCGCCCGCCCGACTTCCTCCATCACCGGCGCCGGCCAGCGCCCGTTGAGCTGCAGATGTTCGTCGGTAAGCCCGTGCACCTCGGTGGCGCCCGGCGGCACCGGCACCCCGGGGTTCACCAGCCAGCGTGATACCCGTGGGCGTGTTCCCGCCGCGTCCTGCACCACGATCGCGGCGGACACAATGCGATCGTTCTCCACGTCCACGCCGGTCGTCTCGGTGTCGAAGGCGGCCAGTGGACCCTCGTACCAGCACGTCATGATCTCTCAACTCCTGGTTCCCGCGCGGCAGATGACGTCCCGTCGACGTGTTGTCCCTGCCCCAAGCGGTGATACCCGCGCTGTTTGCGTCGTACGCCGAGCGGTGACAACACAGGTACGAGTCATGGCAGTTCAGCGGGGTGCCATCGGCGTGAACCCGCATTCCCGGAAGGTCATTCGGCCCATGGCGCTCGCGCGGCCCGAACAAGGCGGGCTGCTGCCCGAGCGGATCGCACCGCCGCGCGGCACACTCGCCACCACCGCCTGCATGGAGACCCTGCAGGTGGGTTATCTGCACGCCGTGGCCGCCGCCGCGGGGTGCTCACTCTCGCAGCCCTTTCCGGACAACGGCATCGACTGGCACGTCAGCCACAGTTCGCCCGGGCATGCGATCGACGACGAGGTCACCATCAAGGTGCAGCTCAAGGCGACGTACCAGGTCGCGCCCGATCCGCCGGGCCCTTCCTTCGCGTTCACGCTCGACAACGCGCACCTGGAGAAGCTCGCCCGCACCCCGGTCTCGGTGCACAAGATCCTCGTCGTGATGCTCGTGCCGCGCTCCCAGGACGACTGGCTGCGGGCCGCCCACGACCGGCTCGACCTGCGGCACTGCTGCTACTGGATGAACCTCGCCGGACACCCGGTCACCGGGCGGCGCAGAACCACCGTGCGCGTCCCGACGACGCGGATCTTCGACGACCGCGCGCTCTGCGAGATCATGGCCAGGGTGGGCGCGGGTGGACGGCCCTGACGGTCCAACTCGGCCCGGGCCGAAGGGAGTTGTGTGATGCAGCATCGCCCGATCGAGGAATCCCTGCGCCCGCTCGGCGCGGGCCGCGGCCACCCCGTCGACCTCGTCGGACCCGAGCCGGGGCAGGTCGATCCCGCGGTGCTCGGCGCCCTGCTCGACCGGCACGGCTGGCGGCGGCGCGGCGGGGCCGCCGGGCGGTACGCGCGCTGGACGCTGCCGGGGGCCGGGAGCCGGACCAGCCTGCTCGTGCCGGAGAGCCGGGCCTTCCCGGACAGCGAGGAACTGCTCGGAGAGGCGATCATCGCCCTCGAACGCAGCGGTACGCCGTCCGCGCGCGAGGTGCTGGTCTCGCTCGCCGTGCCGAGTGACGAGATCCGCTGGACGCGCGATGTCCCGGCGGGTCCCGCGGGCGCCTCGACCTGGCCCGCCGAGGAGCAACTGCGGGGCGCGGCGCGGCAGATGATGCTCGCGGGCGCCCTCGCCGCGCGCGGCCGCGCCGGGTACTACGGGGCCAGGCATCGGCGGCCCGCGGCCGCGGCCCTGGAGAACGTACTGGTGCAGACGGCGTCCGGCGGGCGCCGTCTCACCGCGTTCGTGCCCGTCGCCACGGGGCGGGCGCTCGCCGTACGGCTGCACCAGGCGCTGTACGCGGTGCGCGAGGCCATCGACTACCGGCGGGCCACCGGCGGCATGGACGCGTTCGACGGCGCGATCGAGGCGGGCGTCAGCCATGAACTGACCGAGGCGCTCGTCGCGCTGGTGCGGGGCACCGAGGGCGCGCGCGTCGGCGTGGCCTGGGCGCCCGCCGCCGGGGTGCCCGAGGAGTGCACGGACGGCGACGCCCCCGTCGAGTTCTCACCCGGCGACCTCGACGTACTGCGCGAGGCCGGCGCCCGCTTCCTGCACGCCGAACCCGCCGTCTCCGTCCGCGTCACCGGCACCGTCGTCCGCATGCGCAGGACGGGGCCGCGCGGCGCGGGCACGGTGCGGATGCGGGTGCTCGCGGGCGTCGAGGTGCCGCACGTACGGATGACGCTGGACGAGGAGGCGTACCGGATCGCGGGGCACGCGCACCTGGTGGGCCTGCCGATCCGTGTGCACGGGCGCCTGGAGAGCCGGGGCGGATTCCGCCGCCTCACCGGCGCGACCGGAGTCGTACCCGTACAGGTGGAGGAGGCCGAGCGGGACCGGATGATGAAGTCGCTCCAGGAGAACCTGGACTTCTTCGAGGAGGCGTGCGCGGGGGAGGACTAGCGGGGCCGGTCAGTTGCTGGAGCGGTGCGCGTACAGGTCTCTGAGCAGGGCGATCTCCGCGCCGTGGTGCAGCATCTCGCGGTTGATGTGGAGGATGAGCCGCGCCATCGGATCCTTGGCGAACTCGCCCTCCGCCGGCCCGCACGGGCGGGCGAGCCCCTCCTCGCCGAGGCCGCGCACGCCGTCGGCCCACTGCGCGTACGCCGCGTCGAGCCGGTCGAGGGCGTCCGCCGCCGTCCCCGGATACACGTACGACTCGTAGTCGACGGGCGCCGCCCCGAAGTGCGACGCGTTCCGCGCGCCGAGCACGCCCACCAGGATGTGGCCGAGGCGCCAGGCGATCGTCGTCACCGGCGCGGGGACCGGCTCCGGGTACGCGAAGTCGATCGTGAACTCGCCGGAGCCGACCTGCATGGGTGCGGTGCCGGTGCCGCGCGGGCGGACGTTCCAGCAGTCCGCCACCGGTTCCCAGAAGTACTCGTCGTCGGTGAGCCCCGCCAGGCGGTCGCGGAGCTGGTGTCGCCAGTGCCAGTCGAGCTGGTCGGCGAGGAGCGGATTCCAGTCGAGTGTCATACGTCTCACGCTAGAGCCCGGCACTGACAGTCGCCCGGCCTGCGGGCCGTCCCCGCGGTTAACCGTTTCGCGAGCGGCCCTGGTGACTCGGTACGATCGTGGCTGCGCGCGTCACAGGTAATGGCGCGGCGTTCCATCTTCAGGTAGGAGAAGACCGGTGTCTGACGTCCGTGTGGCCATCCAACGCGATTCCGAGCGGGAAGAGCGCGTGGTGACGACGGGCACTACGGCCGCCGAGCTCTTCCCCGGCGAGCGCAGCATCGTCGCGGTCCGCGTGGCCGGTGAGCTGAAGGACCTCGCGTACGAGGTCGTCGACGGCGAGACCGTCGAGCCCGTGGAGATCTCCTCCGAGGACGGCCTGAACATCCTGCGGCACTCGACCGCGCACGTCATGGCGCAGGCCGTGCAGGAGCTGTTCCCCGAGGCCAAGCTCGGCATCGGCCCGCCCATCAAGGACGGCTTCTACTACGACTTCGACGTCAAGGAGCCGTTCACCCCCGAGGACATCAAGCGCATCGAGAAGAAGATGCAGGAGATCCAGAAGCGGGGGCAGCGCTTCTCGCGCCGTGTCACCACTGACGCGGACGCGGCGGTCGAGCTGGCCGACGAGCCGTACAAGCTGGAGCTCATCGGCCTCAAGGGCAACGCGGCGCAGGCCGCCGACGGCGCGGACGCCGAGGTGGGCGGCGGCGAGCTGACCATCTACGACAACCTCGACGCCAAGACCGGCGAGCTGTGCTGGAAGGACCTCTGCCGGGGCCCGCACCTGCCGACCACCCGCGTCATCCCCGCGTTCAAGCTGATGCGCTCGGCCGCCGCCTACTGGCGCGGCAGCGAGAAGAACCCGCAGCTCCAGCGCATCTACGGCACCGCGTGGCCGTCGAAGGACGAGCTGAAGGCGTACCTGGAGTTCCTCGCCGAGGCCGAGAAGCGCGACCACAGGAAGCTCGGCGCCGAGCTGGACCTGTTCTCCTTCCCGGACGAGCTGGGCCCGGGCCTCGCGGTCTTCCACCCCAAGGGCGGCGTGATCCGCAAGGTCATGGAGGACTACTCGCGGCGCCGCCACGAGGCCTCCGGCTACGAGTTCGTGAACACCCCGCACATCTCGAAGGAAGCGCTCTTCGAGACCTCGGGCCACCTGCCGCACTACGCGGAGGGCATGTTCCCGCCCATCCAGTTCGACGAGCAGAACTACCGCCTCAAGGCGATGAACTGCCCGATGCACAACCTGATCTTCAAGTCCCGCGGGCGTTCCTACCGTGAACTGCCGCTGCGGCTCTTCGAGTTCGGCACCGTGTACCGGTACGAGAAGTCGGGCGTCGTGCACGGCCTGACCCGCTCGCGCGGCTTCACCCAGGACGACTCGCACATCTACTGCACCAAGGAGCAGATGGCGGAGGAGCTCGACAAGCTCCTCACCTTCGTCCTCGACCTGCTGCGCGACTACGGCCTGACCGAGTTCGAGCTGGAGCTGTCGACCCGCGACGACTCCGACAAGTTCATCGGCACGGACGAGGACTGGGCCGAGGCCACCGAGGCGCTGCGCTTGGCCGCCGAGAAGCAGGGTCTGCCGCTCGTGCCCGACCCGGGCGGCGCCGCGTACTACGGCCCGAAGATCTCCGTGCAGGCCAAGGACGCCATCGGCCGCTCCTGGCAGATGTCGACCCTCCAGGTCGACTTCAACCAGCCCAAGCGGTTCGGCCTCGAGTACACCGCGGCCGACGGCTCGCGTCAGCAGCCCGTCATGCTGCACCGCGCCCTCTTCGGTTCGATCGAGCGGTTCTTCGGCGTGCTCCTGGAGCACTACGCGGGCGCGTTCCCGGCGTGGCTCGCCCCGGTCCAGGCCGTCGGCATCCCGATCGGCGACGGCCACGTGACGTACCTGGAGGAGTTCGCCGAGAAGGCGCGCGCCCAGGGGCTGCGCGTCGAGGTCGACAAGTCCTCGGACCGCATGCAGAAGAAGATCCGCAACCAGCAGAAGGCCAAGGTGCCCTTCATGGTCATCGCGGGCGACGAGGACATGAACGCCGGTTCGGTGTCCTTCCGTTACCGCGACGGCTCGCAGGAGAACGGCATCCCGGTCGACGAGGCCATCGCGAAGATCGTGAAGGTCGTCGAGGAGCGGGCGCAGGTCTGACGCCCGGTCCACGGGTCTGACGCC
Source organism: Streptomyces sp. UC4497 (assembly GCF_054871485.1). Taxonomy (NCBI): domain Bacteria; kingdom Bacillati; phylum Actinomycetota; class Actinomycetes; order Kitasatosporales; family Streptomycetaceae; genus Streptomyces; species Streptomyces sp. UC4497. Next base: position 165,993 of record NZ_JBTYHB010000002.1, on the reverse strand, counting down.
AGGTCCGCAGGCCTGACGCCCGGTCCTTCAGACCTGGCCGTCCTTGTTGTCGAAGGCCCCTGGGGAGTTCCCCGGGGGCCTTTCCGCTTCCCGTTCCCCCTCCCGCGCGAACACCTGAAGCAGCCAGGAGGAGAACGAACCGGTGACCGCGCCGAGCAGGGCGAGGCCGCAGGCCATCACGCCCACCGCCACCAGCCGGCCGATCGGGGTCACCGGCGCCAGGTCGCCGTAGCCCACGGTCGACAGCGTCGTGCAGGTGAACCACACCGCGTCGCCGTACGTACGAATGTCCGCGCCGGGCGCCGCGTGCTCGTGCTGGTAGAGCGCCAGCGACCCGGCGAAGCCGAGCAGCGTCACCGAAAGGCCCGCGTACGCGATCACGCGCGCGTGCAGCGAGAGCCGCGGCTCGTTCTGCCGGCGCTGCACCGCCTCGTAGGCCTGCACGATCCGTACCGGGCGCAGCAGCGGAAGCAGCAGGACCAGCGTGTCCAGCCAGTGCGTGCGGATGAAGCGCGGCCAGCGCTGTCCGCTCAGGTGCCAACGGGTCACGTAGTCGACGAGGAACACCGCCCACGCGGCGAGCGCGAGCGCCAGGCAGAGGGTCCGCACGGCGCCGGGCAGGCCGTGGCCGAGGACCCGGACCGCGTACGCGGCGAGGAAGACGAGCGAGGCCACCGCCAGGACGGCGCCGTTGTGCCGCTCCCAGCGGGCGAGTGGGGTGTCGGTCATCCCGACAGCATCGCCCGCGCCGACCTGGGGTGGTACCCGCCGACACGCCTCCGTGAGGTGACGCAATATGCTGCATTGCATGACGAGTGAGCCGGAGCAGCAGGTCGGTCCAGTGGGTGAGCCGGACGGATTCGGGCGTCTGTGGACCCCGCACCGCATCGCGTACATCCAGGGCGAGGGCAAACCGAGCGGCCCCGGGGCCGACGACGGCTGTCCCTTCTGCACGGCTCCCGGCAAGTCCGACGAGGATGCGCTGATCGTGGCCCGCGGCGAACACGTCTTCGCGATCCTCAACCTGTACCCGTACAACGGCGGGCACATGATGGTGCTGCCCTACCGGCACGTCGCCGACTACACCGACCTCGGCCTGAACGAGACCGCGGAGCTCGCCGACTTCACCAAGCGCGCCATGGCGGCACTGCGCTCCGCCTCGGGCGCGCACGGGTTCAACATCGGCATGAACCAGGGCGCGGTCGCGGGCGCCGGCATCGCGGCCCATCTGCACCAGCACATCGTTCCGCGCTGGGGCGGCGACACGAACTTCATGCCGGTCGTCGGCCACACCAAGGTGCTGCCGCAGATGCTCGCCGACACCCGCACCGCCCTGGCGAAGGCCTGGCCGAGCGAATAGGGCAGCGAATAGTAGGGCCCCGTCGGCGCAGGGCCGGCGCGTCCCTACGCGTCGTACGTGTCGGCCTTGCCCGGTGACGGGTCCTGAACCGCGCCGCTGAGGAAGCCCGAGCGGGCGCCGAACTTCTCGGTGTCCACGCCGTTCTCATCGAGCACCCTGATCGCCGCCGCGTGCACCACGCGCAGGACGGGCGTGGCCGTGCGCAGCGCGTCGTCCGCCATGAAGCGGTGCCGCCACGGCTGGTCCGCCCAGGCGTGGCGCAGGCCGAACGGCTCGGGCAGGACGAGCTTGCCGCCGAGGTGGTCCAGGAGCGGCGGATACCAGGTGAAGGGGGCGCGGACCGCGATCCGCACCGCTTCGTCCGAGGTGATCAGCGGGAGCGTCTTCTCCGTGGTCTCCCAGAACCGTATGGGCTTGGAGATCACCTTCGTCCTCGGCTCGGGCTTCGACGTGAACAGGGAGTGCACCGGACCGAGCGCGTGCCCGGTGACTTCTATCCGCAGTGTCTGGTGCAGCACCGTCACCGTGATCAGCATCGTGATCACCAACTGGCCGTCCCAGAGCGTGAACTGGCAGCCCAGGTAGTGGCGGCTGCCGCCGCCGAACTGCTGCTCGTTGCAGATCCGCTCTATCTCGTGCGTCCTGGTCTCGAAGGCGTCCACGGTCACGCCCGAGGGGCGGGTCACGCTCTTCGCGTTCTCCCCGACCGGCGAGACGATCCAGTGCTTCACCGAAGGCGTGGGGAAGCCGCCCGTGTGGATGGGCTTGCGCTCCAGGAGGCGGAGCTGGTCGTGGATCGCGCGGATCACGTCCCAGCTGCGGAACGGGTGGATGTCCTTGCCGGGCTCCTTGGACACCAGGTCCTCGGCCAACTGCCAGCCGCCCCAGCGCGTGCCCATGCCCAGAATGCCCTTGGGGCCCGCGTAGAACACGGAGTTCGACTGCTGCTCGGCGGACAACTTGGCCAGATTCTGCCGCAGTTGCTCGGCGGCGGTCTCGCCGGGACTGCCGGGGACGGCCTCCGGGATCTTCGCTCCGATCCCGCCGCCGGACAGCAGGCCGCCCCACCGGTCCCGCAGGTCGTGCGCGGTGCGCTCGCAGATTCGCCGCGCCCAGAAGCCGCCTATCACGGGCGCGATGAACGAGGCGCGCAGATACCAGGTCCAGCCGCTGCTGGACGGAAGCTTGACGAGCACGATGATGACGGCGACGAACACGACGGCCAGCACCGCCATGGTGAAGGCGGACCGGCCGCGCACCGCGCGCTCGTGCTTCTTCGCCTCGCGCTTCTCCTTGGTGCTCTTGCCCTCGGCCTCCTTGACCTCTTTCTCGGCCACGGCCACGCGGATGGCGTCCCTGCGGCGGATCTCGAACGCGGTCACCCACAGCAGGAAACCGGGCAGGAACAGGAAGCCGAACACCACCGTCACCAGCGTGAGCAGGCTGTCGCGCTGGCGCCGGATCCGGTTGGCCGCGAGGCAGTGCTCCACGACGACCTGCGGTTCCGTGCCGAACGACTGGATGAGCGGCTTGCGCGCGCCACCCAGCATCCGCACCTGCACCGCACGCGCGAACGCCTCACCGAGGTTCGGCGCGAACAGTGACCACATCCCCTTCTTCACCTGGGACTTGTGCCACTCGTTGTTGGTCTCCTCGATCTTCACCGCCGGGTCGTCCCGGTACGCGGCCGAGGCGATGGCGAACGTCGCGGCGGTCTGGCCCGCGGAACCCTGCAGCGGGATCTGCGCGCCCGGTCGGAAGTCGAATGCTCCGTCGGCCGAAGCCGGCTTCATCGTGTCCGCCACTGCCACCCCCATCACCGCACGCCGTCGCTGCGGCTTTTCCCGACTTGCCCGCCCCGCACACCTGTTGGGCGCGCCGTCGGCCGGATCCGGCTGATCTTCGACCAGCGTAGCGGCCGCCACCGACACCGGCCCCGAGGAACGGGAAGCCGGTGCCGGTGAGCGGTCCGATGCGCGGTCCGGGCCCGACTACGGGACGTCCTGGGCCTGTTCGCGGATCCGCTCGCTCAACTGGGCGGGCATCGGCTCGTGCCGGGCGTACGCACGGCTGAAGCGCGCGGTGCCGTGCGACAGCGAGCGCAGGTCCACCGCGTACCGGCCGATCTCGATCTCCGGCACCTCGGCCCGGATCAACGTCCGCCCGCCCGAAGCCTGTTCGGTGCCGACGACGCGGCCGCGCCGCCCGGACAGATCGCTCATCATGGTTCCCACATAGTCGTCGCCGACGAGGATCTCGACCTCGGCCACCGGCTCCAGGAGATGGATCCGGGCGTCGGCCGCCGCCTCGCGCAGCGCGAGCGCCCCCGCCGTCTGGAACGCCGCGTCGGACGAGTCCACCGAGTGCGCCTTGCCGTCGAGCAGCGTCACCCGCACGTCGATGAGCGGATATCCGGCCGCGACGCCCTTCGCCGCCTGCGCCCGCACGCCCTTCTCCACGGACGGGATGAACTGCCGGGGCACCGCGCCGCCGACGACCTTGTCCACGAACTCGATGCCCGAGCCGCCGGGCAGCGGCTCCACCTCGATCTCGCAGATCGCGTACTGACCGTGGCCACCGGACTGCTTCACGTGCCGGCCGCGCCCCGCCGACTTGCCCGCGAACGTCTCCCGAAGGGAGACCTTGTGCGCGATGACGTCGACCTGCACCCCGTACCGGCTGCGCAGCCGTTCCAGGGCGACGTCCGCGTGGGCCTCGCCGAGGCACCACAGCACCACTTGGTGGGTGTCCTGGTTCTGTTCGAGGCGCATCGTCGGGTCCTCGGCGACCAGGCGTGAGAGACCTTGCGAGAGCTTGTCCTCGTCGGCCTTGCTGTGCGCCTGGATGGCCAGCGGCAGCAGGGGATCGGGCATCTCCCACGGCGACATGAGCAGCGGCGCCTCCTTCGACGAGAGCGTGTCCCCGGTCTCCGCCCGGCTCAGCTTCGCGACACACGCCAGATCGCCGGCGATGCAGTGGGTCAGCGTGCGCTGCTGCTTCCCGAAGGGAGCCGAGAGCGCGCCGATCCGTTCGTCCGCCTCGTGCAGGGCCCGGGTCTCGTGCCCGTGGTCGGAGAGCCCGTGGCCCGACACGTGCACCGTCTCGTCGGGCCGCAGCGTGCCGGAGAAGACGCGGACGAGCGAGACCCGCCCCACGTACGGGTCGGACGCGGTCTTCACGACCTCCGCCACCAGCGGCCCTTCCGGGTCGCAGGCGTGGATGTCGAGCTCCTTCCCGTCGCGCCCGCGCACGTCGGGAGCGGTCCGCTCCAGGGGGGTCGGGAAGCCGCCGGTGATCAGCTCGAGGAGTTCGACGGTGCCGATGCCCTGCCGTGCGCCCTCCGCCGCCGGAGCCGCCGCGAGGACGGGGTGGAAGACGCCGCGCGCGACGGCCCGCTCCAGGTCGTCGACGAGCGTCTTGACGTCGATCTCCTCGCCGCCGAGATAGCGGTCCATGAGGGTCTCGTCCTCGCTCTCCGAGATGATCCCCTCGATGAGCCGGTTGCGGGCCTCCTCGATCAACGAGGCCTGGTCGGCGCCCGGTTCCGACTCCTTGCGTTCGCCCGACGCGTAGTCGAAGAGGCGCTGCGAGAGCAGCCCGATCAGGCCCGTCACGGGCGCGTGCCCGTCCGGCGCCTGTGCGCCGCGCAGCGGCAGGTACAGCGGGAGCACGGCGTCCGGGTCGTCGCCGCCGAAGACCTCGGCGCAGGTCCGCGTCATGTCCTCGAAGTCGGCGCGCGCCGCCTCCAGGTGCGTGATCACGATGGCCCGCGGCATGCCGACCGCCGCGCACTCCTCCCACACCATGCGTGTCGCGCCCGCCATCGTCTCGGGCCCGTCGGCCGCCGAAACGATGAAAAGGGCCGCGTCCGCAGCCCGCAGACCGGCCCTCAACTCCCCGACGAAATCCGCGTAGCCGGGGGTGTCCAGGAGATTGATCTTGAATCCGTCCCACTCCAAAGGGACGAGCGAGAGCTGGACCGAGCGCTGCTGGCGATGCTCGATCTCGTCGTAGTCCGAGACGCTGGTGCCGTCCTCGACGCGCCCGGCCCTGTTCACCGCCCCCGCGGTCAGCGCGAGGGCCTCCACCAGGGTGGTCTTGCCCGATCCGCTGTGGCCGACCAGCACCACATTCCGTACGGACGCGGGATGGTCGGCCGTCGCTGCCCTGCCGGCGGCTCCGGGGTGTCCGTTGCTCTTGTCGCCCATGCCTTGGCCTCCCGGTTGCTTGCTGCTCGGTGAGGTGGTCCTAGGTCCTTGTCGGCCTATGGGCGCGGACACGCGAATCCGCGTGCGGAGGCGGCTTCGGCGACGCCCGCGGTGTCTTCGAGCTTTCCACTCGGGTCACTGTGCGTCCATACGTCGTACCGGATCGCACGCCCACGCGAGCGGCCCGTCGGCGGTTCGCACGTGTGCGTGGCTACGATGGGCCAGCCGGTGGCCAGAGGGGCCGCGCGGCCACCGACCATCGGGAAGGCCATGCTGAACAAGTACGCGCGTGCATTCTTCACGCGTGTCCTCACACCGTTCGCCGCGTTTCTCATCCGCCGCGGAGTCAGCCCCGACGCGGTCACGCTCCTGGGCACCGCCGGAGTCGTGGCCGGTGCGCTGGTCTTCTATCCGCGCGGTGAGTTCTTCTGGGGAACCGTCGTCATCACGCTGTTCGTCTTCTCGGACCTCGTGGACGGCAATATGGCGCGCCAGCTGGGCCGCTCCAGCCGCTGGGGCGCCTTCCTGGACTCCACGCTCGACCGTGTCGCGGACAGCGCCATCTTCGGCGGCCTCGCGCTCTGGTACGCGGGTGGGGGCGACGACAACGTCCTGTGCGCCGTGTCGATCTTCTGCCTCGCCAGCGGCCAGGTCGTGTCCTACACGAAGGCACGTGGCGAATCGATCGGCCTGCCCGTCGCCGTGAACGGTCTGGTGGAGCGCGCCGAGCGGCTCGTCATCTCGCTCGTCGCCGCGGGCTTCGCCGGGCTGCACAAGTTCGGGGTGCCCGGCATCCAGTACCTGCTGCCGGTCGCCCTGTGGATCGTCGCCGTGGGCAGCCTCGTCACGCTGATCCAGCGCGTCGTCACGGTCCGCCGTGAGGCCGCAGAGGCCGACGCGGCGGCCCAGGAGGGGGCCACCTCGTGAGCGGGACGCAGGAGCGGATCACCGACGCGCTGTACGGGCTCGGCTGGGCGGGCGTCAAGAAGCTTCCCGAGCCGGTGGCACAGCGCCTGGGCCGCACGATCGCCGACGCCGCCTGGAAGAAGCGCGGCAAGGGCGTGCAGCGTCTGGAGGCCAACCTCGCGCGCGTGGTGCCCGACGCCACTCCACAGCGCCTGCAACAGCTCTCCAGGAAGAACATGCGCTCGTACCTGCGCTACTGGATGGAGTCTTTCCGGCTCCCCACGTGGAGCAAGGAGCGCATCAGCGACGGCGTCTCGGTCAAGGACATTCACTACCTCACCGAGGGCCTGGACGCCGGCAAGGGCGTCGTCCTCGCGCTGCCCCACATGGGCAATTACGACCTGGCGGGCGCCTGGGTCACCACCAAGCTGGACACCCCGTTCACGACCGTCGCCGAGCGGCTCAAGCCGGAGACCCTGTACGACCGTTTCGTCGCCTACAGGGAGGGCCTCGGCATGGAGGTGCTGCCGCACACGGGTGGCGCCGCCTTCGGGACGCTCGCACGGCGGCTGCGCGCGGGCGGCCTGGTCTGCCTGGTCGCGGACCGCGACCTGTCGTCCTCCGGTGTGGAGGTCAAGTTCTTCGGCGAGACGACCCGGATGCCCGCGGGGCCCGCGATGCTCGCCCAGCAGACCGGGGCGCTGCTGCTCCCGGTCACCCTCTGGTACGACGACTCGCCCGTCATGCGGGGTCGTGTCCACCCACCCGTCGACGTGCCGGAGACAGGCACGCGGGCCGAGAAGACGTCTGTCATGACGCAGGCGCTGGCCGATGCCTTCGCCACGGGGATCGCGGACCATCCGGAGGACTGGCACATGCTGCAGCGGTTGTGGCTCGAAGACCTCGGGACCGCCGACAAATCCGAAGAGAGGTCGGCGTGAGGATCGGAATCGTCTGCCCGTACTCCTGGGACGTGCCGGGCGGCGTCCAGTTCCACATCCGCGATCTGGCGGAGCACCTCATCCGCCTGGGGCACGAGGTGTCCGTCCTCGCGCCCGCGGACGACGAGACCCCGCTGCCGCCGTACGTCGTGTCGGCAGGCCGCGCGGTTCCCGTGCCGTACAACGGCTCGGTGGCGCGCCTGAACTTCGGCTTCCTGAGCGCCGCGCGCGTGCGCAGGTGGCTGCACGACGGCACGTTCGACGTGATCCACATCCACGAACCGGCGTCCCCGTCGCTCGGCCTCCTGACGTGCTGGGCCGCGCAGGGCCCGATCGTCGCGACCTTCCACACGTCCAACCCGCGCTCGCGCGCGATGATCGCCGCGTATCCGATCCTGCAGCCCGCCCTGGAGAAGATCAGCGCGCGCATCGCGGTGAGCGAGTACGCGCGCCGCACCCTGGTCGAGCACCTGGGCGGCGACGCGGTCGTCATCCCGAACGGTGTCGATGTCGACTTCTTCGCCCGCGCCGAGCCCAAGCCCGAGTGGCAGGGCGACACGATCGGCTTCATCGGCCGCATCGACGAGCCCCGCAAGGGGCTTCCGGTGCTCATGAAGGCGCTGCCCAAGATCCTCGCGGAGCGCCCGCAGACCCGGCTCCTGGTCGCGGGGCGCGGCGACGAGAACGAGGCGGTGGCCTCGCTGCCCAAGGAGATGCGCGACCGGGTCGAATTCCTCGGCATGGTCAGCGACGAGGACAAGGCGCGCCTCCTGGCGAGCGTCGACGTCTACGTCGCGCCCAACACCGGGGGCGAGAGCTTCGGCATCATCCTGGTGGAGGCGATGTCGGCGGGCGCCCCCGTGCTCGCCTCCGACCTGGACGCCTTCGCGCAGGTCCTCGACCAGGGCGCCGCCGGTGAACTCTTCACCAACGAGGACGCGGACACCCTCTCCGTCGCCGCCCTGCGCCTCCTGGGCGACCCGGAGCGCCGCGCCGAACTACGCGCGCGTGGCAGCAAGCACGTCCGCCGCTTCGACTGGTCCACGGTCGCCGCGGACATCCTCTCGGTCTACGAGACGGTGACCCAGGGCGCGGCCGCGGTCGCGGCGGACGAGCGGACGGGCCTCAGGGCGCGCTTCGGCTTGGCGCGGGACTGAGGCCCTGTCGTCACACTCCCGTCTGCCTGGCGACGCCTGGCACGCACGCTCGCGGCGTTGCCGAAAAGCCCGAGTAGCTCCGCTACGAGGACTCTCCGGCGCCTTGCGATCGCACGCACCAGACGCCGCCAGGCCGCCCTCCGGGCGACGACGCGAGTGTGACGACAGGACCTGGGCCCGCCGCGACCCCGGTAGCCTTGCCGCCCGTGACCGTCACCCTCATCTGGATCGCCGTAGCCCTCTTCGCGATCGGGCTCTACCTGAGCTGGACCGCAGGAAGGCTCGACCGCCTGCACGCCCGTATCGACGCGGCCCGCGCCGCCCTCGACGCCCAACTCCTGCGCCGGGCTTCGGTCGCCCAGGAACTGGCCACGTCGGGCGTGCTCGACCCGGCCGCGTCGATCGTGCTGTACGAGGCGGCGCACGCCGCGCGCCAGGCCGAGGAGGAGCAGCGCGAGGTCGCGGAGAGCGAGCTCAGTCAGGCGCTCAGGGCGATCTTCAACGAGCCCGACCAGGTCGAGGTGGTCCGCGAGGCCCCCGGCGGCGAGGAGGCCGCCGAGGAGCTCGCCCAGGCGGTCCGCCGCGTCCCCATGGCCCGCCGCTTCCACAACGACGCCGTACGTGCCGCCCGCGCGCTGCGCCGCCACCGCACGGTCCGCTGGTTCCGGCTCGCCGGGCACGCCCCGTTCCCGCTGGCCTTCGAGATGGACGACGAGGCGCCGGTGGCGCTGGCCGACCGCGCCACCAACTAGATCCACCCGGATCCACCAGACCTGGATCCACTGGATCCCAGGCCAAAAGGAGCCACCGGCTGTCCATTGGCCCTTGTAGTGGCCTGCTGTCCAGAGGTTTCCTCGGTGCTGCAAAAGCTTTCTTCACCGAGTGAGGTCACCCGTGTCCACTTCTGAAAACACCGCCACCGGCACCGCCCGCGTCAAGCGAGGCATGGCCGAGCAGCTCAAGGGCGGCGTCATCATGGACGTCGTCACGCCCGAGCAGGCGAAGATCGCCGAGGACGCCGGCGCCGTCGCGGTGATGGCACTGGAGCGGGTGCCGGCCGACATCCGCAAGGACGGCGGCGTGGCCCGGATGTCCGACCCGGACATGATCGAGGGCATCATCGGCGCGGTCTCGATCCCGGTGATGGCCAAGTCCCGCATCGGCCACTTCGTCGAGGCCCAGGTGCTCCAGTCGCTCGGCGTCGACTACATCGACGAGTCCGAGGTCCTCACCCCGGCCGACGAGGTCAACCACAGCGACAAGTTCGCGTTCACGACCCCGTTCGTCTGTGGCGCCACCAACCTGGGCGAGGCCCTGCGCCGCATCGCCGAGGGCGCCGCGATGATCCGCTCCAAGGGCGAGGCCGGCACCGGCAACGTCGTGGAGGCCGTGCGCCACCTGCGCCAGATCAAGAACGAGATCGCCAAGCTGCGCGGCTTCGACAACAACGAGCTGTACGCCGCCGCCAAGGACCTGCGCGCCCCGTACGAGCTGGTCAAGGAGGTCTCCGAGCTGGGCAAGCTGCCGGTGGTCCTCTTCTCCGCCGGTGGCGTCGCGACCCCCGCCGACGCCGCGCTGATGCGCCAGCTCGGCGCCGAGGGCGTCTTCGTCGGCTCGGGCATCTTCAAGTCCGGCGACCCGGCCAAGCGCGCCGCCGCCATCGTGAAGGCCACCACCTTCTTCGACGACCCGAAGATCGTCGCGGACGCGTCCCGCAACCTCGGCGAGGCCATGGTCGGCATCAACTGCGACACGCTGCCCGAGGGCGAGCGCTACGCGAACCGGGGCTGGTGATGACCACTCCCGTGGTCGGAGTGCTCGCGCTCCAGGGCGACGTGCGGGAGCACCTCGTCGCCCTGGCCGCGGCCGACGCCGTGGCGAGGCCGGTGCGGCGCCCCGAGGAACTGGCCGAGGTCGACGGGCTCGTCATCCCCGGCGGCGAGTCGACCACCATGTCGAAGCTGGCCAACCTCTTCGGTCTGATGGAGCCCCTTCGCGCGCGCGTGCGTGACGGTCTGCCGGTCTACGGGACGTGCGCGGGCCTGATCATGCTCGCCGACAAGATCCTCGACCCGCGCTCGGGCCAGGAGACCGTCGGCGGCATCGACATGATCGTGCGGCGCAACGCCTTCGGACGGCAGAACGAATCCTTCGAAGCGGCGGTCGACGTCCGGGGCGTCGAGGGCGATCCTGTAGAGGGCGTCTTCATCAGGGCTCCGTGGGTGGAGTCCGTGGGCGCCGAGGTGGAGGTGCTCGCGGAGCACGAGGGGCACATTGTGGCCGTGCGCCAGGGCGACGCCATTGCGACGTCCTTCCACCCGGAACTCACCGGGGACCACCGGATCCACGCCCTGTTCGTGGATATGGTGCGGGCGAAGGACGCTCCGGGTTCCTTGTAGGATCTCTGGCGTTCGTAAATTGGTTACGCGAAGGAGACAGGCAGATGTCCGGCCACTCTAAATGGGCTACGACGAAGCACAAGAAGGCCGTGATCGATGCCAAGCGCGGCAAGCTCTTCGCGAAGCTGATCAAGAACATCGAGGTCGCCGCACGCATGGGCGGCACCGACATCGAGGGCAACCCGACGCTTTACGACGCCATTCAGAAGGCGAAGAAGCAGTCGGTCCCGAACAAGAACATCGACTCCGCGGTCAAGCGCGGCGGCGGCCTCGAGGCCGGCGGCGCCGACTACGAGACGATCATGTACGAGGGCTACGGGCCGAACGGTGTCGCGGTGCTCATCGAGTGCCTCACCGACAACCGCAACCGTGCCGCCTCCGACGTGCGCGTCGCCATGACCCGCAACGGCGGCAACATGGCCGACCCGGGTTCCGTGTCGTACCTGTTCAACCGCAAGGGCGTCGTGGTCGTCCCCAAGGGCGAGCTGTCCGAGGACGACGTCCTGGGCGCCGTGCTCGACGCGGGCGCCGAAGAGGTCAACGACCTGGGTGAGTCCTTCGAGGTGCTCTCCGAGGCCACCGACCTGGTCGCGGTCCGCACCGCGCTCCAGGAGGCCGGCATCGACTACGACTCGGCCGACGCCAACTTCGTCCCGACCATGCAGGTCGAGCTCGACGAGGAGGGCGCGCGCAAGATCTTCAAGCTGATCGACGCGCTCGAGGACAGCGACGACGTGCAGAACGTCTTCGCCAACTTCGACGTCTCCGACGAGGTCATGGAGAAGGTCGACGCCTGACGCGACATCAGCGGCGGGCCGATGGGACACACCCCGTCGGCCCGCCGCTTTGTCAGTGGCACCCGATAGCCTGCACAAACAGGCGATCGAAGGTTGGGGGCAGGCGTGCGCGTTCTCGGGGTGGACCCGGGTCTCACCCGGTGCGGTGTCGGCGTGGTCGAGGGGATCGCGGGACGGCCGCTGACGATGCGCGGCGTCGGTGTCGTACGGACGCCCGCGGACGCCGAGTTGGGCCACCGCCTCGTCGCCATCGAGCAGGGAATCGAGCAGTGGCTCGACGAGCACCGTCCCGAAGTCCTCGCCGTGGAGCGGGTGTTCAGCCAGCACAACGTCAGTACGGTGATGGGCACCGCCCAGGCCAGCGCCGTCGCCATGCTGTGCGCCTCGCGCCGCGGCATCCCCGTGGCGCTGCACACGCCCAGCGAGGTCAAGGCCGCCGTCACCGGCACGGGCCGCGCCGACAAGGCACAGGTGGGCGCCATGGTGACGCGCCTGCTGAGGCTCGACGCCCCGCCCAAACCGGCCGACGCCGCCGACGCACTCGCCCTCGCCATCTGCCACATCTGGCGGGCCCCCGCGCAGAACAGACTCCAGCAGGCCGTGGCACAGCACGCGGCCCAGGCGTCCAGGACCCCCCAAGCCACCCGCGCTTCTCACGCACCGAAAGGCCGTACCGCATGATCGCCTTCGTCAGCGGCCCCGTCGCCGCCCTCGCCCCCGACGCCGCGGTGGTCGAGGTGGGCGGTGTCGGCATGGCCCTCCAGTGCACGCCGAACACGCTGTCCACGCTGCGTATCGGCCAGCAGGCCAAGCTCGCCACCTCTCTTGTCGTACGCGAGGACTCGCTCACCCTGTACGGCTTCGCGGACGACGACGAGAAGCAGACGTTCGAGCTGCTGCAGACGGCGAGCGGCGTCGGCCCGCGCCTGGCGCAGGCGATGCTCGCCGTGCACAGCCCGGACGCGCTGCGCAGAGCCGTCTCCACGGGTGACGAGAAGTCGCTCACGGCCGTCCCCGGCATCGGTAAGAAGGGTGCCCAGAAGCTGCTCCTGGAGCTGAAGGACCGGCTCGGCGAGCCCCTCGGCACGGGCGGCCCCGCCATCGGGGCGCCCGTCAACAGCGGCTGGCGCGAGCAGCTGCACGCCGCACTCATCGGCCTCGGCTACGCCACCCGCGAGGCCGACGAGGCGGTCGACGCGGTCGCCCCGCAGGCCGAGGCCGCGGAGGGCACGCCGCAGGTCGGCCAGCTCTTGAAGGCGGCCCTGCAGACCCTCAACCGCACCCGTTAGCCCCGCCGCCCCGACCGGGCATCCGAAGCCGACCGCCCCTCCGAATCCGTAACGCGAGGCACCACACATGAACTGGGACGAGACCGCCGAAGACGCCGCGACGCCGCAGGCCGACCGGCTCGTCGGTGCGTCGGCCGACCACGAGGACCAGGCCGTAGAGGCGGCCCTGCGCCCCAAGGACCTGGGCGAGTTCATCGGCCAGGAGAAGGTCAGGGAGCAGCTCGACCTGGTCCTGCGCGCCGCCCGCGCGCGCGGCGCCACCGCCGACCACGTCCTGCTCTCCGGCGCCCCCGGCCTCGGCAAGACCACCCTCTCCATGATCATCGCGGCCGAGATGGGCGCCCCGATCCGCATCACGTCCGGCCCCGCGATCCAGCACGCGGGCGACCTCGCGGCGATCCTCTCCTCGCTCCAGGAGGGCGAGGTCCTCTTCCTCGACGAGATCCACCGGATGTCGCGGCCCGCCGAGGAGATGCTCTACATGGCGATGGAGGACTTCCGGGTCGACGTCATCGTTGGCAAGGGCCCGGGCGCCACCGCCATCCCGCTGGAGCTGCCGCCCTTCACCCTCGTCGGCGCGACCACGCGCGCGGGGCTGCTGCCGCCGCCGCTGCGCGACCGCTTCGGCTTCACCGCACACATGGAGTTCTACGGGCCCCCGGAACTCGAGCGAGTGATCCATCGCTCGGCGAGCCTCCTCGATGTGGAGATCGACACGGAGGGCGCCGCCGAGATCGCAGGACGCTCCCGCGGCACGCCCCGTATCGCCAACCGCCTGCTGCGCCGCGTCCGCGACTATGCGCAGGTCAAGGCCGACGGACAGATCAACAGGGACATCGCGTCCGCGGCCCTCGGCGTCTATGAAGTGGACGGCCGCGGCCTCGACCGCCTGGACCGCGCCGTGCTCGAAGCCCTGCTCAAGCTGTTCAGCGGTGGCCCTGTGGGACTTTCGACACTCGCCGTCGCCGTGGGGGAGGAGCGTGAGACCGTGGAAGAGGTCGCCGAGCCCTTCCTCGTCAGAGAGGGACTCCTGGCGCGCACCCCCAGGGGGCGCGTGGCGACTCCCGCCGCGTGGGCCCACCTCGGACTCACCGCACCCCAAGGGAGACCTGGGGCAGGCGGACAACAAGACCTCTTCGGGGCATGACGGCGCGCGTGCTCGCCGGGGCTGGAACCCCGGTGCCATGCTGAGCGTTGTTCCCACAGTGCGGACTCGCTTAGACTCCGCCGACGTCGCCTTTACAGCGGCGTAATACCCCATCATCGATGCGGCCGCATCTCGACGCGGCCGAATGAAGGAAGTTCCTACCCGTGAGTCCTGTGACCCTCCTCCCGTTCATTGTGCTCATCGGGGCCATGTTCCTGATGACCCGGTCTGCCAAGAAGAAGCAGAAGCAAGCCGCGGACATGCGCAATGAGATGCAGCCCGGCTCCGGCGTCCGCACGATCGGGGGCATGTACGCCACGGTCAAGGAGGTCCACGACGACGCGGTCCTCCTCGACGCCGGCCCCGGGGTCCACCTCATGTTCGCGAAGAACGCCATCGGCGCCGTACTCACCGATGACGAGTACAACCGCATCGTCCACGGCGAGGAAGTCGTTGGTGATGATGAGCTGACCAACGACGCCGTCGTGCCGGACGACGCGTCCTCCCTCACCGAGAGCGACGAGACCGCCGCTGACGACTCGCGCATCGACCTCGGCAAGAAGGACGAGCCCGCCGAGGCCGAGAAGGCCGAGAAGGCGGAGCCGGCCGAGAAGGCCGACGACGTCGAGGTGAAGAAGACCGACGGCGAGTCCGACGCGAAGTAGTACGGCCGGAACCGTGGGGCGTCCGCTCGATGTGCCCCGCGGTTCCTGTTCGTGCGTGACCCGCGCGGACTCTCGACCATTTCATGGCCGCCTGGGCACCCAACCCCGATGCCGGGCGGATGGAGAGGGAGTACGAGAAGGTGGCCACACCTAAGAAGAGCCGAGGGGCAGGTGCCCCGTCGAAGCCGGGGCGCGCCCTGGGCCTGATCGTGATCATCATGGTCGCGCTCGTCGGGGGGATGTTCGCCTCCGGCACGTTCACCCCGCGCCTTGGTATCGACCTCGCGGGCGGCACCAGCATCACGCTGGAGGCGAAGAACGAGCCGGGCAAGCCCAACGCGATCAACAAGACCAACATGGACACGGCGGCGGACATCATCAACCGCCGTGTCAACGGCATGGGTGTCTCCGAGGCCGAGGTCCAGACGCAGGGCAAGAGCAACATCATCGTCAACATCCCGCGAGGGACGAACGAGAAGCAGGCCCGCGAGCAGGTCGGTACGACCGCGCAGCTCTACTTCCGTCCGGTGCTCACGATGACCTCCGGCCAGCCGGCCGGCAAGGGTGACAAGTCGGCCACCCCGTCCCCGAGCGCCTCCACGGGTGGCAAGGCGACCGACAAGGCCACCGGCTCGGACAAGGCGACCGACAAGTCGACGGTCACGCCGTCCCCGAGCGCCACGACGCAGGGCCGCGCCGTCACCGACAGCCTCAAGGCCGACGCGACGCCGAGCGCCTCCGCGAAGACCGGCGACGACCCGCAGGCCACCCCGAGCGCAAGCACGGACCCGGCGACCACCGCGCTGCAGAAGAAGTTCATGCAGCTCGACTGCACGGACAAGGCCGCCCGCACCAAGATCAACGAGGGCGCGAAGTCCTCCGACCCGATCATTGCCTGCGGTCAGAGCCAGGGGCAGTGGCAGAAGTACATCCTCGGCCCCTCCGAGGTGGGCGGCAAGGACGTCAAGAAGTCCCAGGCGACCATCAACCAGCAGAACGGCCAGTGGGTCGTGAACATGGAGTTCACGGGCACGGGCTCGAAGAAGTTCGCCGCGACGACCAGCAAGCTCAAGACCCAGCAGTCGCCGATGAACCAGTTCGCCATCGTGCTCGACGGCGATGTGGTCTCCGCTCCCAGCGTCAGCTCCACCCTGAGCCAGAACGCCGAGATCTCCGGCTCCTTCACCCAGGAGTCCGCCCAGGACCTCGCGAACGTGCTGTCCTACGGCGCCCTGCCGCTGACCTTCCACGAGCAGAGCGTCACCTCGGTGACCGCCGCGCTCGGCGGTGAGCAGCTGAACGCCGGCCTGATCGCGGGCGCCATCGGCCTCGCGCTGGTCGTCCTCTACCTGGTGGTCTACTACCGGGGCCTGTCGGTCGTCGCGCTGGCCTCGCTGCTCACCTCCGGCATCCTCACGTACACCCTGATGACGCTGCTCGGCCCGGCCATCGGCTTCGCGCTGAACCTGCCGGCCGTCTGTGGTGCCATCGTGGCCATCGGTATCACCGCGGACTCGTTCATCGTGTACTTCGAGCGGATCCGGGACGAGATCAGAGAGGGACGCTCCGTGCGTCCCGCGGTGGAGCGCGCCTGGCCGCGGGCCCGGCGCACCATCCTGGTCTCCGACTTCGTGTCGTTCCTCGCGGCCGCGGTGCTCTACATCGTGACCGTCGGCAAGGTGCAGGGCTTCGCGTTCACGCTCGGCCTGACCACCCTGCTCGACATCGTCGTGGTCTTCCTCTTCACGAAGCCGCTGATGACGCTCCTGGCCCGCACCAAGTTCTTCACGGGCGGGCACAAGTGGTCCGGCCTCGACCCGAAGCGCCTCGGCGTGCAGCCCCCGCTGCGTCGCACCCGCCGCGCCACCCGCCCTGTCGACCCGAAGGAGGCGTGAGATGTCGAAGCTGGGCAATCTCGGCGCCAGGCTGTACCGCGGTGAGGTCGGTTACGACTTCATCGGCAAGCGAATGATCTGGTACGGCGTCTCGATCCTCATCACCATCACGGCCATCGTCGGCCTCGGGGTGCGCGGCCTGAACATGGGCATCGAGTTCGAGGGCGGCGCGGTCTTCACGACGCCCAAGACGAGCGTCTCGGCCCAGAAGGCCGAGGAGTACGCGTCGGAGGCCTCGGGCCACCCGGCGGTCGTCCAGGAGCTCGGCTCGGGCGGTCTGCGCATCCAGGTCGCGGGCGTCGACACCGGCAAGTCGGACCAGATCAAGGCCGAGCTGTCCAAGGACATGGACATCCCCGCCGAGGACATCAACGCCGACCTGGTGGGCCCCAGTTGGGGCGCCTCGATCGCCAACAAGGCATGGCAGGGCCTGGCCATCTTCATGGTCCTGGTCGTGATCTATCTGGCGATCGCCTTCGAGTGGCGGATGGCGCTCGCGGCACTCGTCGCGCTCATCCACGACATCACGATCACCGTCGGGATCTACGCCCTGGTGGGCTTCGAGGTCACGCAGGGCACGGTGATCGGTCTGTTGACCATCCTTGGTTATTCGCTCTACGACACGGTCGTCGTCTTCGACTCGCTCAAGGAACAGACCAAGGGGCTGGAGAAGCAGACCCGCTGGACGTACAGCGAGGTCGCCAACCGGTCGATCAACAGCACGCTGGTCCGCTCGATCAACACCACGGTCGTGGCGCTCCTCCCGGTCGGCGGCCTGCTGTTCATCGGCGGCGGCTTCCTCGGCGCGGGCATGCTGAACGACATCTCGCTGTCGCTCTTCGTGGGCCTCGCCGCCGGTGCGTACTCGTCGATCTTCATCGCCACTCCGCTGGTCGCCGACCTCAAGGAGCGCGACCCGAAGATGAAGGCGCTGAAGAAGCGGGTGCTCGCCAAGCGGGCGGCCGCCGCGGCGAAGGCCGACACGGCCGTCGTGGGCCACCAGGCCGACGGCGGGCTGGACACGGAGGCCGAGGAGCCGCAGGACGCCGCCCCCGCGGGCGCCGGTCCCGCCGCCTCGGGTCCGCGCAACCAGCCGGCCCGTAACCGCGGCCGCGGCCGCCCCTCGGGCAAGCGCCGCTGAGCCGGACCGTCACGGACGCCACAAGGGCGCCAGGAGCCTTCGAGGCCCTGGCGCCCTTGGCGTTTCTCCACAGCGGCGACTGCTAGGGTTGGCGGTCGCCGCAAAGCGGTCGAACCTCCAGGAAAAACTCTTCACATACTCGCTGAGGTGCAGAAATGACCGACATCAAGGAGCTGCTCCTCAGCCGCATCCGCGATGTGCAGGACTATCCGGAGCCCGGTGTCCTGTTCAAGGACATCACCCCGCTGCTCGCGGACCCGGCGGCCTTCACGGCCCTCACCGACACGCTCGCCGAGCTCTGTGTCCGCAACGGGGCGACGAAGATCGTCGGCCTGGAGGCGCGCGGCTTCATCCTGGGCGCCCCCGTCGCGATCCGCGCGGGCCTCGGCTTCATCCCCGTACGCAAGGCGGGCAAGCTCCCCGGTGCGACGCTCGCGCAGTCGTACGACCTGGAGTACGGATCCGCCGAGATCGAGGTGCACGCCGAGGACCTCGGCGCCGACGACCGCGTCATGGTGATCGACGACGTGCTGGCCACCGGCGGCACCGCAGAGGCCGCGGTGCACCTGATCCGCCGCGCCGGCGCCGAGGTCGCGGGCTGCGCCGTCCTCATGGAGCTGGGTTTTCTGCCGGGCCGCGGACGACTCGAATCCGCGCTTCAGGGTGCGCCGCTCGACGCCCTGCTCGTGGTGTAAAGCCGCAGCTCACAGCCCTGGCGGCGGGTCCGGAGGAATCCGGTGCCCGCCTCTGGTGTTTCACCAGTACGAAGGCGTCCCGTCGGCCCGGGGCGAGCCGAGGACGCCGGATCGATACCATGGGCTCTCCGGGACCTGAACGGGGGACCCGTCGCGCACGAGGAGCGCCGTTGCCAGACGAGGCCAAGCCACTCTCCGCCGCCACGCATGACGAACAGGCCACTGCGGCCGCGGCTCCTTCCCGCACGCCCGAGAAGGACGCGAAGACGGCGAAGCCTGCGCCGCCGAGCGGCACGGCGGCCGAGCAGCCGCGCACCAAGCCTCCCGCGGGCCAGCCGCGCCCCACACCACCGCCGGCGATCCGCGCCGCCACGAACCAGCCGGCCGCGCGCTCCGGCTCCTCCAATCGCGTCCGCGCCCGCCTGGCCCGCCTCGGCGTGCAGCGCTCGAACCCGTACAACCCGGTCCTGGAGCCGCTGCTGCGGATAGTGCGCAGCAACGACCCGAAGATCGAGACGTCCACGCTGCGCCAGGTCGAGCGCGCCTACCAGGTCGCCGAGCGCTGGCACCGCGGTCAGAAGCGCAAGAGCGGCGACCCGTACATCACGCACCCGCTCGCGGTGACGACGATCCTCGCCGAGCTCGGCATGGACCCGGCGACGCTGATGGCGGGCCTGCTGCACGACACGGTCGAGGACACCGAGTACGGCCTGGACACACTCAAGCGCGACTTCGGCGACCAGGTGGCGCTCCTGGTCGACGGCGTGACCAAGCTGGACAAGGTCAAGTTCGGCGAGGCCGCGCAGGCCGAGACCGTGCGCAAGATGGTCGTCGCGATGGCCAAGGACCCGCGCGTCCTGGTCATCAAGCTCGCCGACCGCCTGCACAACATGCGCACCATGCGCTACCTCAAGCGCGAGAAGCAGGAGAAGAAGGCCCGCGAGACGCTGGAGATCTACGCTCCGCTGGCGCACCGCCTGGGCATGAACACCATCAAGTGGGAGCTGGAGGACCTCGCGTTCGCGATCCTCTACCCCAAGATGTACGACGAGATCGTGCGGCTCGTGGCCGAGCGCGCGCCCAAGCGCGACGAGTACCTGGCCATAGTGACCGACGAGGTGCAGTCCGACCTGCGCGCGGCCCGCATCAAGGCGACCGTCACAGGCCGCCCGAAGCACTACTACAGCGTCTACCAGAAGATGATCGTCCGCGGCCGTGACTTCGCGGAGATCTACGACCTGGTGGGCATCCGCGTCCTCGTCGACACGGTCCGCGACTGCTACGCGGCACTGGGCACGGTCCACGCCCGCTGGAACCCGGTTCCGGGGCGGTTCAAGGACTACATCGCGATGCCCAAGTTCAACATGTACCAGTCGCTGCACACGACGGTGATCGGCCCCAACGGCAAGCCCGTCGAGCTGCAGATCCGTACGTTCGACATGCACCGCCGTGCCGAGTACGGCATCGCCGCGCACTGGAAGTACAAGCAGGAGGCCGTCGCCGGCGCCTCCAAGGTGCGCACCGACGCGCCCAAGTCGTCCGGCAAGGGCAAGGACGACCACCTCAACGACATGGCGTGGCTGCGCCAGTTGCTCGACTGGCAGAAGGAGACGGAGGACCCGGGGGAGTTCCTGGAGTCCCTGCGCTTCGACCTCTCCCGCAACGAGGTGTTCGTCTTCACGCCGAAGGGCGACGTCATAGCGCTCCCGGCCGGGGCGACGCCGGTGGACTTCTCGTACGCGGTCCACACGGAGGTCGGCCACCGGACCATAGGAGCACGCGTCAACGGACGCCTGGTGCCCCTCGAATCCACGCTGGACAACGGCGACCTGGTGGAGGTCTTCACCTCCAAGGCGCAGGGCGCGGGCCCGTCCCGCGACTGGCTCGGCTTCGTGAAGTCGCCGCGTGCGCGCAACAAGATCCGGGCCTGGTTCTCCAAGGAGCGCCGCGAGGAGGCCATCGAGCAGGGCAAGGACGCCATCGCGCGCGCCATGCGCAAGCAGAACCTGCCGATCCAGCGGATCCTCACGGGCGACTCTCTCGTGACGCTCGCGCACGAGATGCGCTACCCGGACATCTCGTCCCTGTACGCCGCCATCGGCGAGGGCCACGTCACGGCGCAGTCCGTCGTGCAGAAGCTCGTGCAGGCCCTCGGCGGCGAGGAGGCGGCCAACGAGGACATCGCGGAGAGCGCACCGCCCTCGCGCGGCCGTTCCAAGCGCCGGTCGAACGCCGACCCGGGCGTCGTGGTCAAGGGCGTCGACGACGTCTGGGTGAAGCTGGCGCGCTGCTGCACGCCGGTGCCCGGTGACCCGATCATCGGCTTCGTCACGCGCGGCAGTGGCGTATCGGTTCACCGCAGCGACTGCGTCAACGTGGACTCGCTGTCCCGCGAGCCGGAGCGCATCCTCGAGGTCGAGTGGGCGCCCACGCAGTCGTCCGTCTTCCTGGTCGCCATACAGGTCGAGGCCCTCGACCGCTCGCGGCTCCTGTCCGACGTGACCCGGGTCCTGTCGGACCAGCACGTGAACATCCTGTCCGCGGCGGTCCAGACGTCCCGCGACCGGGTGGCCACATCCCGCTTCACGTTCGAAATGGGCGACCCGAAGCACTTGGGCCACGTCCTGAAGGCGGTCCGGGGCGTGGAGGGCGTGTACGACGTGTACCGGGTGACGTCGGCGCGGCGGCCGTAAATCCGGCCCTGCGGCCGGGTGAGCAAATCAAGCCCCTGCGGCGATTGAGCAGCGGGGTCCGGGGCGGAGCCCCGTGGCATAGGAACGGCCCCCGAGCACAGTGCTCGGGGGCCGTCCACGTTCCGGCCGCAGCGGAGGGGCTCAGCCTCCGAACTCGTGCAACCCCTTGACCGCCTGGTCGAGCAACGCCTGACGCCCGTCAAGCTCCTTCTGGAGCTTGTCCGCCTTCGCGTTGTTCCCCTGCGCCCGCGCCTGCTCGACCTGACCGCGCAGCTTGTCGACCGCCGCCTGCAGCTGACCGGTGAGGCCCTCGGCACGAGCCCGCGCCTCCGGGTTCGTACGGCGCCACTCCGCTTCCTCGGACTCCTGGAGCGCACGCTCCACGGTGTGCATCCGGCCCTCGACCTTCGGGCGGGCGTCCCGCGGGACGTGACCGATGGCCTCCCACCGCTCGTTGATCGAGCGGAACGCGGCACGCGCCGACTTCAGGTCCTCGATCGGCAGCAGCTTCTCGGCCTCGTCCGCGAGCGCCTCCTTGAGCTTGAGGTTCTCGCCCTGCTCGGCGTCGCGCTCGGCGAACACCGCGCTGCGGGCCGCGAAGAAGACGTCCTGGGCGCCGCGGAAGCGGTTCCACAGGTCGTCCTCGTGCTCGCGCTGCGCGCGGCCCGCGGCCTTCCAGTCCGTCATCAGGTCGCGGTAGCGGGCCGCCGTGGCGCCCCAGTCCGTCGAGTTCGACAGCGACTCGGCCTCCGCGACCAGCTTCTCCTTGGTCTTGCGGGCCTCCTCGCGCTGCGCGTCCAGCGAAGCGAAGTGGGCCTTGCGGCGCTTGGAGAACGCCGAGCGGGCGTGCGAGAAGCGGTGCCACAGCTCGTCGTCCGACTTGCGGTCGAGGCGCGGCAGACCCTTCCAGGTGTCCACCAGCGCGCGCAGCCGCTCGCCGGCCGCCCGCCACTGCTCGGACTGGGCCAGCTCCTCCGCCTCGACGACCAGCGCCTCCTTGGAGTGCCGCGCCTCGTCGGACTGCTTGGCCTTCTGGACCTTGCGCTCCTCGCGGCGGGCCTCGACGCTCTCCACCAGCTTGTCGAGCCGCTTGCCGAGCGCTTCCAGGTCGCCGATCGCGTGGGCGTCCGTGACCTGCTCGCGCAGGTGCTCGATCGCCGTCATGGCGTCCTTGGCCGACAGGTCGGTCGTCTTCACCCGGCGTTCGAGGAGCCCGATCTCGACGACCAGGCCGTCGTACTTGCGCTTGAAGTAGGCCAGGGCCTCGTCAGGAGACCCCGCCTTCCACGAACCGACCTCTCGCTCGCTGCCGTCGGCCGTACGCACGTACACGGTCCCCGTCTCATCGACGCGGCCCCACGGGTCGCTGCTCACAGCGCCTCCTCCACATGATGCCTGCGCGGGGCGTCCCGCCCCGGGGCATCGTCCACAGTTTCCTGGCGGGCCCGGCCCGCCCTCCACAACGCGGCTCGAATCCGCGCCGCTCGAAGCCAATCTAGGCGACCGGCCACCCCACTGTCCGCACTCAGCGCGGCTCAATTCCGTGCCCGCACGCGCGTGGGGTGGCCCTTTGGCCTTACTTCTTGCTGACCGTCGCCTTGCTGACCTTGACGGCCTCCTTCGGAGCCCCGTCCTCCGAGCCGCCGCTGACGCCCTTCGCCGCGACGTCCTGGACGACCTTGAGGCCCTTCGCGTCCATCGTGCCGACGGGCGTGTACGTAGGCGTCAGCTTGCTGTCCTTGTAGACGAGGAAGAACTGGCTGCCGCCGGAGTCGGGCTGGCCGGTGTTCGCCATCGCGACCGTGCCGGCCTTGTAGGTCACCGAGCCGTCCTTGGCCGGCTTGCCGAGCCCGCCCAGGTTCTCATCGGGGAGCGTGTAGCCGGGGCCGCCCGCGCCGGTGCCCTCGGGGTCGCCGCACTGCAGGACGTAGATGCCCTTGGTGGTGAGGCGGTGGCACTTCGTCCCGTCGAAGAAGCCCTTGTCCGCGAGGTGCTTGAACGAGTTCACGGTGTGCGGGGTCTTCGCCGCGTCCATGGCGATGGTGATGTCACCGGCGCTCGTCTTGAAGGCCATGTCGTACTTGGCCTTCTTGTCGATCGCCATCTTGGGTTCGGACGCCTTCTTGCTCGCCGAGGGCGACGGGCTGTCCTTCGCCCCCGCGGTGTCCTTCTTGCCGTCACCGCTGAAGGCCCCGGCGGCGTACGCGCCGCCCGTGCCGAGGACGGCCACCGCGAGCACGGAGGCGATCACGGTGTTGCGGGTGCGCGCCTTGCGTCGAGCGGACTCGCGCCGCTGCTGCTGGCGCAGGAACTTCTCCCGGGCGAGCTGACGCTGCCGCTGATCCTTGCTGACCACCGGGTCTTCTCCTCGTACGTCTCGTGACCTTCATGGGCCCTGATTGGTGCCCGTACCGTATATGGGTTCGCTGTGGAATCGGCCGCGCCGGTAGGCTCTGATCCGCCGCATTCCGTTTCGACGACATACGAAGGACGAACGTGCTGATTGCCGGGTTCCCCGCCGGGGCCTGGGGCACCAACTGTTATCTGGTTGCCCCCGCCGCGGGTGAGGAGTGCGTGATCATCGACCCCGGCCACCAGGCCGCTCAGGGAGTCGAGGAAGCGCTCAAGAAGCACCGCCTCAAGCCGGTGGCGGTCGTCCTCACGCACGGGCACATCGACCATGTCGCATCGGTCGTCCCGGTCTGCGGGGCGCACGACGTCCCGGCCTGGATCCACCCCGACGACCGCTACATGATGAGCGATCCGGAGAAGGGCATCGGCCGCTCCATCGGCATGCCGCTGATGGGCGAGCTGTCCGTGGGGGAGCCGGACGACGTGCGGGAGCTGTCCGACGGCGCTCGGCTGAAGCTCGCCGGGCTCGACTTCAGCGTTGCGCACGCGCCGGGCCATACCAAGGGGTCGGTGACCTTCCAGATGCCCGAGGCGGCGGACATCCCGTCCGTCTTCTTCTCGGGCGATCTGCTCTTCGCCGGCTCCATCGGACGCACCGACCTTCCCGGTGGCTCCATGGACGACATGCTCGAATCGCTGGGCCGTGTGTGCCTGCCGCTCGACGACTCGACCGTGGTGCTGTCCGGACACGGCTCCCAGACGACCATCGGCCAGGAGCGCGCCACCAACCCGTATCTGCGGCAGGTGGCCGCCGGCCAGGGAACCTCCACCGAGGCTCCCCGACGAGGAATGTGACGAGAAACCTCCCGTGAGTACCTTCCAGGCCCCCAAGGGCACCTACGACCTGCTTCCGCCGGACTCCGCGACGTACCTCGCGGTCCGCGAGGCCATCTCCGCCCCGCTGCGGAACTCCGGCTACGGCTACATCGAGACGCCCGGCTTCGAGAACGTCGAGCTCTTCGCGCGCGGTGTCGGCGAGTCCACGGACATCGTCACCAAGGAGATGTACGCCTTCGAGACCAAGGGTGGCGACCGGCTCGCGCTGCGCCCCGAGGGCACCGCGTCCGTGCTGCGCGCCGCCCTGGAGGCCAACCTCCACAAGGCGGGCAACCTCCCGGTCAAGCTCTGGTACTCGGGCTCGTACTACCGCTACGAGCGCCCCCAGAAGGGCCGCTACCGGCACTTCTCCCAGGTGGGCGCCGAGGCGATCGGTGCCGAGGACCCGGCCCTGGACGCCGAGTTGATCATCCTGGCCGACCAGGCGTACCGCTCGCTCGGCCTGCGCGACTTCCGCATCCTGCTGAACTCGCTCGGCGACAAGGAGTGCCGTCCCGTCTACCGGGAGGCGCTGCAGACGTTCCTGCGCGGCCTCGACCTCGACGAGGACACGCTGCGCCGCGCCGACATCAACCCGCTGCGCGTCCTCGACGACAAGCGGCCCGACGTGCAGAAGCAGCTCACCGACGCGCCGCTGCTGCGCGACTACCTGTGCGACGCGTGCAAGGCGTACCACGAGCAGGTGCGCGAGCTGCTGACCGCCGAGGGCGTCGCCTTCGAGGACGACGAGAAGCTGGTCCGCGGCCTGGACTACTACACGCGTACGACCTTCGAGTTCGTCCACGACGGACTCGGCTCGCAGTCCGCGGTCGGCGGCGGCGGTCGCTACGACGGCCTGTCCGAGATGATCGGCGGCCCCTCGCTGCCGTCGGTCGGCTGGGCGCTCGGCGTGGACCGTACGGTCCTGGCCCTGGAGGCGGAGGGCGTCGCGCTCGAACTGCCCGCCACCACCAGCGTGTTCGCGGTGCCGCTCGGCGACGAGGCGCGTCGCGTGCTGTTCGCCAAGGTGACCGAGCTGCGCAAGGCCGGGATCTCGGCGGACTTCTCCTTCGGCGGCAAGGGCCTCAAGGGCGCCATGAAGAACGCCAACCGCTCGGGCGCGCGGTTCACGCTCGTCGCCGGTGAGCGGGATCTGGCCGAGGGCGTCGTGCAGCTCAAGGACATGGAGTCGGGCGAGCAGGACGCCGTCGCGGTCGACGAGATCGTCAATGTGCTCACCGCGAAGCTGAAGTAGACAGATTTTGCACACCTGATGTTCGAGGCCCCGGAACACGCTTCCGGGGCCTCGAACATTTTCGCCCCCAAGGGCGTACATGCTTATGTCCAACGAACGGTGGACACAGCGGCCGGTGCGGCAGAATGAGGGCGACCGCAGCACACCCACTCGCGTACTCACCTACGGATCGGCGTGATGAGCAAGACGACCACAGCAAGCGACACCGTCTCCCGTGACTCCGGAGCCGATCCCGCACCGCGCTCCGTCGGCGGCAGCCGAGCCTTCGGGCTGCTCCTGGTGATCACCGGGGCGGCCGGGCTGCTCGCTTCGTGGATCATCACGCTCGACAAGCTCAAGCTGGCCGAGGACCCGAACTTCACGCCGGGCTGCTCCCTGAACCCGGTCATCTCCTGCGGCAACATCATGAAGAGCGAGCAGGCGACGGCCTTCGGCTTCCCGAACCCGTGGCTCGGCCTCGTCACCTACGCCATCGTGATCGGCGTCGGCATGAGCCTGCTGGCCAACGCGAGGTTCCCGCGCTGGTACTGGCTGACCTTCAACTTCGGCTGCCTCTTCGGCGTCGGATTCGTGACCTGGCTGCAGTTCCAGTCCCTGTACCGGATCAACGCGCTGTGCCTCTGGTGCTGCCTCGCCTGGGTCGCCACGATCCTGATGTTCTGGTACGTCACGTCGTCCAACATCCGCAACGGCTTCCTGCCGGCGCCGCGCCCGGTCAGGACGTTCTTCGAGGACTTCACCTGGGCCCTGCCGGTGCTGCACATCGGCATCATCGCCGTGCTGATCTTCACGCGCTGGGGCTCCTCGCTCTGGGCCTGAGGGGCCCGTGCCCGCGGCGTTGTCAGTGGCGTGACTTAGGGTTTTGACCGTGGAAGCCGACCTGTTCACCGCCGCAGCCGAAGAGCGCCAGGAGAAGGACCCGTCCGCGAGCCCCCTGGCCGTCCGGATGCGCCCGCGCGTCCTCGACGAGGTCGTCGGCCAGCAGCACCTGCTCAAGCAGGGCTCGCCGCTGCGCCGACTGGTCGGCGAGGGCGGGTCAGGACCCGCGGGCGCCTCCTCGGTGATCCTCTGGGGCCCGCCCGGCATCGGCAAGACCACACTCGCGTACGTGGTGTCCAAGGCGACGAACAAGCGGTTCGTGGAGCTGTCCGCGATCACCGCGGGCGTCAAGGAAGTGCGCGCCGTCATCGAGGGCGCCCGCCGCGCGCTGGGTGCCCACGGCAAGGACACCGTCCTCTTCCTCGACGAGATCCACCGCTTCAGCAAGGCCCAGCAGGACTCGCTGCTGCCCGCTGTCGAGAACCGCTGGGTGACGCTGATCGCGGCGACCACGGAGAACCCGTACTTCTCGGTGATCTCCCCGCTGCTGTCCCGCTCCCTGCTGCTCACCCTCGAATCGCTCACCGACGACGACCTGCGCGGACTGCTCGCGCGTGCCCTCACCGAGGAGCGCGGTCTCGACGGCGCGGTGACGCTCGCGGAGGACGCCGAGGACCACATCCTGCGCGTGTCCGGCGGCGACGCGAGACGCGCGCTCACCGCCCTGGAGGCGGCGGCCGGAGCGGCCATCGCCAAGGGCGAGGAGACCATCACCCTCGAAAGCGTCGAGGAGTCGGTGAACCGCGCGGCGGTGACGTACGACAAGGGCGGGGACCAGCACTACGACGTGGCGAGCGCCCTCATCAAGTCCATCCGCGGCTCGGACGTGGACGCGGCGCTGCACTACCTGGCCCGCATGATCGAGGCCGGCGAGGACCCCCGCTTCATCGCCCGCCGCCTGATGATCTCCGCGAGCGAGGACATCGGCCTCGCGGACCCGACGGCGCTGCCGACCGCCGTGGCCGCCGCACAGGCCGTCGCGATGATCGGCTTCCCGGAGGCGGCGCTCACCCTGAGCCACGCGACGATCGCCCTCGCCCTGGCCCCGAAGTCGAACGCGGCGACGACGGCGATCGGCGCCGCCATGGAGGACGTACGCAAGGGCCTGGCAGGACCCGTGCCGCCGCACCTGCGCGACGGGCACTACAAGGGCGCCGCCAAGCTGGGCCACGCGCAGGGCTATGTGTACCCGCACGATGTGCCCGGCGGCATCGCCGCCCAGCAGTACGCGCCGGACGCGATAGCGGGCCGCCGCTACTACCAGCCGACGCGCTACGGGGCGGAGGCCCGGTACGCGGACGTGGTGGAGCGGGTCCGCGAGCGGCTCGGAGGCCCTGGCGGCGAGGGGTCCGACTGATCCGGTAGACTGCCCCGAAGTGCTGTGTCCCGTGCCCGGGATCCCGAAAGGGAAACCGGCACCACCAGAGCGGGACATCAAGCCGGATCCCCCGAACCGTGCGTTCGCCGCACGGCACAGGAGATCCAGGAGCGTCGCGCACCGTCGAAGGTGTCGCGGGCAGCCCACCACCAGCCCGGCCCGCAAGGGCCCGGAGCCCGGTCGGTGGGCCACTCGCGTGCTGCACGTATGTGCCCAGACCTGGGAGCGGCTGCCCTGCCGTCCGCAAGGACAGCGGTGGGGTTTCCCGGGCTGCGGATTGCGACCTCCCCGAACCCTGGTGAAGCCGTATTCGCATCAGAAACACGAGGTGTTTGGTTCATGCCGAACCAGTCCCGCCCCAAGGTCAAGAAGTCGCGTGCCCTCGGCATCGCGCTGACCCCGAAGGCCGTCAAGTACTTCGAGGCCCGCCCCTACCCGCCGGGCGAGCACGGCCGCGGCCGCAAGCAGAACTCGGACTACAAGGTCCGTCTGCTCGAGAAGCAGCGTCTGCGCGCCCAGTACGACCTGAGCGAGAAGCAGATCGCCCGCGCCTACGACCGCGCCAAGAAGGTCGAGGGCAAGACGGGTGAGGCGCTCGTCATCGAGCTCGAGCGTCGTCTCGACGCCCTGGTTCTCCGTTCGGGCATCGCCCGCACGATCTACCAGGCCCGTCAGATGGTCGTTCACGGCCACATCGAGGTCAACGGCCAGAAGGTCGACAAGCCGTCCTTCCGCGTGAAGCCGGACGACGTCGTCATGGTCCGCGAGCGCAGCCGCAACAAGCCGCTGTTCCAGGTCGCGCGTGAGGGTGGCTTCGCCCCCGAGGGCGAGACCCCGCGTTACCTCCAGGTGAACCTGAAGGCCCTGGCCTTCCGCCTGGACCGTGACCCGAACCGCAAGGAGATCCCCGTGATCTGCGACGAGCAGCTCGTCGTCGAGTACTACGCCCGCTGATCTCCCTCACCGGAGTCTCCCTCAGGGGAGTGCGGACGTAGTCTCACCTGCGTTTCAGCCCGCCGTCTCGCCGCCCTTCCAGGTGTGCGAGGCGGCGGGTTCGCGTTTCCCCCGGGCCGGTTCCGCAGGGCGGGCCGGATGCGGGACCACCGCGGCCGGGCGCTGCCGCCGGCCGCTGCTCAGCGCGCGTGCCACCGCCTCGTCGTGCTCCAACTGCTCGCCCGAGCGCGCGAGTTCGGCGAACCGGGCATCGCCGAGCGCCTGCCGTGCCTGCGTCTCGCACCGCTTGTGCGGCGTGCTGTAGTGGGCCGAGCCGAACAGCGGCAGCCCCACGGAGGTCCACATCCGGGCCGCCGCCCCTTGCAGCACCGCCGCCTCGGCGGCGTCCCCCTCCTCGACCGTGATCAGGGCGAGCAGCTCCATCGACAGCACCGTGCCCAGCAGATCGTGGAACTCGTGGCCGATGGCCAGGCACTCGTCGAGCAGCCGGCGCGCCTGCGTGTAACCGCCCTCCGTCCACTGCTCGAACGCCAGCACATAGAGCGCGTACGCGAGGGTCCAGCGCTCCCCGTGGTCCTCGCACACCTGTCGTACGTCCGTGCACAGCGTCACGGCCTCCGCCAGGTCGCCCTGGAAGGCGAGCGCCATCGCCAGCTCGACCTGGCCCATCAGCACGTTGCTGTTGAGCTCGCCGATCTCCCGGTAGCTGGACAGCGCGGTGCGCAGCAGGTCCTCGGCGCGCGGCAGGTCGTCGGCGACCAGGGCCAGGCACCCGGTGCGGTGCACCGCATAGGCGAGCGCCGTGGCGTCGCCGGCGCGCTCCGCCTCCTCGCGGCACTCCTGCAGCGCGGCGAGCGCGGGCACCGTGTCGCCCTGAAGGATCGCGACGTAGCCGAGTACCCACAGCGCCTTGAGGCGCGAGGTCCCGTACTCCATGTCCTCGCCCACAAGCCCGGGGCAGACGTCACCGTCGTCGAACTCGACGTCCAGGCCGACGCTGCGGTCCAGCCAGTGCCGCCCCTCGGAGAGCCGCCCGCAGCCCGCCCAGTAGAACCAGAGCGTGCCCGCCAGGTACTGGCCCAGATGCGTCTCGCCCGGTTCGGTCAGGCAGTGTTCGAGGGCCGCCCGCAGATTCGGCAGCTCCGCCTCGATCCGGGTCGCCACCTCGCCCTGCCGCGGCGAGAACCAGTCCAGCTCGCACCAGGTGGCCAGGCCCATGTACCAGTCGCGGTGCCTGCGCCGCATCCGGCGGCCGTCGCCCAGGTTGTCCAGCCACTCGGCCCCGTACGCGCGCACCGTGTCGAGCATCCGGTAGCGCACCTCGCCCCGGGCCTCCTCGCGGACGACCACGGACTGCGCGAGCAGCTCGTCGAGGACGTCGACGACGTCGTCCGCGGGCAGGCTCTCGCCACCGCACACGTACTCCGCCGCCTCCAGGTCGAACGAGCCGGAGAACACCGAGAGCCGCGCCCACAGCAACCGCTCCTGCGGCGTGCACAGTTCATGGCTCCAGCCGATCGTGGTGCGCAGCGTCTGGTGGCGGGGCAGCGCATCCCTGCCGCCACCGCGCAACAGCCGGAACCGGTCGTCGAGCCGCTCCATCAGCTGCGGCGGCGACAGCACCCGCAGCCGCCCGGCCGCGAGCTCCACCGCGAGCGGCAGACAGTCGAGGCGGCGACACACCTCCAGTACGTCGACCAGCATCCGCCCGTCCAGCTGGAACCCGGGCAGCAGCGCCGTGGCCCGGTCCGCGAACAGCTCCGCCGCGTCGACCGGCGGCAGGGGGGCCAGCGGGAACACCTGCTCCCCGTCGACGGCGAGCGGTCTGCGGCCCACCGCGATCACCCGGAGCCCCGGCGCCGCGCGCAGCAGGTCCCGTATGAGGGAGGCGCACGCCTCGACGAGGTGTTCGAACCCGTCGAGCACGAGGACGATCCGGCGCTCGGCGAGGTGGTCCACCAGCACCTGGCGGGGCGCGCGGGTGGTGTGGTCGGTGAGGCCGAGGGCCTCGGCGAGCGTGTACTCGACGAGCTCCGGCAGCCGCACGGTCGCCAGCTCCACGCGCCACACCCCGTCGGGACACAGGGTGCGCGGGACCCGGGCGGCGGCGTGGGCGGCGAAGCGGGACTTGCCGACGCCGCCGACTCCGGTGACCGTGACCAGGCGGCCCGACTCGAGCGCCGCCGTCAGCGCCGTGAGCTCGGCGCCGCGGCCGACGAAACGATTGAGTTCGTGGGGGAGGTTGCCGGGGTGTGGGGGACCGGCGGGGACATCTGTGGGGCGCGAAGTGCGTCGCATGGGGCACAGAGCGTACTCAGGCGTGCGCGGTCCGTACAATCGCATCGTCGAATGTCCACCGCTCGGGACGCGAATGCGGTACGGAGCGCGGGGTCGGGCGCGATAGGCTCGGGGGACGACTTTTTGATGTTCAGAAGCTGTGCGTTCGTACAGAGCTTTCGTACCGAGCTAGGGAGCGGTGCCACGTGTCCGGTGGAGAGGTTGCCGGGATTCTGGTGGCTGTCTTCTGGGCGATCCTGGTCTCCTTCCTCGCGGTGGCGCTCGTGAGGCTGGCCCAGACGCTCAGGGCGACCACCAAGCTGGTCGCGGACGTGACCGAACAGGCCGTCCCGCTGCTCGCCGACGCCTCCGCCGCGGTGCGCTCCGCGCAGACCCAGATCGACCGCGTCGACTCGATCGCCTCGGACGTCCAGGAAGTCACGTCGAACGCGTCGGCGCTCTCCTCCACCGTGGCCTCCACCTTCGGCGGCCCGCTGGTCAAGGTTGCCGCGTTCGGCTACGGAGTGCGCCGGGCCATCGGCGGCCGGGGCAAGGACGCGCCCGCCAAGGAGTCGCGCCGTACCGTGATCGTGGGGCGCCCGCTCCCCGAGGCGCGGCGCGCCAAGCGGGCCAACCGGAACAAGAGGGACTGACCGCAGACATGTTCCGCCGTACGTTCTGGTTCACCGCGGGCGCAGCCGCCGGCGTATGGGCCACCACGAAGGTCAACCGCAAGCTCAAGCAGCTGACGCCGGAGTCGCTCGCGGCCCAGGCCGCCAACAAGGCGGTCGAGGCGGGCCACAAGCTCAAGGACTTCGCTCTCGACGTCCGCGACAACATGGCCGAACGCGAGGCCGAACTGGGCGACGCCCTCGGTATCAACGAGGCGCCGGATCCCGAACCGCTGCCGCAGAGCCGCTTCGCGGTCATCCAGAACACCTTCGCCGCGAAGCAGACCAAGCAACTCAAGCAACCCAAGTACCTCGAGAACACGCGGTACTCGATCAACAATCGGAATGAGGACCACTGATGGAGTCGGCTGAAATCCGTCGCCGCTGGCTGAGCTTCTTCGAGGAGCGTGGCCACAAGGTCGTGCCCTCGGCGTCGCTCATCGCGGACGACCCGACTCTGCTGCTCGTCCCCGCAGGCATGGTCCCGTTCAAGCCCTACTTCCTGGGTGAGGTCAAGCCGCCCGCGCCGCGCGCCACTTCGGTCCAGAAGTGCGTGCGCACGCCGGACATCGAAGAGGTCGGCAAGACCACCCGCCACGGCACGTTCTTCCAGATGTGCGGCAACTTCTCCTTCGGCGACTACTTCAAGGAAGGCGCCATCAAGTACGCCTGGGAGCTGCTCACCAGCTCCGTGGCGGACGGTGGCTACGGTCTGGAGCCCGAGAAGCTCTGGATCACCGTCTACCTCGACGACGACGAGGCCGAGCGCATCTGGCACGAGGTCGTCGGCGTGCCGAAGGAGCGCATCCAGCGCCTGGGCAAGAAGGACAACTTCTGGTCCATGGGCGTCCCGGGCCCCTGCGGCCCGTGCTCCGAGATCAATTACGACCGCGGCCCCGAGTTCGGCGAAGAGGGCGGCCCGATCGTCAACGACGAGCGCTACGTGGAGATCTGGAACCTGGTCTTCATGCAGTACGAGCGCGGCGCCGGCATCGGCAAGGAGGACTTCGAGATCCTCGGTGACCTGCCGTCGCAGAACATCGACACGGGTCTCGGCCTCGAGCGCCTCGCCATGATCCTGCAGGGCGTACAGAACATGTACGAGACGGACACCCTGCGCGTCATCATCGACAAGGCCACCGAGCTGACCGGCGTCGCCTACGGCAGCAAGCACGAGTCGGACGTCTCGCTGCGCGTCGTCGCCGACCACATGCGTACGTCGACGATGCTCATCGGCGACGGCGTCACGCCCGGCAACGAGGGCCGCGGCTATGTGCTGCGCCGCATCATGCGCCGCGCCATCCGCAACATGCGCATCCTCGGTGCCACGGGCCCCGTCGTGCAGGAGCTGCTCGACGTCGTGATCGACACGATGGGCCTGCAGTACCCGGAGCTGATCTCCGACCGCAAGCGCATCGAGCAGGTCGCGCTCGCCGAGGAGGCCGCGTTCCTCAAGGCCCTCAAGGGCGGCACGAACATCCTGGACACCGCCGTCACCGAGACGAAGGCCGCCGGCAAGTCGGTCCTCGCCGGCGACAAGGCGTTCCTGCTCCACGACACGTGGGGCTTCCCGATCGACCTCACCCTGGAGATGGCCGCCGAGCAGGGCCTGTCCGTGGACGAGGACGGCTTCCGGCGCCTGATGAAGGAGCAGCGGGAGCGCGCCAAGGCGGACGCCCAGGCCAAGAAGACCGGCCACGTCAACGCCGGCGCGTACCGCGAGATCGCCGACGCCGCCGGTGCCACCGACTTCATCGGCTACTCGGCCACGCAGGGCGAGTCCACGGTCGTCGGCCTGCTGGTGGGCGGCGTCTCCTCGCCGGCCGCCACCGAGGGCGACGAGGTGGAGGTCGTCCTCGACCGCACCCCGTTCTACGCCGAGGGCGGTGGCCAGATCGGCGACACCGGCCGCATCAAGCTGGACAACGGCGCGATCGTCGAGGTCCGCGACTGCCAGAAGCCCGTTCCCGGCGTGTACGTCCACAAGGGCGTCGTGCAGGTCGGCGAGGTGACCGTCGGCGCCCCGGCCCAGGCGATCATCGACGTGACCCGCCGCCGCGCCATCGCCCGTGCCCACTCCGCCACGCACCTGACCCACCAGGCGCTGCGCGACGCGCTCGGCCCGACGGCCGCGCAGGCCGGTTCCGAGAACCAGCCGGGCCGCTTCCGCTTCGACTTCGGTTCGCCGTCCGCCGTGCCCACGGCCGTGATGACGGACGTCGAGCAGAAGATCAACGAGGTCCTGGCCCGCGAGCTCGACGTGCACGCCGAGGTCATGTCGATCGACGACGCCAAGAAGCAGGGCGCCATCGCAGAGTTCGGCGAGAAGTACGGCGAGCGCGTCCGCGTCGTCACCATGGGCGACTTCTCCAAGGAGCTGTGCGGCGGCACGCACGTGCACAACACCGCCCAGCTCGGCCTGGTGAAGCTGCTCGGCGAGTCCTCCATCGGCTCCGGCGTGCGCCGCATCGAGGCCCTCGTCGGCGTCGACGCGTACAACTTCCTCGCGAAGGAGCACACGGTCGTCGCCCAGCTCCAGGAGCTGGTCAAGGGCCGCTCCGAGGAACTGCCCGACAAGATCTCCGCGATGCTCGGCAAGCTGAAGGACGCCGAGAAGGAGATCGAGAAGTTCCGCGCGGAGAAGGTCCTCCAGGCCGCCGCCGGTCTCGCCGAGAGCGCCAAGGACGTCCGCGGCGTCGCCGTCGTCACCGGCCAGGTCCCGGACGGCACGTCCGCCGACGACCTGCGCAAGCTGGTGCTCGACGTGCGCGGCCGCATCCAGGGCGGCCGCCCCGCGGTCGTCGCCCTCTTCACCACGGCCAACGGCAAGCCGCTCACGGTCATCGCGACCAACGACGCCGCCCGCGACCGCGGCCTCAAGGCCGGCGACCTGGTCCGTACGGCCGCCAAGACCCTCGGCGGCGGTGGCGGCGGCAAGCCGGACGTCGCGCAGGGCGGCGGCCAGAACCCGGCCGCGATCGGCGACGCCATCGACGCCGTCGAGCGCCTCGTCGCGGAGACCGCGAACTGATGCGCCGAGGCCGCCGTCTGGCGATCGACGTCGGGGACGCCCGGATCGGGGTCGCGTCCTGCGACCCCGACGGGATCCTCGCGACTCCGGTGGAGACCGTGCCGGGACGTGACGTCCCGGCCGCCCACCGGCGGTTGAAGGCCATCGTCGAGGAGTACGAGCCGATCGAGATCGTCGTCGGGCTCCCTCGCTCCCTCAAGGGGGGCGAGGGCCCGGCGGCCGCCAAGGTCCGCGGCTTCGCGCAGGAACTCGCCCGAGGCGTGGCACCCGTTCCGGTGAGACTTCTCGACGAGAGGATGACCACAGTGACGGCCAGTCAGGGACTGCGCGCCAGCGGTGTTAAGTCCAAAAAGGGCCGCTCTGTCATCGACCAGGCGGCCGCCGTCATCATCCTCCAGCAGGCCCTGGAGTCCGAACGGGCGTCAGGAACCGCTCCCGGCGAGGGCGTCGAAGTGGTTGTCTGATCGCGATACGGTAACGTTCCGCGCGACCGGCGGTGTTCGAATAGCCGCCGCACAGCATCAAGAGGCGGAACGGTTGCCCTTCCTGATCAGGCTTCCTGAGGGGACTTCCTGATCGGACAGCGGCCCATCCCGCCTCGCGGCTTGTAGGGGACCGATGACTGAGTATGGCCGGGGCCAAGGCTCCGAACCGTGGCATCCCGCGGACCCGCTGTACGGGGACCAGGGATGGGGGCAGCAGGCCGGGCACGGCCAGGCTGCCTACGGAGGCCAGGGGAGTTACGACCCGCAGCAGGCCTACGGCGGTGACTGGGACACGTCCGGTCAGCAGGGCTACGGCTACGGCCAGGACCCCGGCCATGGCCAGGACCCCGGCTACGGGCAGGACCCCGGTCACGGTCAGGATCCCGGTTACGGCCGGCAGTCCTACGGCGGGCAGCAGGGCCAGAACGGTGGCTGGGACTGGGACACCGGCTCGCAGGGCCAGCCGCCCTACGGCGTCGACCCCGCGGACCCTTACGGCACCGGTCAGCACGCCGCGTACAACGGCGAGGAGCCGGACTACTACAACACCCCCGGCGCCTACCCGCCGCCGGAGCCGCCCGGCCAGCGCCGTCCGCAGCAGGACCCGGGGACCGGCTGGGACGCAGGACCCGACCAGGGCGAAGAGGCGTTCTTCAACGGCGGTGGCGACGACGAGGACGAGTACGACGAGGGTCGCGGCGGGCGTCGCGGACGCGGCGGCAAGAAGCCGAAGAAGCGGCGCAGCGGCTGCGCCTGCCTGGTCCTCACGGCGATCTTCGCGGCCGGTGTCGGCGGCGTCGGCTACTTCGGCTACCAGTTCTACCAGGATCGTTTCGGCGCGGCCCCCGACTACGCGGGCGAAGGCAACGGCGAGCAGGTCACCGTCGTCATCCCGCAGGGCTCCGGCGGTTACACGATCGGGCAGAAACTCAAGGACGCCGGCGTGGTGCAGAGCGTCGACGCGTTCGTCGCCGCCCAGTCGGCGGACCCGAAGGGCAAGTCGATCCAGGACGGCGCGTACGTCATGGAGAAGCAGATGTCCGCGTCGAGCGCCGTCGACATGCTGCTCAGCCCGTCGAGCCGCGCCAACCTCACGATCCCCGAGGGCACCCGCAACGCGGCCGTCTACGCGAACATCGACAAGAAGCTCAAGGTCGCCAAGGGCACCACGGCCAAGGTCGCGAAGAAGGACTACAAGGACCTCGGCCTGCCCGACTGGGCGCTGAACCGCCCCCAGGTGAAGGACCCGCTGGAGGGCTTCCTCTACCCGTCGAGCTACGCGGCGGCCAAGGGCATGAAGCCCGAAGAGGTCCTCAAGGACATGGTCTCCCGGGCCAACAACAAGTACGAGGCCCTCGACCTGGAGGGCGAGGCCAAGAAGCTCGGCCTCAAGAACCCCTGGCAGGTGCTCACCGTCGCGAGCCTCGTACAGGCCGAGGGCAAGACGCACGACGACTTCCGCAAGATGTCCGAGGTCGTCTACAACCGCCTCAAGACGACGAACACGGAGACCAACCAGCTCCTGCAGTTCGACTCGACCTTCAACTACCTCAAGGGTCAGAGCAACATCAACATCGGCGAGTCCGAGATCAACAGCAACAAGGACCCGTACAACACCTACACGCGCAAGGGCCTCCCGCCCGGCCCGATCGACAACCCCGGCGATGTGGCCCTCGCCGCGACGCTCAACCCGACGGACGACGGCTGGATCTACTTCGTGGCCACGGACGGCATGCACAAGACCGAGTTCGCGAAGACCGGCGCCGAGTTCGAGAAGCTGAAGGACAAGTTCAATGCCAGCCAGGTCAACTGACGTGCGCAGGGCGGCAGTTCTGGGCTCGCCCATCGCCCACTCCCTCTCGCCGCAGCTGCACAACGCGGCGTACGCGGAGCTGGGTCTGGACGAGTGGCGGTACGACCGGTTCGAGACCGACGAGGCGGCGCTGCGCGGCTTCCTCGCCGGGCTCGGGCCCGAGTGGGCCGGGCTCTCGCTGACGATGCCGCTGAAGCGGGCGGTGATTCCGCTGCTCGACGAGATCACCGAGACCGCGCGCTCCGTGGAGGCCGTGAACACGGTTGTCCTCAAGGAGGACGGCCGCAAGATCGGCGACAACACCGACATCCCGGGGCTGATCGCGGCGCTGCACGAGCGCGGCGTGGAGAAGGTCGAGTCGGCGGCGATCCTCGGCGCGGGCGCTACCGCGTCCTCCGCGCTCGCCGCGCTCTCCCGGATCTGCACCGGCGAGGTCGTCACCTACGTACGCAGCGAGCAGCGGGCCGAGGAGATGCGCGGCTGGGGCGAGCGGCTGGACGTGCGGGTGCGCACGGCCGACTGGGCCGACGCGGCCGCGGCCTTCGAGGCCCCGCTGGTCATCGCCACGACGCCGAAGGGCGGCACGGACCACTTGGTCGAGGCGGTGCCCGACAGCGTCGGCACGCTCTTCGACGTCCTCTACGACCCGTGGCCCACGCCGCTGGCAGCCGCCTGGGAGCAGCGCGGCGGCCCGATCCTCAGCGGGCTCGACCTGCTCGTGCACCAGGCGGTCTTCCAGTTCGAGCAGTTCACCGGGGACACCCGCCCGGTGCTCGCCGCCATGCGCGCGGCGGGCGTGAAGGCGCTCGGCTGACTTCTCGGCGTGGGCCCTCGGCGTGTGGCTCGCGTCTCATGTGCCGTCCTGTGGCGTCCGCACCCCGGACACCGGAAACGTCGGGCTCTGCGGGCATGGGAGGATCGTTCCCATACACA
Source organism: Streptomyces sp. UC4497 (assembly GCF_054871485.1). Lineage (NCBI taxonomy): Bacteria > Bacillati > Actinomycetota > Actinomycetes > Kitasatosporales > Streptomycetaceae > Streptomyces > Streptomyces sp. UC4497. The sequence goes on along the minus strand of NZ_JBTYHB010000002.1, from coordinate 127,796 downwards.
GAGCGCGAGCATGAGGAGCACCGTTGAGCAGGTTGCGCTGGCTGACCGCGGGGGAGTCGCACGGCCCCGCACTCGTCGCGACGCTGGAGGGACTTCCCGCCGGCGTTCCGATCACCACGGAGATGGTGGCGGACCACCTGGCCCGGCGGCGCCTCGGCTATGGCCGCGGCGCGCGGATGAAATTCGAGCGCGACGAGGTCACCTTCCTCGGTGGCGTCCGGCACGGACTCACCCTCGGCTCCCCGGTCGCGATCATGGTCGGCAACACCGAGTGGCCCAAGTGGGAACAGGTCATGTCCGGTGACCCGGTCGACCCGGAGATCCTCAAGGACATGGCGCGCAACGCGCCGCTGACCCGCCCGCGCCCCGGCCACGCCGACCTCGCGGGCATGCAGAAGTACGGCTTCGACGAGGCCCGTCCGATCCTGGAGCGCGCCTCCGCCCGCGAGACGGCCGCCCGGGTCGCGCTCGGCGCGGTCGCCCGGTCGTACCTCAAGGAGACGGCCGGCATCGAGATCGTCAGCCACGTCGTCGAGCTGTGCTCGGTGAAGGCCCCGCAGGGCGTCTACCCGACCCCGGCCGACGTCGAGAAGCTGGACGCCGACCCGCTGCGCTGCCTGGACGCCGACGCGTCGAAGCAGATGGTGGCCGAGGTCGACCAGGCCCACAAGGACGGCGACACCCTCGGCGGTGTCGTCGAGGTCCTCGCCTACGACGTGCCGGTGGGCCTCGGCTCGCACGTGCACTGGGACCGCAAGCTGGACGCCCGTCTGGCCGGTGCGCTCATGGGCATCCAGGCCATCAAGGGCGTCGAGATCGGCGACGGCTTCGAACTCGCGCGCGTGCCCGGTTCGCAGGCCCACGACGAGATCGTGAAGACGGACGACGGCATCCGCCGCGTCACCGGCCACGCGGGCGGCACCGAGGGCGGCCTGTCCACCGGCGAGCTGCTGCGCGTGCGCGCCGCGATGAAGCCGATCGCGACCGTGCCGCGCGCCCTCAAGACCGTGGACGTCTCCACCGGTGAGGCCACGCAGGCCCACCACCAGCGCTCCGACGTCTCCGCCGTGCCGGCCGCCGGCATCGTCGCCGAGGCCATGGTCGCGCTCGTCCTCGCGGACGCCGTCGCGGAGAAGTTCGGCGGCGACAGCGTGCCGGAGACCCGGCGCAACGTCACGTCGTACCTCGACAACCTCCAGATCCGGTGAGCGGCCCGCAGGTCGTCCTCGTCGGACCGATGGGGGTCGGCAAGTCGACGGTGGGCGCGCTGCTCGCCGAGCGGCTCGGCTGCGCCTACCGGGACACCGACGACGACATCGTCACCGCACAGGGCCGCACCATCGCGGAGATCTTCGTCGACGAGGGCGAGGAGCACTTCCGAGCCCTTGAGAAGGCCTCCGTGGCGGCCGCGCTCGCCGACCACGAGGGCGTGCTCTCGCTCGGCGGCGGCGCGATCCTCGACGCCGACACCCGCGCCCTGCTCGCCGCCCACCCGACCGTCGTCTATCTCTCGATGGACGTCGAGGAGGCGGCCAAGCGGACCGGTCTGAACGCGGCCAGGCCGCTGCTCGCCATCAACCCCCGCAAGCAGTGGCGGGAGTTGATGGAGGCGCGCCGGCATCTGTACACCGAGGTCGCCCAGGTGGTCGTGGCCACCGACGGCCGCACCCCCGAAGAGGTCGCCGAAGCGGTCCTCGACGCACTGGAGTTGAAGCAGGCATGAGCGAGGATGTGACCCGTATCCACGTCGGCGGCACCGCCGGCACGGACCCGTACGAGGTCCTGGTGGGGCGTCAACTCCTGGGTGAACTGGGCTCGTTGATCGGCGACAAGGTCAAGCGCGTCGCCATCGTGCACCCGGAGGCGCTCGCCGAGACCGGCGAGGCGCTCCGCGGCGACCTGGCCGACCAGGGCTTCGAGGCCATCGCCATCCAGGTGCCGAACGCGGAGGAGGCGAAGACCGCCGAGGTCGCCGCGTACTGCTGGAAGGCCCTCGGGCAGTCCAACTTCACGCGCTCCGACGTCGTCGTCGGCGTCGGCGGCGGCGCGACCACGGACCTCGCCGGTTTCGTGGCCGCGACGTGGCTGCGTGGCGTGCGCTGGATCGCCATCCCGACGACCGTGCTTGCCATGGTTGACGCGGCGGTCGGCGGCAAGACCGGCATCAACACGGCCGAGGGCAAGAACCTGGTGGGCGCCTTCCACCCGCCGGCCGGCGTCCTGTGCGACCTGGCCGCCCTCGACTCCCTCCCGGTGCACGACTTCGTGTCCGGCCTCGCCGAGGTCATCAAGGCCGGCTTCATCGCCGACGAGAAGATCCTCGAACTCGTCGAGGAGGACCCGGAGTCGGCCCGTACGCCCACGGGCAAGCACACCGCCGAGCTGATCGAGCGCGCCATCCGGGTCAAGGCCGAGGTCGTCTCCTCCGACCTCAAGGAGTCGGGCCTGCGCGAGATCCTCAATTACGGGCACACGCTGGCGCACGCCATCGAGAAGAACGAGCGCTACAAGTGGCGGCACGGCGCGGCCGTCTCCGTCGGCATGCTCTTCGCCGCCGAACTCGGCCGCCTGGCAGGCCGGTTGGACGACGCGACGGCGGACCGCCACCGCACGGTCCTGGAGTCGGTGGGTCTCCCGCTGACCTACCGCTACGACCAGTGGCCCAAGCTCCTCGAAACGATGAAGGTCGACAAGAAGTCCCGCGGGGACCTGCTGCGCTTCATCGTCCTCGACGGCCTCGGCAGGCCCACCGTCCTGGAGGGGCCCGACCCCGCCGTGCTGCTCGCCGCGTACGGCGAAGTGGCGGAATAGGGCGGTCCGTTCACGTTCGGGCACGTCATGACCTCCCCGGCCGTTCACACAACGGCGGCCGGGGACGGTACCTTTCAGTGGCGCCCCGTTCGCCGGCGCCCTAGGGTCTGTCCGGCGGATCAGGTCGCTTCCGGGCGGCCGTCATCGATCGGTGCCGGTGAGCGGGGGTTGGTGCGTGCAGCTGCAAGGCGGACGATTGAGGCATCGCGGAGCGATGGCGATTGAGGACAACGCCGCAGATGTGCGTGCCAGGGCCCGCGACCGCGACATGATCCGCCGGACAGACCCTAGTGACCGTCGTACGAGATGGAGTGGCACCGGATGCAGCAAGCAGGGGGGTCTCCGCTGCCGCCGCCCCACCGGCCGGAGCACATGCCGGCCGGCCCCTTGCCGCAGGCGAGTCACGCACCGCAGCCGCCCGGCCTCCCGGGCTTCAGCGGAGCGCCGCCGCACCACCCGCCCGCCCAACCGCCGCACATCCAGGCGCCGCAGGCCCCCGCCCCGCCACCGCCACAGGCCGCGCATCCGCCGCAGCAGCCGCCGCAGCCGCCGCGTGAGACCACCGGCCATGTGCAGCTCCCGACCGGCGCTCCCGTCGCGGTGCCGAGTCCGCCGCCCGCGCAGGCGCCTGCCGACGCGACCTCGACGACGCTCGCCGTGCTGCTCATCGGTCCCGCGGGTGCGGGCAAGACGAGCGTCGCGAAGCACTGGGCGGAGAGCCGGCGGGTCCCGACGGCTCACATCAGTCTCGACGACGTACGGGAATGGGTGCGCTCGGGCTTCGCGGACCCGCAGAGCGGCTGGAACGACAACAGCGAGGCGCAGTACCGGCTGGCCCGCCGCACCTGTGGGTTCGCCGCGCGCAACTTTTTGGCGAATGGAATCTCCTGCATCCTCGACGATGCGGTGTTCCCGGACCGGCCGGTGGTCGGGCTCGGCGGCTGGAAGCGGCACGTCGGGCCTGGGCTGCTTCCGGTGGTCCTCCTGCCCGGCCTGGAGATCGTCCTGGAGCGCAACTCCCGGCGCAGCGGCAACCGGCGTCTCACCGACGAGGAGGTCGCCCGGATCCACGGGCGGATGGCGGGCTGGTACGGCTCGGGCCTCCCGATCATCGACAACTCCCAGCTCGACGTGCCCGGCACGGCGCGGGTCCTGGACGACGTCCTGGCCCGAGCGATCACGAGCCCACCGAAGTGGTAGGCCCCCCGGTGGGGCGGGTGGGTTCTGCGGGCCAGGCGGGTTGGCTGGGTCGTCGGGGCTGCCTACGGGGGCGGTGGGCTTGATAGCGGTGGGCTCTGCGGGGAGGGGTCTGCGGTGCCCGCGTGGCGGTTTTCTCCGGCGGACGAGGGCTTGGGGCGTCCCGTGCCGGTTCCCTCCGGTCGACGGGGGCTTGGGGCGTCCCGTGCCGGTTCCCTCCGGGTGACGAGGCTCTGCGGTGTCCCGTGCCGGTGGCGAGGGCCTGCGGCGTCCCGTGCCGGTTCCTTCCGGGTGACGAGGCTCTGCGGTGCCCCGTGCCGGTTCCCTCCGCCCATCTCCCACCCACCCGCCCCCTCCGGGGGCATCGGCCCCACGGGGTGTCGTCCGTGGCGTGGGCAATCCCGCCCGCTGGCCCGGTTTCTGCCTGTTGCGGTCGATCGGTCTGCGCCCTGGGGTTCTGCCCCGGACCTCGCGAGTCTCGTCCCGGGGCTGGGCTTGAGTTGTCCCGCCCACGCGCAGGCAATGGCCCGGCTCCCTCCTCTGTCCTGCCCACCCGCCCCTCCGGGGACGTCGGTCCGACGGGGACCGCACCCGCCCTGGGCTATCCGCCGCCGAGCACGGCTCCCCACCCATTCGCGGTTGACGTCGCCCCCCGCCTCGTGCAATCCGCGGGCATCACGGCTCCCCACCCCGGCGGTCGGCCGCCACCGCCTTGGGTAATCCGCCGCCAGCCACGGCTCCCCACCCGTGGTGGTGGGCCGCAACTGCCTTGGGGGGCGGCGACTACGGTTCCCTCCGGTGGTGGTGGGCTGCAACTGCGTTGGGTGATGCGGCCACCACGGCTCCCCCCCCCCGTTGCGGTCGGCCGCACGCGCCTTGGGCAATCTGCCGCCTGGGGCGGCAGGGTGGGCAAGGCGGCGCCCGGTGCCGCGCAACGAACACGGAGGCCCCGGCCCCAGCGCAGCGGGCTAGGCCCCGGGTGGGCTGGAAGCCCCCGGATGGGGCGGGTGGTGGGAGATGAGCGGGCATTGGCGCAGCCGGGGGTGGTGTGGTGCCGTGGGCCGGCCCAGGGGTGTGCCGGTCGCGGCGAAGTTCGGTCCCTCGGTGCTGCGCAGGCATCACGGCAGACGCCACCCCTGAGAGAGCCGGGCCCGGGGCCCACTCCCGTCACGATGTAGGCCCCGACGCGGTGGGCCGGGCCCGGGTGGGCCGAAGCCCCCGGTGGTGGCGGGGAGATGAGGTATGGCCGGGATTCGGTGCAGCCGGAGAGGTGTGGAGCCGTGCCCCGGTCCAGTGGCGCGTCGGTACCGGTGAAGCTCCGTGCTCGGCGCTGCCCACGCGTCACGGCAGACGCCAAGCCTGAGGGAGCCCGGGCCCGGGGCCCGTACCTGTCACGAGCCGGGCCCCGGCACCGCGGCCGGCCCCCGGGCGGGCCGAAGCCCCCCGGAGGGGGCGGGTGGGCGGGAGATGAGCGGGGACCGGCGCAGGTCAGGTCCGGGGGTGGTGCGGAGCCGTGCAATGAGAGCGGCAGACGTTGTCCCGGTAAGGCGCCCAAGCCCCGACGCCGTGCCCGGGTCGGGTAGCCGCGAACCCCAGCAATGTCCGAACCACGTTGCCGCGCACCAACCAGGCAGGAGCGGCCCCCGGCAAGGCTCCAACCCGCGGTACCTCGCACCGGTCAGGCGAACGCGCTCCCCGGCAGGGCCCCCGTGCCGCACACCCATCGTGCGGTCCCGCCCGGGCACGGCCAGTCCCTGCCCTCGCGCCGATCGTGCGGTCCCGCCCGGGCAAGGCCGGCCCCTGCCCCCGCGCCCATCAGGCGCGCCCGCCTCGACAAGGCCCGATACCCCGATTCCGTACCCACCGTTGGGGCCTGCCCCCCCCGGCACCGCACCCGCATGATGCGGGCCCCGCCCCCGGCAAACCCCCACGCCCCGCGCACCACCCGCCCCGCGCCCCCGGCACAAGCCCACCCGCCCCACCCCCGGAGGGACCCGTCCGGACGCGCTTGGACGGCCGTCGCCCGGGCCCGCTCGTACGCTCGCGTCATGGCAGAGGTGTACGCGGCCCGACGGGACCGGCTCAGAGAGCGCGCTACGGCGGGCGGCAGCGCGGCCGCCCTCGTCTCGCGGCCCGCCAACGTCCGCTATCTGGCGGGAACGGCACCGAACGGCGCCGTCCTCCTGCTGGGCCGGGACCTCGGCGGCGGCGACGACCTCCTGCTGTGCGCGCGAGCGCCCGGCGACGAACCCGTCGACGGGCGGATGGACGAGGCGCTGCGCGTGCAGGTCCTGGACGTGCCCGCCGGGGATCCGGCCGTCGCCGCCGCGGACGTGGCCGCTGCCCGCGGGGCCGACTCGCTCGCCGTCGAGGAGCACCACCTGACCGTGGCCCGGCACCGCGCGCTCGGCTCCGTGGCCCCCCGCCTCCGCCTGCTCGACCTCAACAGCGGGGTCGAGCAGCTCCGCCTCGTCAAGGACGAGGACGAGATCTCCTGTCTGCGGATAGCGGCAGAGATCGCCGACCAGGCGCTCGGTGAGCTGCTCGAATCCATCCTCGTCGGCCGAACGGAGCGGCACCTCGCCCTCGAACTGGAACGTCGACTTGTCGATCATGGCGCCGACGGCGCCGCCTTCCCCACCTCCGTGGGCACGGGCCCGAACTCGGGGCGCGTGGCCCACCGGCCCACCGACCGCCGGGTCGAGGAGGGTGATTTCCTCTCCGTGTGCCTGGGCGCGACGTACCGCGGCTACCGCTGCGAGATCGGCCGTACGTTCGTCATCGGAACCTCGCCCGCGGACTGGCAGATCGAGCTGTACGACCTCGTCTTCGCCGCCCAGCGGGCCGCCCGCGAGAGCCTGGCGCCGGGCGTCGAGTGCCGCGAAGTGGACCGGGCCGCCCGCCACGTCCTCGACGCGGCAGGGTATGGTGACGGGCTCGCGCCGCTGACCGGACACGGTGTGGGACTCGAAATCGACGAGGACCCGCAGTTGGCCCCCGCAGCCATGGGTAAACTGGACACTTGTGTGCCGGTCACCGTCGAGCCGGGGGTCCACCTCCCGGGTCGGGGCGGCGTCCGGATCGATGACACGCTCGTCGTCCGCCCAGAGGCGGACGGCGGACCCGAGCTACTCACCATCACGACCAAGGAGCTGCTCGCGCTCTAGCCCGCAAAGGCTGCTCGCGTGCCCCTGGGTCGTCCACGTCAGTCCAGGAGATTCCGCAACCGTGGCTTCCACGAACGACCTCAAGAACGGCCTGGTGCTCAAGCTCGACGGGGGCCAGCTCTGGTCCGTCGTCGAGTTCCAGCACGTCAAGCCCGGCAAGGGCCCTGCCTTCGTGCGCACCAAGCTCAAGAACGTGCTCTCCGGCAAGGTCGTCGACAAGACGTTCAACGCCGGCGTCAAGGTCGACACGGCCACCATTGACAAGCGCGACATGCAGTTCTCGTACATGGACGGCGACTACTTCGTCTTCATGGACATGCAGACGTACGACCAGCTGCACGTCGACCGCAAGGCCGTCGGCGACGCCGCCAACTTCCTGATCGAGGGCTTCGAGGCCACGGTCGCCCAGCACGAGGGCGAGGTGCTCTTCGTCGAGCTGCCGGCCGCCGTCGAGCTGGTCATCAAGGAGACCGAGCCGGGCGTCCAGGGCGACCGCTCCACCGGCGGCACCAAGCCCGCCATCCTGGAGACCGGCCACCAGATCCAGGTGCCGCTCTTCGTCACCCAGGGCGAGAAGATCAAGGTCGACACCCGCTCCAGCGACTACCTCGGCCGGGTGAACAGCTAACCGTGGCTGCCCGTAATACGGCCCGCAAGCGCGCCTTTCAGATCCTCTTCGAGGCAGACCAGCGCGGCGCCGACGTCCTGACGGTTCTCGCGGACTGGATCCGGCACTCCCGCAGTGACACGCGGCAGCCCCCGGTCAGCGAGTACACGATGGAGCTGGTCGAGGGATACGCCAAGCAGGCGTCCCGGATCGACGAGCTCATCTCGCAGTACTCCGTCGGGTGGACCCTTGACCGGATGCCGGTCGTCGACCGCAACATCGTGCGGCTCGGCGCCTATGAGCTGGTCTGGGTCGACGGGACCCCGGACGCCGTGGTGATCGACGAGGCCGTGCAGCTGGCCAAGGAGTTCTCCACCGACGAGTCACCGGCGTTCATCAACGGACTGTTGGGTCGCTTCAAGGACCTGAAGCCGTCCCTGCGCCGCGACGAGGCCTGAGCCCCGCCGCCGAGCGCAGCACCGTTCCGCGGGCCCGGAGCAGAACATGAACAATGTTCTGCTCCGGGCCTGGTGCGTTTCCGGGGATCTTCACTAGGTTCTGGTCATGTCACCGACAGGCCCGGACTCCCTCCCCGCGCGCGTGCGCATCGGCTACGGGCTCGGCTCCCTCGCCACCGGCACCTTCGGTACCGTCCCGGGCCTGTTGCTGCTGTACTACCTGACCGATGTGCTCGGCGTCGCGGCCGGTCTGGCCGGACTGCTCGTCTTCCTGCCCAAGGCGTGGGACGTGCTGCTCAACCCGTGGGTCGGCGGCCGCTCCGACCGCAGCACCCGCTCGCGCCTGGGCCCGCGCCGCTCCTGGATGCTGCTCGGCGCGCTCACTCTGCCGGTCTGTTTCGCGGGCATGTTCGCGGCGCCCGCCGGCCTCGAAGGCGGGCCCGCCGCCGCGTATGTGGCCGTCCTGTTCCTGCTCAGCGCCTCCGCGTACGCCTGCTTCCAGGTCCCGTACGTCGCCCTGCCCGCGGAACTGACGGCGGATCCGGACGAGCGGGCCCGCGTCATGGCCTGGCGGGTCGCCTTCCTCGCCGTGGCCATCCTGCTGTCCGGCTCCCTCGCCCCGGTCCTCGCGGGCGCCACCGGCGACGACCGGGGGAGCGCGGGCGGGTACCGCCTGATGGGCGTGGTGATCGGCGGGCTGCTCGCCGTGGGCATGCTGGCCGCCGTGCTCGCTACGGCGGGAGCGCCCAGCGTTATACGTAGTACGCGGAACGTCATACGTACAACGCGTGACGCCACACCAGCACCAGCGGACGTCATACGTACAACCAGCGAGTCGAGCCTGCGCGCGCAGCTGCGCGCCGCCCGGGGCAATGCGCCCTTCGGCTGGCTGTTCGGCGCGTACGTCGTGCAGGCCGCCGCGTCCGGCCTGATGCTCGCCGGCACCCAGTACTTCGCGACGTACATCCTCGGTCGGCCGGGCGCCACCACCGTGCTGTTCGCCTGCCTCATCGTGCCGTCGCTCCTCGCGATGCCCCTGTGGCTGGCCATGGGACGCCGAACGGGCAAGCGGAACGCGGCAGTCGGGGCCTCCGTGTGCTTCCTGCTGGGGGCGCTCGGCGCCGCCGCGGGACGCGAACTGCCGGCGGCGCTGGTCTACGTAGCCGTGGCCGTGGCGGGCATCGGGTACGCGGGCATGCAGATGCTGCCGCTCGCGATGCTCGGCGACGCGATCGCCGCCGACGCCTACACCAGCGGGCGGCGCAGGGCCGGAGTCTTCACCGGACTGTGGACCGCCGGTGAGACGCTCGGACTCGCCCTGGGCCCCGGCCTGTTCGGGCTGGTCCTCGCCCTGGGCGGGTTCGTCTCGTCCGATGCCACCGACCGTGTCGCGCAGCCCGGCTCGGCGCTGACCGCGATCGTCATCGGCTTCGGCGCGCTGCCCGCCCTGCTGCTCGCGTTCAGCCTTCCGCTGCTGGCCAGGTACCGCCTCACCGAGTCCGAACTGCTCCGCCTGCGAACCGACTTCGACGAGTCCTTCGCGCCGGGCGAGCACCCAGAGCCCACCCAGCGAGACGAGGAGTCCGCATGACGACCGACGACCCGATCCTGGCGCGGCTGACCGCACTGCGCGCGGGCGACCTGCCCGTGCACGGCGGGCGCACCATGGCGTACGTCTACGACTCCGGGCTCGAAGGCCTCGACGAACTCGCGAACGCCGCGCAGGCCGCCTTCGCCGGGGTCAACGGGCTCGACATGACGGCGTTCCCGAGCGTCGTGGAGCTGGAGAACGACCTGGTGCGGCGCGGCACCGCACTGCTCGGCGGCAGCGCCGGCACGTTCACCAGCGGCGGCACCGAGAGCTGCCTGCTCGCCGTCCTGACCGCGCGTCAGTACGCCCGCAAGGAGCGCGGGGTGACCGAGCCCGAACTCGTGCTGCCGGAGACGGCGCACGCCGCCTTCCACAAGGCCGCCGAGCTCTTCGGCCTGCGCGTGGTGAGCGTCCCCGTCGACCCGGACACCTTCAAGGTGCGCCCGGCCGACATGGCCGCGGCGATCTCCGACCGCACCGCCCTGGTCGTCGTCTCCGCCCCCTCGTACGCGCACGGGGTCATCGATTCGGTCGTCGAGGTGGCGCGCGAGGCGGAGCGGCGCGGGGTGCTGTGCCACGTCGACGCGTGCATCGGCGGGTGGTACCTGGGGCATCTGCGGCATGCCGCGCGACAGGGGGAGGACGTACCGGCCGTCCCGGAGTTCGACCTGACCGTCCCCGGCGTGACGTCGCTCTCCGTCGACCTGCACAAATACGCGTACACGGCGAAGGGCGCCTCGCTGCTCCTGTTCCGCGACGCGGGGCTGCGCCGCCACGGCTGGTTCGCGCACGCCGCCTGGCCCGGCTACCCCGTGGTCAACTCCACGCTCCAGGGCACCAAGTCGGCCGGGCCCCTCGCGGCGGCCTGGGCGGTGACGGAGCGCGTCGGCGCCGAAGGTTACGCGGTGCTGTCGACGCGCGTACACCGGACGACCCGCGCGCTCGCTGACGGTGTCGAACGGATCGGTGGTCTGCGGCTCGCCGCGCGGCCCGAGGCGTCCCTGATCGCGGTGGCCTCCGACGACCCGGACATCGATGTCTTCGTGGTGGCGGACGAGCTGCGGGGGAGCGGCTGGTATCTGCAGCCGCAGCCGGCGTTCGGGTCCTCGCCGGCCACGCTGCATCTGACGGTGACCGCGGCGGTCGCGCAACAGGAGACGGCGCGGATGTTGCTTGCCGAGCTGGAGAAAGCGGTGGAACGGGCCCGTGAGCTGGGGCCCGTTCGGGTGGATCCCGAGGTCGTCGAGGCCGCGGCCACGCTGGATCCGGACGCGCTGACCTCGGAGGAGGTCGAGATCGCGCTCGCGCTCGCCGGGGTGGGCGAGGGCGGCCGGCTGCCGGAACGGATGGCGCCCGTGCTCGCGGTACTCCAGGAGCTCCCGCCGAGGCTGAGCGCGCGCCTGCTGCCCGAGGTGATCGGGCGCCTGTTCCGGACCTGAGGGAACGAACCGGGCCGGGCTACACCTGCTTAAGGGAGCGAACCCGGTCCCGGAAACGCCTGAGGGGACGGAGCCCAATCGCTCCGCCCCCTCAGGGCTGTGACGTTTCTGCGGCTCCTGGCCGAATCAGACGTCGTCGTGCGCCACCGCGCGACGCGCGTCCGCGTCGAGCACGCCCCAGCTGATCAGCTGCTCGGTCAGGACCGAGGGCGACTGGTCGTAGATGACGGCGAGGGTGCGCAGGTCGTCCTGGCGGATCGACAGCACCTTGCCGTTGTAGTCACCGCGCTGCGACTGGATCGTGGCGGCGTAACGCTGCAGCGGGCCCGCCTTCTCCGGCGGCACGTGGGCCAGACGCTCCAGGTCGAGGCGCAGCTTCGGCGGCGGCTCGGCGGCGCCACCCGGGGTGGTGCCCGGCAACAGTTCCTGCACCGGCACGCCGTAGAAGTCCGCCAGTTCGGCGAGACGCTGCACGGTCACGGCACGGTCGCCGCGCTCGTACGACCCCACCACGACCGCCTTCCAGCGTCCCTGGGACTTCTCCTCGACACCGTGGAGGGAAAGGCCCTGCTGGGTACGGATCGCGCGGAGCTTCGCCCCGAGCTGTTTGGCGTATTCGCTGGACATATAGCTCCCCGGACACTGCATCACTAAGCGGCTGCGCCGCGTGGCTGTAACTCACTGTGAGGTTACGCAGCGTTACTTGGCCGCGTCAAGCCGAATGGTCCGTACCGACCTTCTCGTGAATTCCGCGCTCTCGCACCTCCAGGCGGGTGATCAGCGATGTTGTGGAGGCTGGTAGTGTTGACGACGCAAATCCGACGTCCTTTAAGGTCCGTCCCGTGAGGCGGAGAAGGGGGTCCGTTTCGTATGGACACGCAGCAGTCCGATGCCCGGCCGGTACTCGAAGGCCCTGACATCGCGCGGGTACTGACCCGTATCGCCCATGAGATCGTCGAGCGCGCCAAGGGCGCCGAGGACGTGGTTCTCCTGGGCATTCCCACGCGAGGCGTCTTCCTCGCCCGCCGCCTGGCCGAGAAGCTCGAAGAGATCACCGGCCGCGCCATCCCCGTCGGCTCGCTCGACATCACGATGTACCGCGACGACCTGCGCATGCACCCGCCGCGCGCGCTCGCCCGCACCGAGATCCCGGGTGACGGCATCGACGGCCGCCTCGTCGTCCTCGTCGACGACGTGCTCTTCTCCGGCCGCACCATCCGCGCCGCCCTCGACGCCCTGAACGACATCGGGCGCCCGCGTGCCGTGCAGCTCGCCGTCCTCGTCGACCGCGGCCACCGCGAACTCCCCATCCGTGCCGACTACGTCGGCAAGAACCTCCCCACGTCGCTGCGGGAGACGGTCAAGGTCCAGCTCGCCGAGGAGGACGGCCGCGACGCCGTGCTGCTCGGTGCCAAGCCGGACGCCCAGGCGGCCGAGCAGTAGCACCCCTTCCTGCCGTGCGCGCGCCCGCGTACGGCCCGACAGGTGTGCCCTCGCGCGCCCGTATGTCCTGAATCTCCTGAACTGCCTTACGGAGCACCCCAGATGATGCGACACCTCATCTCGGCCGCCGACCTCTCCCGCGACGATGCCGTGCACATCCTCGACACCGCCGAGGAGATGGCGCGCGTCGCCGACCGGCCCATCAAGAAGCTGCCCGCGCTGCGCGGCCGGACCATCTGCAACCTGTTCTTCGAGGACTCGACGCGTACGCGGATCTCGTTCGAGGCCGCCGAGAAGCGCCTGTCCGCCGACGTCATCAACTTCGCCGCCAAGGGGTCGAGCGTCTCCAAGGGGGAGTCCCTCAAGGACACCGCCCAGACTCTCGAGGCCATGGGCGTCGACGCCGTCGTCATCCGGCACGGCGCGTCCGGCGCCCCGTACCGGCTCGCGACCTCCGGCTGGATCGACGCCCCCGTCATCAACGCCGGTGACGGCACCCACCAGCACCCCACGCAGGCGCTGCTCGACGCCTTCACGATGCGCCGCCGCCTCATCGGCCCCGACGCCGGCATCGGCCAGGGCCTCGACGGCAAGCGCGTCACGATCGTCGGCGACGTGCTGCACAGCCGTGTCGCCCGTTCGAACGTCGACCTGCTGCACACGCTCGGTGCCGAGGTCACCCTCGTCGCGCCGCCCACCCTGGTGCCGGTCGGCGTCGAGACCTGGCCGTGCGAGGTGTCGTACGACCTGGACTCCACGCTCACCAAGTCCGACGCGGTGATGATGCTGCGCGTGCAGCGGGAGCGGATGAACGCCGCGTTCTTCCCGACCGAGCGCGAGTACTCCCGCCGCTACGGGCTCGACGGCGACCGCATGGCGCGGATGCCCGAGCACTCCATCGTGATGCACCCGGGCCCGATGGTCCGCGGCATGGAGATCACCGCCGAGGTCGCCGACTCCGACCGCTGCACGGTCATCGAGCAGGTCGCCAACGGCGTGCACACGCGGATGGCCGTTCTCTACCTGCTTCTCGGCGGCAACGAGCCCGCCGTCAGCCACACCCGCCCCACCACCACCGAGGAGACGAAGTAACCATGAGCAAGACCCTTATCCGTGGTGCGAAGGTGCTCGGCGGCGAGCCGCAGGACGTGCTGATCGACGGCGGCGTGATCGCCGAGGTCGGCACCGGGATCTCCAGCGAGGGTGTCGACACCGTCGTCGAGGCCGAGGGCAAGGTGCTCCTGCCGGGCCTCGTCGACCTCCACACCCACCTGCGCGAGCCCGGCCGCGAGGACTCCGAGACCGTCCTGACCGGCACGCAGGCCGCCGCCTCCGGTGGCTACACGAACGTGTTCGCCATGGCCAACACGTTCCCGGTCGCCGACACCGCCGGCGTCGTCGAGCAGGTCTACCGGCTCGGCCAGGAGCACGGCTACTGCGACGTGCAGCCCATCGGCGCCGTCACCGTCGGCCTGGAGGGCGTCAAGCTCGCCGAGCTGGGCGCCATGCACGAGTCCGCCGCCGGCGTCACCGTCTTCTCCGACGACGGCAAGTGCGTCCACGACGCCGTGATCATGCGCCGCGCCCTGGAGTACGTGAAGGCCTTCGGCGGCGTCGTCGCGCAGCACGCGCAGGAGCCCCGCCTCACCGAGGGCGCCCAGATGAACGAGGGCACCGTCTCCGCCGAGCTCGGCCTCGGCGGCTGGCCCGCGGTGGCCGAAGAATCGATCATCGCCCGGGATGTCCTTCTCGCCGAGCACGTCGGCTCCCGCGTGCACATCTGCCACCTGTCGACCGCAGGATCCGTCGAGATCATCCGCTGGGCCAAGTCCCGCGGCATCGACGTCACCGCCGAGGTCACCCCGCACCACCTCCTGCTCACCGACGAGATGGTGCGCTCGTACAACCCGGTCTACAAGGTCAACCCGCCGCTGCGTACCGAGAAGGACGTCATGGCGCTGCGCGAGGCGCTGGCCGACGGCACGATCGACATCGTCGCCACCGACCACGCCCCGCACCCGCACGAGGACAAGGACTGCGAGTGGGCCGCCGCCGCCATGGGCATGGTCGGCCTGGAGACCGCGCTCAGCGTGGTCCAGCAGACGATGGTCGAGACGGGCCTGCTCAGCTGGGCCGGGGTCGCCGACCGGATGTCCGTGAAGCCCGCCGAGATCGGGCAGGCCCACGGCCATGGACGTCCCGTCTCGGCAGGTGAGCCCGCGAACCTGGTTCTCGTCGACGCCGACTACCGTGGTGACGTGGACCCCGCGGGCTTCGCCTCCCGCAGCCGCAACACCCCGTACGAGGGCCGTGAGCTGCCGGGGCGCGTCACCCACACCTGGCTGCGGGGCAAGGCCACCCTCGCCGACGGGAAGCTCGCGTGACACCTCTGCAACCACTCGCCGTCCTCGCCGCCGAACAGAAGTCGGCGGAGGTCACCGACTGGCCGAACCGGATCGGCTGGATCGTCGGACTGCTGCTCTTCATCGCGCTCGTCTACTGGCTGATGCGCCAGGGCTGGAAGTGGCGCGGCACCCTGCAGGGCGACCTGCCGCCGCTGCCCGACGCGCCGTCGGAGCAGGGCCCGGCGAAACTGGAGCTGAGCGGCCGGTACCACGGCTCCACCAGCGCCGGGCAGTGGCTCGACCGCATCGTGGCGCACGGTCTCGGCACCCGCAGCCGCGTGGAGCTGACGCTCACCGACGAGGGTCTGACCGCCGTACGCCCCGGAGCGACGGACTTCTTCGTCCCCGCGGACGCGCTGCGCGAGGCCCGGCTCGACAAGGGCATCGCCGGCAAGGTCCTCACGGAGGGCGGGCTGCTGATCGTCACCTGGGCGCACGGCGACAAGCTGATCGACTCCGGATTCCGCTCCGACCACGCCGCCGAGCAGGCGGAGTGGGTCACCGAAATCAACAACATGATCGACAAGAACACCACGCACGTCACGACGGAAGGCACCGCACGATGACCACCTCCACCAGGGGAACTGCGAAGGTTCCCGCCGTGCTCGTCCTGGAGGACGGCCGGGTGTTCCGCGGCCGCGCCTACGGGGCCGTGGGGGAGACCTTCGGCGAGGCCGTGTTCTCCACCGGCATGACCGGCTACCAGGAGACCCTCACCGACCCGTCGTACGACCGCCAGATCGTGGTCGCGACCGCCCCGCAGATCGGCAACACGGGCTGGAACGACGAGGACGACGAGTCGAAGCGCATCTGGGTCTCCGGCTACGTCGTGCGCGACCCCGCGCGCGTGCCGTCCAACTGGCGCGCCAAGCGCAGCCTGGACGACGAGCTGGTCGCGCAGGACATCGTCGGCATCTCCGGCATCGACACCCGCGCCCTCACCCGGCACCTGCGCGAGAGCGGCTCCATGCGCTCCGGCATCTTCTCCGGCGAGACGCTCCCGGCCGACGCCGAGCTCGTCGCCAAGGTCCAGGCGCAGCCCCAGATGAAGGGCGCCTCCCTCTACGAAGAGGTCGCCACCAAGGAGGCGTACGTCGTCGAGGCCATCGGTGAGAAGAAGTTCACCGTCGCCGCCGTCGACCTCGGCATCAAGGGCATGACCCCGCACCGCATGGCCGAGCGCGGCATCGAGGTGCACGTGCTGCCGGCCACCGCGACGCCCGAGGACGTGTACGCCGTGAACCCCGACGGCGTGTTCTTCTCCAACGGCCCGGGCGACCCGGCCACCGCCGAGGGCCCGGTCGCGCTGATGACCGCCGTGCTGGAGCGGAAGACGCCGCTGTTCGGCATCTGCTTCGGCAACCAGATCCTGGGGCGCGCCCTCGGCTTCGGCACGTTCAAGCTGAAGTACGGCCACCGCGGCATCAACCAGCCGGTGCAGGACCGCACGACCGGCAAGGTCGAGGTCACCGCCCACAACCACGGCTTCGCCGTGGACGCGCCGCTGGACAAGGTGAGCGACACCAAGTTCGGCCGCGCCGAGGTCTCCCACGTGTGCCTCAACGACAACGTCGTGGAGGGGCTCCAGCTGCTCGACCAGCCGGGCTTCTCCGTCCAGTACCACCCCGAAGCGGCGGCCGGTCCGCACGACGCCGCGTACCTGTTCGACCGCTTCGTGTCTCTGATGGAGTCCGCCCGTGCCTAAGCGCAACGACCTGAAGTCCGTACTCGTCATCGGCTCGGGCCCGATCGTCATCGGCCAGGCCGCGGAGTTCGACTACTCCGGCACCCAGGCCTGCCGGGTGCTGAAGAAGGAGGGCCTGCGGGTCATCCTGGTCAACTCCAACCCGGCGACGATCATGACCGACCCGGAGATCGCCGACGCCACGTACGTCGAGCCGATCACCCCCGAGTTCGTCGAGAAGATCATCGCCAAGGAGCGCCCCGACGCGCTCCTGCCCACCCTCGGCGGCCAGACCGCGCTCAACACCGCGATCTCCATGCACGACCAGGGCGTCCTCGAGAAGTACGGCGTCGAGCTGATCGGCGCCAACGTCGAGGCGATCAACAAGGGCGAGGACCGCGACCTCTTCAAGGAGGTCGTGGAAGAGGTCAAGAAGAAGATCGGCCACGGCGAGTCCGCCCGCTCGTACATCTGCCACTCCATGGACGACGTCATGAAGGGCGTCGAGGAGCTCGGCGGCTACCCCGTCGTCGTCCGCCCCTCCTTCACGATGGGCGGCGCGGGCTCCGGCTTCGCGCACGACGAGGAGGAGCTGCGCCGCATCGCGGGCCAGGGCCTCACGCTCTCGCCGACCACCGAGGTGCTCCTGGAGGAGTCCATCCTCGGCTGGAAGGAGTACGAGCTGGAGCTGATGCGCGACAAGAACGACAACGTCGTGGTCGTCTGCTCCATCGAGAACTTCGACCCGATGGGCGTGCACACCGGTGACTCGATCACCGTCGCCCCGTCGATGACCCTCACCGACCGCGAGTACCAGCGGCTGCGCGACATCGGCATCGCGATCATCCGCGAGGTCGGCGTCGACACCGGCGGCTGCAACATCCAGTTCGCGATCAACCCCGAAGACGGCCGCGTCATCGTCATCGAGATGAACCCGCGCGTCTCCCGCTCGTCCGCCCTCGCCTCCAAGGCCACTGGCTTCCCGATCGCGAAGATCGCCGCCAAGCTGGCCGTCGGCTACACGCTGGACGAGATCCCGAACGACATCACCGAGAAGACGCCGGCCTCCTTCGAGCCGACGCTCGACTACGTGGTCGTGAAGGCTCCGCGCTTCGCCTTCGAGAAGTTCCCGAGCGCCGACTCCACGCTGACCACGACCATGAAGTCGGTCGGCGAGGCCATGGCCATCGGCCGCAACTTCACCGAGGCGTTCCAGAAGGCGCTGCGCTCGCTGGAGAAGGCGGGCTCGCAGTTCACCTTCGTCGGCGAGACCGGCGACAAGACCGCCCTCCTCGAAGAGGCCGTCCGCCCGACCGACGGTCGTATCAACACCGTCATGGAGGCGATCCGCGCCGGCGCCACGCCCCAGGAGATCTTCGACTACACGAAGATCGACCCGTGGTTCGTGGACCAGCTCTTCCTCATCAAGGAGGTCGCCGACGAGCTCGCGGCCGCCCCCGAGCTGACGCGCGAGCTGATCGCGGAGGCCAAGCGCCACGGCTTCTCCGACCAGCAGATCGCCGAGATCCGCGGCCTGCGCCAGGACGTCGTCCGCGAGGTCAGGCACGCCCTCGGCGTCCGCCCGGTCTACAAGACGGTCGACACCTGCGCCGCCGAGTTCGCCGCCAAGACGCCGTACTTCTACTCCTCGTACGACGAGGAGAGCGAGGTCGCGCCGCGCGAGAAGCCCGCCGTGATCATCCTCGGCTCCGGCCCGAACCGCATCGGCCAGGGCATCGAGTTCGACTACTCCTGCGTCCACGCCTCCTTCGCGCTCAGCGACGCCGGCTACGAGACCGTGATGGTCAACTGCAACCCGGAGACGGTCTCCACGGACTACGACACGTCCGACCGCCTCTACTTCGAGCCGCTGACCCTCGAGGACGTCCTGGAGATCGTCCACGCGGAGTCGCTCGCGGGCCCGATCGCGGGCGTCATCGTGCAGCTCGGCGGCCAGACCCCGCTGGGCCTCGCGCAGGCGCTCAAGGACAACGGCGTGCCCGTCGTCGGCACGCCCCCGGAGGCGATCCACGCCGCCGAGGACCGCGGCGCCTTCGGCCGCGTGCTCGCCGAGGCGGGCCTCCCGGCCCCGAAGCACGGCACCGCCACGACGTTCGCGGAGGCGAAGACGATCGCCGACGAGATCGGCTACCCGGTCCTCGTCCGCCCGTCGTACGTGCTCGGCGGCCGCGGCATGGAGATCGTCTACGACGAGGAGCGCCTCTCCTCGTACATCGAGGAGTCGACGGAGATCAGCCCCTCGCGGCCGGTCCTCGTCGACCGCTTCCTCGACGACGCGATCGAGATCGATGTCGACGCCCTGTACGACGGCGAGGAGCTCTACCTCGGCGGTGTCATGGAGCACATCGAGGAGGCCGGCATCCACTCCGGCGACTCGGCGTGCGCCCTGCCCCCGATCACCCTCGGCGGCTACGACATCAAGCGCCTGCGCGCCTCTACGGAGGGCATCGCCAAGGGCGTCGGCGTGCGCGGACTCATCAACATCCAGTTCGCCATGGCCGGGGACATCCTCTACGTCCTCGAGGCCAACCCGCGCGCCTCCCGCACGGTCCCCTTCACCTCGAAGGCGACCGCGGTGCCGCTTGCGAAGGCCGCCGCCCGCATCTCGCTGGGCGCCACCGTCGCCGAGCTGCGCGCCGAGGGCCTGCTCCCGAAGACCGGCGACGGCGGCACGCTGCCGATGGACGCGCCGATCTCCGTCAAGGAGGCCGTCATGCCGTGGTCGCGCTTCCGCGACATCCACGGCCGCGGCGTCGACACGGTCCTCGGCCCGGAGATGCGCTCCACCGGCGAGGTCATGGGCATCGACTCCGTCTTCGGCACGGCGTACGCCAAGTCGCAGGCGGGCGCCTACGGTCCGCTGCCGACGAAGGGCCGGGCGTTCATCTCCGTCGCCAACCGCGACAAGCGCTCGATGATCTTCCCGGCGCGCGAGCTGGTCGCCCACGGCTTCGAGCTGCTGGCCACGTCCGGCACCGCCGAGGTCCTCAAGCGCAACGGCATCAACGCCACGGTCGTGCGCAAGCAGTCCGAGGGCGAGGGCCCGAACGGCGAGAAGACGATCGTCCAGCTGATCCACGACGGCGACGTCGACCTGATCGTCAACACCCCGTACGGCACCGGCGGCCGCCTCGACGGCTACGACATCCGTACGGCGGCGGTCTCCCGCTCCGTGCCGTGCCTGACCACGGTCCAGGCGCTCGCCGCGGCCGTCCAGGGCATCGAGGCGCTCGGCCACGGAGACGTGGGCGTGCGCTCACTGCAGGAACACGCGGAGCACCTGACGGCGGCCCGCGACTAAGGATCCAGCAGCCCAAGAGGGGGACACCACAACGGTGTCCCCCTCTTCATGAGGCCACCGCCTCATGAAGACCTATAGGACTTCAGGCATGTACAAGCTGTTCTTCAACCTCGTCTTCAAGCGCATGGACCCCGAGAAGGCCCACTACCTGGCCTTCCGCTGGATCCGTCTCGCGGCCCGCACGCCCGTTCTGCGCACCTTCGTAGCCGCGTATCTCGCGCCGCGCTACAAGGAGCTGCGTACGGAAGCCCTGGGCCTGCGTATGCACGGCCCCTTCGGCCTGGCCGCCGGCTTCGACAAGAACGCCATCGCGATCGACGGCATGTCGATGCTGGGCTTCGACCACGTCGAGATCGGCACCGTGACCGGCGAGGCCCAGCCGGGCAACCCCAAGAAGCGCCTGTTCCGCCTCGTGCAGGACCGCGCGCTCATCAACCGCATGGGCTTCAACAACGAGGGTTCGCTGGCCGTGGCGGCCCGCCTGGCCTCCCGCAACCCGGTCTTCAAGACCACGGTCGGCGTGAACATCGGCAAGACCAAGGTCGTGCCGGAGGCCGAGGCCGCCGCCGACTACGTGAAGTCGACCGAGCGGCTCGCCGCGTTCGCCGACTACCTCGTCGTGAACGTCTCCTCGCCGAACACGCCGGGGCTGCGCAACCTCCAGGCCACCGAGGCGCTGCGGCCGCTGCTCACCGCCGTGCGCGAGGCGGCGGACCGCACCGTGAAGTCGCGCCGCGTCCCGCTCCTCGTGAAGATCGCGCCCGACCTCGCCGACGAGGACGTCGACGCGGTCGCCGACCTGGCCGTGGAGCTCGGCCTCGACGGCATCATCGCCACGAACACGACGATCACCCGCGAGGGCCTCGCCACCAAGGGCGACGTCGTGAACGAGACCGGCGGCCTGTCCGGCGCGCCCCTCAAGGAGCGCTCCCTGGAGGTACTGAGGCGCCTGTACGCGCGCGTGGGCGACGATCTCACCCTCATCGGGGTGGGCGGCATCGAGAACGCCGAGGACGCCTGGCAGCGCATCCTCGCCGGTGCCACGCTCATCCAGGGCTACTCGGCCTTCATCTACGAAGGCCCCTGCTACGCCCGCGCGATCCACAAGGGCCTCGCCGCCCGCCTGAACGACTCCCCGTACGCCACGCTCGCCGACGCGATCGGCGCCGATGTCAGGAAGAAGGCTTCCGCATGACTGTCATGGAGCCCTTCGGCGCGCGCCTGCGCCGCGTCATGGACGAGCGCGGTCCGCTGTGCGTCGGCATCGACCCGCACGCCGCCCTGCTGTCCTCCTGGGGCCTGAACGACGACATCGCGGGCCTGGAGACCTTCACGCGCGCGTGCGTCGAGGCGCTGGCCGACACGGTGGCCGTGGTGAAGCCGCAGATGGCCTTCTTCGAGCGGTTCGGCTCGCGGGGCGTCGCGGTCCTGGAGCGGGCCGTGGCGGACCTGCGCGCCGCCGGGACCCTCGTCGTCATGGACGCCAAGCGCGGCGACATCGGCTCCACCATGGCCGCGTACGCGGAGACCTACCTGCGCAAGGACTCCCCGCTGTTCGTGGACGCCCTGACGGTCTCGCCGTACCTGGGATACGGGTCCCTGAAGCCGGCCGTCGACCTGGCGCGCGAGTCCGGAGCGGGCCTCTTCGTGCTCGCGCTCACCTCGAACCCCGAGGGCGGCGAGGTCCAGCACGCGGTCCGTGCCGACGGGCGCAACGTAGGGGCGACGATGCTCGCGCACCTCGCCGAGGAGAACGCGGGGGAGGACCCCATGGGCTCCTTCGGAGCCGTGGTCGGCGCGACGCTCGGCGATCTGTCCTCCTACGAGCTCGACATCAACGGCCCGCTCCTCGCCCCCGGCATCGGGGCGCAGGGTGCCACGGCGGCCGATCTCCCGTCCGTGTTCGGCTCCGCCGTGCGCAATGTCGTACCGAATGTGAGCCGCGGAGTTCTCAAGGAGGGGCCCTCGGTCGCCGCCCTTCGGGACGCCTCCGTGCGGTTCGCGGACGAGGTGCGCGAGGCCGTCGCGGGGGCCTGACGCGAGATGTTTAGGGGTGGCACTCCGTGCCGACCTTGGGTTTTGCGTCCGAATCCTGTCCTGTTTAGCGGTCGATTTGTCCAGAATGTACGGCTCGACAGAGGCTGACCAGGACTTTTCGTCTGTTCTCGCTGACTCTGGCGGCCATGCCCGCTAGTCTCCGTCGAGAGTCAACGGTCAACTGCACGCCAGCGGGTTGTTCGTTGCTCACCAGGTGTGGGGCGACTAGGTTCCTCACCGGTCCGTATCCGACAGTTCGACATCCGAGGTGACGTAGGCGTGGCTCTTCCGCCCCTTACCCCTGAACAGCGCGCAGCCGCGCTCGAAAAGGCCGCCGCGGCTCGCCGGGAGCGGGCCGAGGTCAAGAATCGACTCAAGCACTCCGGCGCCTCCCTCCACGAGGTCATCAAGCAGGGCCAGGAGAACGACGTCATCGGCAAGATGAAGGTCTCCGCCCTCCTCGAGTCCCTGCCGGGCGTGGGCAAGGTCCGCGCCAAGCAGATCATGGAGCGGCTCGGGATCTCCGAATCCCGCCGGGTGCGCGGTCTCGGTTCCAACCAGATCGCCTCCCTGGAGCGCGAGTTCGGCAGCACCGGAGCCTGAGCGGCCGAGCCCGCCCCGGGGTGATTCCCGGGGCTGGTCCGGGCACTCCGGAACAACTGGAATAATCGCTGCATGAGTGAACGTCCGCGGCTGACCGTGCTCTCCGGCCCCTCGGGGGTCGGCAAGAGCACGGTTGTCGCCCATATGCGCAAGGAACACCCCGAGGTCTGGCTCTCGGTGTCGGCCACGACCCGCAAGCCGCGCCCCGGCGAGCAGCACGGTGTCCAGTATTTCTTCGTCACCGACGAGGAAATGGACAAGCTGATCGCCAACGGTGAGCTCCTCGAGTGGGCCGAGTTCGCGGGGAACCGGTACGGCACCCCGCGCCGGGCCGTGCTCGACCGCCTGGAGGCGGGGGAGCCGGTGCTGCTCGAGATCGACCTCCAGGGTGCTCGCCTGGTCCGGGAATCGATGCCCGAGGCGCAGCTGGTCTTTCTGGCCCCTCCGAGCTGGGAAGAGCTGGTCCGCCGGCTCACCGGGCGCGGTACGGAGGCGCCGGAGGTCATCGAGCGCCGTCTCGGGGCCGCCAAGGTGGAGCTCGCCGCCGAGTCGGAGTTCGACACCACACTTGTCAATACCTCCGTCGAGGGTGTGGCCCGTGAGCTGCTAGCCTTGATGAAAGTTCTTTGATCTTTAACCCCATCGGAAGGCAGAGAGTGTCCTCTACCATCACCGCGCCCGAGGGCATCATCAACCCGCCGATTGATGAGCTCCTCGAGGCCACCGACTCGAAGTACAGCCTGGTCATCTACGCCGCCAAGCGCGCGCGTCAGATCAACGCGTACTACTCGCAGCTCGGTGAGGGCCTGCTCGAGTACGTCGGCCCGCTGGTGGACACGCACGTCCACGAGAAGCCGCTCTCGATCGCTCTTCGTGAGATCAACGCGGGTCTGCTGACGTCCGAGGCCATCGAGGGCCCCGCGCAGTAAAGCTCGTAGATTCGGTACTTCAGGCCCGGCAGCGCAGCTGTCGGGCCTGTGGTGTGTCATGGAGTCGTACGTCTTTTCGTTCGTACGTGTTCGAGTCAGGGGAGAACCGGTGTCGTCGAAGCCGAAGGTCGTTCTGGGGGTCAGCGGCGGAATCGCCGCCTACAAGGCGTGTGAGCTGCTGCGTCGGCTGACGGAGTCCGGCCACGACGTGCGCGTCGTGCCGACCGAATCGGCGCTGCACTTCGTCGGCGCCGCGACCTGGTCGGCACTCTCCGGCAACCCCGTCTCGACGGAGGTCTGGGACTCGGTCCACGAGGTGCCGCACGTGCGCATCGGCCAGCACGCGGACCTCGTGATCGTCGCGCCGGCCACCGCCGACATGCTCGCCAAGGCGGCCCACGGGCTCGCCGACGACCTCCTGACGAATACCCTCCTCACCGCCCGATGTCCGGTCGTGTTCGCCCCCGCGATGCACACCGAGATGTGGGAGCACCCGGCCACCCAGGAGAACGTCGCCACGCTGCGCCGCCGCGGCGCCCTCGTCATCGAGCCGGCCGTCGGCCGCCTCACGGGCGTCGACACCGGCAAGGGCCGCTTCCCCGACCCGACGGAGATCTTCGAGTACGCCCGCCGGGTGCTCGCGCGCGGCGACGCCCCGCAGGACCTCGCCGGCCGCCACGTCGTCGTCAGTGCCGGCGGCACCCGCGAGCCCCTCGACCCGGTCCGCTTCCTCGGCAACCGCTCCTCCGGAAAGCAGGGGTACGCGCTCGCCCGCACGGCCGCGGCGCGCGGCGCCCGCGTCACGCTGCTCTCGGCGAACGCGGACCTGCCGGATCCGGCGGGCGTCGACGTCATCCATGTAGGAACGGCCGTTCAGCTGCGCGAGGCGGCCCTCAAGGCGGCCGCCGACGCCGACGCGGTCGTCATGGCCGCGGCCGTCGCCGACTTCCGCCCCGAGGCGTACGCCACCGGGAAGATCAAGAAGAAGGACGGCGAGGAGCCTGCGCCGATCGTCCTCGTGCGCAACCCGGACATCCTCGCCGAGCTGTCCGCCGACCGGGCCCGACCGGGACAGATCGTCGTCGGCTTCGCCGCGGAGACCGACGACGTCCTCGCGAACGGCCGCGCCAAGCTCGCCCGCAAGGGCTGTGACCTGCTCGTCGTCAACGAGGTGGGGGAGCGCAAGACCTTCGGCTCCGAGGAGAACGAGGCCGTGATCCTGGGCGCCGACGGGCACGAGACGCCGGTCCCCCACGGCCCGAAGGAAGCGCTCGCCGACCGCATCTGGGACGAGGCGGCGCGCCGCTTCGCGCCTGCGACGGACGGCTGAATCTTTGTGTAACACGCGCGGAACCGCACCGGTGCGTGAAATTCACATCCGGCACTTCTGACGCATGGAAAGCCCGAAAACACGCCAATTTCGGGCGAGCAGTACCCTTCCGAAGACCGATCGTCGTATCGCAGAATGCGGTGTCGCAGGTCACAGCACTCCCAGTGGGCGAGACACGTGACCCGGCGGCCGAGTACGACCGATAAACTGTTCCCGGACGGTGCCGGGCGCAGCCCCCCGCACCAACCGTCAAATGATCAGCCAGCAGCCGCTGCAACCACAGGGAGCGTTGTGTCCCGTCGCCTGTTCACCTCGGAGTCCGTGACCGAGGGTCACCCCGACAAGATCGCTGACCAGATCAGCGACACCATTCTCGATGCGCTGCTCCGCGAGGACCCCTCGTCCCGCGTCGCCGTCGAGACGCTGATCACCACTGGCCTCGTGCACGTCGCCGGCGAGGTGACCACCAAGGCTTACGCGCCGATCGCGCAGCTCGTGCGCGACAAGATCCTCGAGATCGGCTACGACTCGTCGAAGAAGGGCTTCGACGGCGCGTCCTGCGGCGTCTCGGTCTCCATCGGCTCGCAGTCGCCCGACATCGCGCAGGGTGTCGACACGGCGTACGAGAAGCGTGTCGAGGGCGATGAGGACGAGCTCGACAAGCAGGGCGCGGGCGACCAGGGCCTGATGTTCGGCTACGCGTGCGACGAGACGCCGGAGCTCATGCCGCTCCCGATCCACCTCGCGCACCGCCTCTCGCGCCGCCTCTCCGAGGTGCGCAAGAACGGGACGATCCCCTACCTGCGCCCCGACGGCAAGACCCAGGTCACCATCGAGTACGACGGCGACAAGGCGGTCCGTCTGGACACGGTCGTGGTCTCCTCGCAGCACGCGAGCGACATCGACCTGGACTCGCTGCTCGCCCCCGACATCCGCGAGTTCGTGGTGGAGCCGGAGCTGAAGGCGCTGCTCGACGACGGCATCAAGCTGGAGACCGAGAACTACCGCCTGCTGGTCAACCCGACCGGACGCTTCGAGATCGGCGGCCCGATGGGCGACGCCGGTCTGACCGGCCGCAAGATCATCATCGACACCTACGGCGGCTACGCCCGTCACGGTGGCGGCGCCTTCTCCGGCAAGGACCCGTCCAAGGTCGACCGCTCGGCCGCGTACGCGATGCGCTGGGTCGCCAAGAACGTGGTGGCCTCGGGTCTCGCCTCGCGCTGCGAGGTCCAGGTCGCGTACGCGATCGGCAAGGCCGAGCCGGTCGGTCTCTTCGTGGAGACCTTCGGTACGGCGACGATCGACACGGACAAGATCGAGGCCGCGATCTCCGAGGTCTTCGACCTCCGCCCGGCCGCGATCATCCGCGACCTCGACCTGCTGCGTCCGATCTACTCCCAGACGGCCGCGTACGGCCACTTCGGGCGCGCGCTGCCCGACTTCACGTGGGAGAAGACCGACCGCGTCGACGCGCTGCGCAAGGCCGCGGGTCTGTAGGCCCTGAGCCAGTGACCGGTGGGCCTTGAGCCACTGATCGGTCCGTGGGGCCCGGTTCTCCTTCGGGAGGGCCGGGCCCTTCGGCGTTTCCGGGCCGCTCCGGGGCCGCCCCGGTGTCAGTCCCCTCTGGTAGGAATGCACGTGTGAGCAGCGAGAACGACAGGGGCGACGAGGGCGGGGAGCCGGAGCAGCTTGCGTTGATCCGGGAGAGCGTGCGGGCTGCCAAAGTGCCGAAGGCGAAGCCGCGGACGTGGCGGGGGGCGCCGTTGGCCGAGGAGTTGCCGGTGGCGCGGGTGCTCGTGGACAAGGGGGTGCTGCATCTCGACCGGTACTTCGAGTACGCGGTGCCGAAGGACCTGGACGCCGCCGCGCAGCCGGGTGTGCGGGTCCGGGTGCGGTTCGGGGCGGGGAACCGGAATGTGCGCGACGGGCGGCGTGAGGGGGGTGGGCTGATTGACGGGTTTCTGGTCGAGCGGGTGGCCGAGGCCGAATACCAGGGCCCGCTGGCCGCGCTCGCGCAGGTCGTGTCGCCCGAGCCCGTGCTCGACGCGGAGCTGCTCGGACTGACCCGGGCCGTCGCCGACCGGTATGCGGGGAGCCTCGCCGATGTGCTGCAGCTCGCGATCCCGCCGCGCCATGCCAAGGCCGAGGCCCGGGAGTTCGCTGCTCCGCCCGCGCCCCCGGCGGCTCCGGAGGCGGGTTCCTGGGCGCGGTACGAGCGCGGCGCCGACTTCCTGGCCTCGCTGTCCGCGGGCGGCGCGCCGCGCGCCGTGTGGACCGCGCTGCCCGGGCCCGAGTGGGCCGACGAGATCGCTCGGGCCGTGCGGGCGACGCTCGCCTCGGGACGGGGGGCCCTCGTCGTCGTGCCGACCGTGCGGCTCGCGGCGCGAGTCGATGCCGCGCTGCGGGAGGAGTTGGGGGAGGGGCAGCATGCCCTGCTGACGGCCGACGCCGGGCAGCAGCGGCGGTATTCCGAGTGGCTCGCCGTGCGGCGGGGGGCCGTGCGGGCCGTCGTCGGGACGCGGGCGGCCATGTTCGCCCCCGTACGGGATCTGGGACTTGTCGTCGTGTGGGAGGACGGGGACCAGCACCACAGCGACGATCACGCGCCTTTCCCGCATGTGCGGGAGGTCCTGGAACTGCGGGCCACGCGCGACAAGTGCGCGTTCCTGCTGGGGAGTTGGAGCTGCACGGTCGAGGCCGCCCAGCTGGTGCGCAGTGGCTGGGCCGCCGCCGTGAGCGCGCCGCGGGACGTCGTACGACGGGTCGCTCCGCTCGTACGCACCGTGGGGGACCGGGACGTCGCGCGCGACGAGGCGGCGCGGGCCGCCCGGTTGCCGAGCCTCGCGTGGGAGGTGGCGCGGACCGCGTTGCGCGACGGGCCCGTGCTGGTGCAGGTGCCGAGGCGGGGATACGTGCCGCGGCTCGCGTGTCAGCGGTGTCGTGAGCCTGCCCGGTGCCGGCAGTGCGCCGGGCCGTTGGAGGCGCGGGAGGCGACCGGGGTGCTCGCGTGCGGGTGGTGCGGGCGCGAGGAAGGGCGCTGGCAGTGCGCCGAGTGCGGGGGTACGCGGTTGCGGGCGCAGGTCGTCGGGGCGCGGCGCACCGCCGAGGAGTTGGGGCGGGCTTTCTCCACCGTGCCGGTGCGGACGTCGGGACGTGAGCAGGTGCTCGACACGGTTCCGGGGACGCCCGCGCTCGTCGTGAGTACGCCGGGGGCCGAGCCGGTTGCCGAGGGCGGGTACGCGGCGGCGCTGCTGCTCGACGGGTGGGCGATGCTGGGGCGGGCCGACCTGAGGGCGGGGGAGGAGGCGCTGCGGCGGTGGATCGCGGCGTCCGCGCTGGTGCGGCCGCAGGAGGTGGGCGGCGCCGTGGTCGTGGTCGCCGAGCCCACGTTGCGGCCCGTGCAGGCGCTGGTGCGGTGGGACCCCGCGGGGCACGCGGTGCGGGAGCTCGCGGATCGGGCCGAGCTCGGATTTCCGCCCGTGTCCCGGATGGCGGCGGTCACGGGGACGGCGGAGGCGGTCGCCGGATTCATGGGGGCCGTGGAACTTCCGGGAGACGCCGAGGTGTTGGGGCCCGTGCCGGTGCCCGAGGCGATACCGGGTGGCGGGCGGCGGGGCGGAGGGCCGCCGGCCGGGGAGCAGTGGGAGCGGGTGCTGGTGCGGGTGCCGCCGGGCAGTGGCTCCGTGCTTGCGCGTGCCCTGAAGCAGGCGCAGGCGGCGCGGATGGCGCGGGGGGCGGGCGAGCCCGTACGGGTCAGGGTGGATCCGCTCGACATCGGGTGAGCGGCGCGGCGCTCGGCGCCCGTGCGCTCCCGTCGCGCGGCACGACCGAAGTCGCGGTCACATGCCGCTGCCTCCCAGTACGCGACCTGGCGTACGGGGAGGCAGCGGCATGTGGCGCCGCGGCTCAGCCGTGGCGCGGGCCGGGGAAGGCGCTGGGGCGCGTCTCGTCCCGCAGGCCCGTGGTGCTCGCGGTCGGCTGGGTGGGCAGCGCGCGGGCGGCGGGAACCGCCGACAGCGGGCCCGCTCCCATCGGCACGGCGGGACGCGTGGCCCCCGCCGGGGACGGCACGGTGGGCGTCGGCGACGCCGGGACCTCCGCTCCGCGCTCGGCCTCGGCCGCCGCCTGGGTGGCCGCCCTGCGCGCCCCGTACCTGCGGTGGACCGCCTGCTTGGTGACGCCGAGCGCGGAGCCCACCGCGTCCCAGGAGAAGCCCAGCGAACGGTCGAAGTCCACGGCCGCGGTGACCAACGTCTCGACGCTGTCGCGCAGTTCCTGGGCGAGACGGACGGTGGGGGCGGGCGCCCTCCCGTAGACGACGAACCCCGCGGAGGGGCCTGAGCGGCGCGGGCGGTAGACGTTGCCCAGCTGTGCGGTGAGGGTGCGCAGTGCGTCCACCTGACGGCGGACCCGCTCGATGTCGCGCACAAGAAGATGCAGGCTGGCCCGTGCCTGGGCGTCGTGGGTTGCGTGGTCGGCCATGAACAAGCCTCTCGAACCGGCGATAAAAAAAGGATCGGGCCACGCTCGCGTCACACGACACCGACGAAGCCAGGTGAACGATGACGGATGACCGATTGCGGCCCATTGACTGGTCAACTCTTTCTTGACCAACGCGCCATCCGGTGAGGGGTCACGCTGTTCGGGCGCATCCGCATATGCGAGGGGCGCACGTCACGGCGTGCGCCCCGTGCGCGCCCGCCACGCGGCGCCCATAGACTGGTGCGCTGCCCGTGACCCTGCCCCGAGAGGCTGTACGCCAACGATGAAGCTCGTCTTCGCAGGCACCCCCGAGGTCGCCGTTCCCGCCCTGGACGCCCTGATCGCCTCCGACCGGCATGAGGTCGCCGCGGTCGTCACCCGGCCCGACGCACCGGCGGGGCGCGGCCGTCGACTGGTCGCGAGCCCGGTCGCCGAGCGGGCCGAGGAGGCCGGCATCGAGGTGCTCAAGCCGGCCAAGCCGCGCGACGAGGAGTTTCTGGCGAGGCTGCGGGAGATCGCTCCCGACTGCTGCCCGGTCGTCGCGTACGGGGCGCTGCTCCCGAAGATCGCGCTGGACGTGCCCGCCCACGGCTGGGTCAATCTGCACTTCTCGCTGCTGCCCGCGTGGCGGGGCGCCGCGCCCGTGCAGCACGCGGTGATGGCGGGTGACGAGATCACCGGCGCGTCCACGTTCCTCATCGAGGAGGGGCTCGACTCCGGGCCCGTGTACGGGACGGTGACCGAGGCGGTCCGTGCCACCGACACCAGCGGCGACCTGCTGACCCGGCTCGCGTTCGCGGGCGCCGGGCTGCTCTCCGCGACGATGGACGGGATCGAGGACGGCACGATCGAGGCCGTGCCGCAGCCCGCCGACGGCGTCACCCTCGCGCCGAAGATCACCGTGGAGGACGCCCGTATCGACTGGAGCGCGCCGGCCCTGCGGGTCGACCGGGTCGTCCGTGGCTGCACGCCCGCGCCGGGTGCCTGGACCGAGTTCCGCGGCGAGCGGCTCAAGGTGCGCACGGCCGTCCTGGCGCCCGACCGGACCGACCTGGCGCCGGGCGAGATCAGCGCCGGCAAGAAGAACCTCTACGTAGGCACCGGTTCGCACGCCGTCGAGCTGCTCTGGGTGCAGGCGCAGGGCAAGAAGCCGATGGCCGCGGCGGACTGGGCGCGGGGCACCCGGATCGCCGAGGGCGAGACCCTGGGCTGACGCCGGGGCGGGGGCCCGGGCCGGACGGGCCCACGAGGACCGCTGTCGGCGCCGGGTCGTACCCTGGGAGGGTTCATCCCGGCGTACGACCCGTGCGTAGCGCCCGTACGATCCCAGCAGCGGAGCACCTTTGAGCGACCAGCCCGGCCGGCCCCCTCGTAAGCCCGGCAAGCCCCACCGTCGTCC
The DNA here is from genome assembly GCF_054871485.1 of Streptomyces sp. UC4497. Classification (NCBI taxonomy): domain Bacteria; kingdom Bacillati; phylum Actinomycetota; class Actinomycetes; order Kitasatosporales; family Streptomycetaceae; genus Streptomyces; species Streptomyces sp. UC4497. The sequence continues at coordinate 96,889 of NZ_JBTYHB010000002.1, read as the reverse complement.
CAAGAAGGACCCCGTGCGCATCCTCGCCTTCGAGGCGTTGCGCGCGGTGGACGAGCGGGACGCGTACGCGAACCTCGTGCTGCCGCCGCTGCTGCGCAAGGCCCGCGAGAAGGGCGACTTCGACGGGCGCGACGCCGCGCTCGCGACCGAGCTCGTGTACGGGACGCTGCGCAGGCAGGGGACGTACGACGCGATCGTGGCGGCCTGTATCGACCGGCCGCTGCGCGAGGTCGATCCGCCGGTTCTGGACGTCTTGAACCTCGGCGTGCATCAGCTGCTCGGGACCCGGATCCCGACGCACGCCGCCGTGTCCGCGTCGGTCGAGCTGGCGCGCGTCGTGCTCGGTGACGGGCGGGCCAAGTTCGTCAACGCCGTGCTGCGGAAGGTCTCGCAGCACGATCTCGACGCGTGGGTCGAGCGGGTCGCGCCGCCGTACGACGAGGACCCCGACGACCATCTGGCCGTGGTGCATTCGCACCCGCGATGGGTCGTCTCCGCCTTGTGGGACTCGCTGGGCGGCGGCCGTGCCGGGATCGAGGACCTGCTGGAGGCCGACAACGAGCGGCCCGAGGTCACGCTCGTGGCGCGCCCTGGGCGGACCACGGCCGAGGCCGTACTCGCCGAGGTGGGCGAGGAGTCGGCGCTTCCGGGACGCTGGTCGCCGTATGCCGTGCGGCTCGCCGAGGGTGGCGAACCCGGCTCGTTCGACATCGTGAAGTCGGGGCGGGCCGGTGTGCAGGACGAGGGCAGCCAGCTGGTGGCTCTTGCGCTTGCGAACGCTCCGGTCGAGGGCCGTGACGAGAAGTGGCTCGACGGTTGCGCGGGCCCCGGCGGCAAGGCGGCCATGCTCGCCGGGCTCGCCGCCGAGCGCGGCGCGACGCTGCTCGCGTCGGAGAAGCAGCCGCACCGGGCCGGGCTCGTCGCGAAGGCGCTGGCCGGGAACCCGGGGCCGTACCAGGTGATCGCCGCGGACGGGACGCGGCCGCCGTGGGGGCCCGGGACGTTCGACCGGATCCTGATGGACGTGCCCTGCACCGGACTTGGCGCGCTGCGGCGGCGCCCGGAGGCGCGGTGGCGGCGGCGGCCCGAGGACCTGGAGGGGTTCGCTCCGCTGCAGCGGGGGTTGCTGCGCAAGGCGCTCGAGTCCGTGCGGGTGGGGGGTGTCGTGGGGTACGCGACGTGCTCGCCGCATCTCGCGGAGACGCGGGCGGTCGTCGAGGACGTGTTGAAGGGGGTCGGCGGGGCCGAACTCATTGATGCGCGGCCTCTGTTGGAAGGTGTGCCGGGGCTCGGGGAAGGGCCGGATGTGCAGCTCTGGCCGCATCTGCATGGGACCGATGCGATGTATTTGGCGTTGATTCGGCGTATCGCGTAGGTCTTGTTGCGGTCGTGCGGGGCTGGGGTCGCGGGGCTCTGCCCCGGGCCCCGCTGCTCAATCGCCGCAGGGGCTTGATGTGGTCACCTTGCGCTGATGTGCTCACTTCGCTTCTGGAGGAGTGTGCGTTTTTGCCAGCTTGTTGGGCCACCAGACCTTTGGGCCCACGTCCAGGAACAGGGCTGTCACCAGGACGGACCTGACGACGAACGTGTCCAGGAGGACGCCGATCGCCACCGCGAAGCCGATTTCGGCGAAGGCGACCATGGGGAGCGTGCCGAGGGCCGCGAAGGTGCCCGCGAGGACCAGGCCCGCCGACGTGATCACCGCGCCGGTCGCGGCCAGGCCCGTGACGACGCCGGGGCGTGTGCCCTGGCGCGCGGCCTCCTCACGGATGCGGGTCGTGAGGAAGATGTTGTAGTCGATGCCGAGCGCCACCAGGAACACGAAGACGAAGAGCGGGAAGTCCGTCGATTCGCCCGCGTAGTCGAAGAGGTGGCGGAAGGCGAGCGCGCTGATGCCGAGGGCCGCCGCGAAGGACAGGACGACCGTCCCGATCAGCAACAGGGGTGCCACCAGGGCCCGTAGCAGCAGGCACAGGATCAGCAGGACGACCACCAGGACGAGTGGGATCACCAGCTTGTTGTCGTGCGCCGTCGCCCGGTCCATGTCGAGCAGCGCCGCCGTGCCGCCGCCCACCTTGGCGTCCGCCCCGTCCACCGCGTGCACCGCTTCGCGCACCCGGTCCACCGTGTCCTTGGCGGCCTGGCTGTCGGCGGGCGCGGTCGTCGTCGCCTCGAACAGGACTTGGCCGTCGGCCGCGCGTTTCGTGTTCGGGGGTACGCCGATGCTGCCGCGTACGACGCCGTCCGTCGCGGCGACGGCGCGGCGCACCTCCAGGCCCTGCCCCTGGTTCGCGACGATGACGAGCGGGTCGCCGGCGCCCGCGGGGAAGTACTCCGCCGAGACTTCCTGGCCCACGATCGAGTCGGGTTTGTCGGTGAACGAGTCGGCGTTGCTGATGCCCTCCGCCTTGAGTTGGATCAGGCCGAGGGAGAGCAGCGCGAGTGCCGCGGCGGTCGCGATCCAGATCAGGCGCGGGCGGCGCGCGATCCGCTGTCCGGTGCGCGCCCACACGCCGCGCTCGGTGGGTTCCGCGCTGCCCATGTGCGGGATCAGCGGCCAGAAGATCCAGCGGCCGAAGATCACGAGCAGGGCGGGGAACAGGGTCAGCATCGCGAGCAGGGCGACGGCGACCCCGATCGCGGCGACCGGGCCGAGCCCCCGCGTCGAGTTCATCTCGGCAGTGAGCAGCATCAGCATGCTGAGCACCACGGTCGCGCCGGAGGCCAGGACCGCCGGGCCCGCCCGGTGCAGGGCGAGCGCCATCGCCTCGTGCCGGTCCTCATGGCGGCGCAGCTCTTCCCTGTATCGGGCGACGAGCAGCAGCGCGTAGTCCGTCCCCGCGCCGAACACGAGGACGGTGAGGATGCCCGCGCTCTGCCCGTTCACGGTGAGCCCCGCGTTCTCCGCGAGGAGATAGATCAGCGCCTGCGCGGTGAAGAGCGCCGCCACCACGCTCAGTACCGGTACGAGCAGCAGGGACGGGCTGCGGTACGTGAACAGCAGGATGACGATGACGATGCCGAGCGCCGAGAGCAGCAGCGTCGAGTCGATGCCCGAGAAGGCCTCGGAGAAGTCCGCCGACGTGCCGCCGGGACCCGTGATGTGGATCTTCAGGTCGCCCACGGACGTGCTGGTCGCGTCGCGGATGGAGTCAACGGCGGGGGTGATCCGCTCGAAGCCCGTGGCGTCCATCGTGACCGGGACGTAGACCTGGGCCGCCGACGGGCCGGGCCGCTTGTCGAAGACGGGGCCGCGGGTCTCCGTGCCCCGTACCCCGTGCGCGCTCAGTTGCTTGATCTGGGCGACGTCCTTGGCGATCCGGGCGCGGTCCGCGACGGTGAGCCCGCCCTCGCGCGCGTAGATCACCACGGCGGGGATGGTCTCCGGCCTGAAGTCCTTGGAGATGTCGAGGACTTGGGTGGACTCGGCGGAGCCCGGCAGCCAGGACTGCGCGTCGTTGTCCTGTGCGTCGGTGAGTTTCTGGGCGAGCGGCGCGGTGCCGACGATGATCACCAGCCACAGAAGCAGCATCAGCCACTTGCTGCGCCGCCCGCACACCAGCCACGCGACACCACGGCGCCCGGGCGCCGTGCTCACCGTGCTCCGTACGTCCGCCATGGCGTCCCCCGCTGCGTCGTGCGCGGTACTCCCGGGGACCGATCGCCGGCCCCCGCTGCGAGCCGCCCAGAATGGCACGGGCGGGCACGGCTCGGTATCGGTCTGGGGGCTTGGTCCGGACCGAGGCGGGCAACCGGCGCCGGGCATGGCACGCTTGGGTCATGGCCGTGCAGATCAACCCCAGCATCCTGTCCGCGGACTTCGCCCGCCTTGCCGACGAGGCAAAGGCCGCCGAAGGCGCCGATTGGCTCCATGTCGACGTCATGGACAACCACTTCGTCCCGAACCTGACCCTCGGGGTTCCGGTCGTAGAGTCGCTGGCGCGGGCGACGGACACCCCGCTGGACTGCCATCTGATGATCGAGGACCCCGATCGCTGGGCCCCTCAGTACGTCGAAGCGGGTGCCGGGTCCGTCACCTTCCACGCGGAGGCGGCCGCCGCCCCCGTCCGGCTCGCGCGTGAGATCCGCGCCAAGGGCGCCCGCGCCTCGATGGCTCTGAAGCCGGCGACGCCGATCGAGCCGTACGAGGATCTGCTCCCCGAGCTCGACATGCTGCTGATCATGACGGTTGAGCCGGGATTCGGCGGGCAGGCGTTCCTGGACATCATGCTGCCCAAGATCCGCCGCACCCGTGAGCTGATCGGGAAGCACGGTCTGGAGCTGTGGCTGCAGGTCGACGGCGGAGTGTCCGCCGCGACGATCGAGCGGTGCGCCGAGGCGGGCGCCGACGTCTTCGTAGCCGGTTCGGCCGTCTACGGGGCGAAGGACCCGGCGGAGGCGGTACGTGCACTGCGCACCCAGGCGGAAGGCGCTACAGCGTCCGCGGCCTGGGCGTGCGACCACTGAGCCACCGGTACGTGAACGGCGTCCATCGGGGCTGATCAACCGCGTCGGATCTGCAAGGATGAACGGCGTATCCAGGTTGTGAACAGCAGGCGGTTCCTGAGCTGGTTCGTGAGCCGATTCGTGAGCAGCAGTCGATCTCATGACTTAAGAGAAGTTTCGTGACGTAAGAGAAGTGAGGAGAACGCCGTGTCCGCATCATCGGCGGGACGGGCGGCCCTGCGGATGGGACCCGCGGAGCTGGTGCAGGCGGCGGCCATGGCCCGTCGCTTCTACCTCGAGGGCAAGTCCAAGATCCAGATCGCCGAGGAGTTCGGCGTGAGCCGCTTCAAGGTGGCACGGGTCCTCGAGACCGCCCTCGAGCGGGATCTCGTACGCATCGAGATCCGAGTCCCTGCCGAGCTGGACGCCGAGCGCTCCGACGCGCTGCGGGCCCGTTACGGCCTGCGCCACGCGGTCGTCGTCGAGTCGCCCGCGGAGATCGACGAGTCGCCCGACCCGGAGAACCTCGGGGAGGTCGCCGCCGATCTGCTCGGCGAGCTGGTCACCGAGGGCGATGTGCTCGGCCTCGCGTGGGGCCGCTCCACCATCCACATGGCGGCCGCCCTCGACCGGCTTCCGCCGTGCACCGTGGTGCAGTTGACGGGCGTGTACGACGCGGGGACCGCGGAGCGCGGCTCCGTGGAGGCCGTGCGGCGTGCGGCGCAGGTGTCGGGTGGCGACGCGCACCCGATCTACGCGCCGATGCTGCTGCCGGACGCGGCGACGGCGGGGGCGCTGCGCAACCAGACGGGGATCGCCCGCGCCTTCGAGTACTTCGACAAGGTCACCGTCGCGTGCGTGTCCATCGGCTCCTGGGAGCCGGGCATCTCGACCGTGCACGACATGCTGAGCGACGAGGAGCGCGCGCACTATGCGTCCCTGGGGGTCGCGGCGGAGATGTCTGCGCACCTGTTCGACGCGCAGGGGCGGCGGGTCGGGCGTGACCTCGGGGAGCGGTGCATCACCGTCGAGGCGGATCGCCTCCGGCGGATACCGGAAGTCGTCGCGATCGCGGGTGGCCAGCGGAAGGCTGCCGCCATTGATGCGGTGTTGCGGTCGGGGCTTGTGACCAGTCTGGTCACGGACACGGCTGCGGCTGATTTCTTGCTGGCGGCCGGGTCTGCACCTAAGCCGGCGTTGCAGCGGGCCGATCCGGATGGTGTGTGAGGCCGGAGGCGGGGTTGGCGTCGCGGGGCTCTGCCCCGGGCCCCGCGCCTCAATCTCCCCCAGCTAACGCTGGGAGGTGCCCCCTGCGGGGCTTAAATTGGGGAGGCTTCGGTGGGTGTGCGGCGGATTGATCTTCAGGGCGTCGTCGACAAGGACGGGTTCATGGACCGGTGCGCCGCCGCGCTCGACCTGCCGTCGTGGTTCGGGCGGAACTGGGACGCCCTCGCCGACGCCCTCGGCGATCCGGGGCAGCTGCCCGACGCCCCCGAGGGCGCGCCGCTCGTCGTTGTCGTGACCGGGTGGGCCGGGTTCGCCGAGCGGCAGCCCGGCCAGTGGGAGACCGCCCGTGAGGTGTTCGCACAGGCCTCGGCCGCGCAGATCCGCGTGGAACTCGGAGGATCGTCCAAGGAACAGCTCTGACCTTGGGATGTTCGGCCCGGAGACTCGACTTCGGGATACATGGGAAAATGAAGTACGTGCTTTGTGCTCCGGGAGCAGACTTCTGGGGCCCCCTTCTACCGACTGGGATGTCCGCACGTGCGTTTCCTCAATGACATCAAGCCCGCGTACGACCTGACGTACGACGACGTCTTCATGGTGCCGAGCCGGAGCGCGGTCGGCTCCCGGCAGGCCGTCGATCTTTCGTCGCCGGACGGCACGGGCACCACGATCCCGCTGGTCGTCGCCAACATGACCGCGATCGCCGGGCGTCGTATGGCCGAGACCGTCGCCCGCCGCGGTGGCCTCGTTGTCATTCCGCAGGACATTCCGATCGAGGTCGTCACCGAGGTCATCTCCTGGGTCAAGACGCGCCACCTGGTGCTCGACACCCCGATCGTCCTCGCGCCGACGCAGACCGTCGCGGACGCCCTGGCGCTGCTCAACAAGCGCGCGCACAACGCCGGTGTCGTCGTCGACGACGAGCAGCGGCCCGTCGGTGTCGTCACCGACCAGGACCTGACCGGCGTCGACCGCTTCACGCAGCTGTCCGAGGTCATGTCCAAGGACCTGCTGCTGCTCGACGCGGACATCGACCCGCGCGACGCCTTCAACAAGCTGGACGGCGCCAACCGCCGCTACGCCCCGGCCGTCGACAAGGAAGGCCGCCTCGCCGGCATCCTGACGCGCACCGGCGCCCTGCGCGCGACCCTCTACACCCCGGCCACCGACGCCAACGGCAAGCTGCGCATCGCCGCCGCCGTCGGCATCAACGGCGACGTGGCGGGCAAGGCCAAGCAGCTGCTCGACGCCGGCGCCGACACGCTCGTCATCGACACGGCCCACGGCCACCAGGAGTCGATGATCGAGGCGATCAAGAAGGTCCGTGCGCTCGACCCGCAGGTGCCGATCGTCGCGGGCAACATCGTGGCCGCCGAGGGCGTCAAGGACCTGATCGAGGCCGGCGCCGACATCATCAAGGTCGGTGTCGGACCCGGCGCCATGTGCACCACGCGCATGATGACCGGCGTCGGCCGTCCGCAGTTCTCCGCCGTCCTGGAGTGCGCCGCCGAGGCCAAGAAGTACGGCAAGCACGTGTGGGCCGACGGTGGCGTGCGGCACCCGCGCGACGTCGCCATGGCGCTCGCCGCCGGTGCGTCCAACGTCATGATCGGTTCGTGGTTCGCGGGCACGTACGAGTCCCCGGGCGACCTGCAGCACGACGCCAAGGGCCGCGCCTACAAGGAGTCCTTCGGCATGGCCTCGGCCCGCGCCGTGAAGAACCGGACGAGCGACGAGTCCGCGTACGACCGTGCCCGCAAGGCGCTCTTCGAGGAGGGCATCTCCACCTCGCGGATGTTCCTCGACCCGGAGCGCCCGGGCGTCGAGGACCTGATCGACTCGGTCATCGCGGGTGTCCGCTCCTCCTGCACGTACGCCGGTGCCAACTCGCTCGCCGAGTTCGAGGAGCGGGCGACCGTCGGCATCCAGTCCGCCGCCGGCTACGCCGAGGGCAAGCCGCTGCACGCCAGCTGGAGCTAGAGCAGCACGAAGCATCGCGAACCCCGCGTTCCTCTTCGGAGGGGCGCGGGGTTCGTCGTTTTCGCCTCATGGGGAGACCGAACCAAACACACCCGGGCGCAACGGACCAAACGGACCGCGCAACGATCGTCCGCGTCCGGGGCGGTAGCGCAACGATCATGCGCGACTGCGCAAGGTTGCTGCATTACTCCTGGGAACAGAACTCCTCTAGAGTCATCCGCTGTACGTTGCGTGGCGGGGTTCGGCCTGCTCGGCGGGACCCGTCCGACGGGTGTGCTCCGCCGCGTCCCCTCGCTGCGGTCAACCTCACCCGGCAGCGATCAAGGAGCCAGTCCGTGCTCGACCACGGCGCACCCCCGCGCACCCCGCAAGCCGCCCCCGCGCCCGCCGGGTTCGGCGCCCGCCTCATGCGGCGCAAACCGGTGGATCTGCTGGTCGCGGAGGGCGGCCAGGGCGAAGGCGGATCGCTGCGGCGCTCCCTCGGCCTCTGGCAGCTGACCATGATCAGCATCGGCGCCACGCTCGGCACCGGCATCTTCGTGGTGCTCGGTGAGGCCGTCCCGAAGGCCGGTCCCGCCGTCACGCTGTCCTTCGTGATCGCCGGTCTCACCGCGCTCTTCTCGGCGCTCTCGTACGCCGAACTGGCCGGCACCATCCCGGTCGCCGGCTCCTCCTACTCGTATGCGTACGCAACGATGGGCGAACTTCTCGCCTGGGTGTGCGGCTGGTGTCTGGTCCTGGAGTACGGGGTCTCGGTCGCCGCGGTCGCCGTCGGCTGGGGCGAGTACCTCAACGAGCTGCTCGACGGGACGATAGGCGTCACCATCCCGGCCGCCCTGTCCGCGCCGCCCGGTGACGGCGGGATCTTCAACCTGCCCGCGCTCATCGTGGTGCTGCTCGCCATGGTGTTCCTGCTGGGCGGCGCCAAGGAGTCCGCGCGGGCCAACACCATCATGGTCGCCGTGAAGATCGCGGCCCTGATCCTCTTCTGCGTCATCGGCTTCATGGGCTTCAAGTCCGGCAACTACGAGAACTTCATGCCGCTCGGCATGGCGGGCGTGAGCGCCGCCGGTGCCACGCTCTTCTTCTCGTACATCGGCTTCGACGCCGCCTCCACCGCCGGTGAGGAGGCGAAGAACCCGCAGCGCGACCTGCCGCGCGCCATCATGCTGTCGCTGATCATCGTCACCGCGCTGTACGTCCTCGTGGCCGCCGTCGCCGTCGGCGCCCGCCCCTGGACGCACTTCACCGACTCCGAGGCGACGCTCGCCGCGATCATGAAGGACGTCACGGGGCAGCCCTTCTGGGGCACGGTGCTCGCCGCCGGCGCCGTCATCGCCATCGCGTCCGTCGTGCTCACCGTGCTCTACGGGCAGACCCGCGTGCTGTTCGCGATGTCCCGCGACGGCCTCGTGCCCAAGGTGTTCGCCAAGGTGCACCCGAAGACCGGGGCGCCGCGCGCCAACACGATCATCGTGTCCCTGTTCTGCGGCATCCTCGCCGCGGCGATTCCGCTCGGCCAGCTCGCCGACGCCACCAGCATCGGCACGCTCTTCGCGTTCGCCCTGGTCAACATCGCCGTGATCGTGTTGCGCCGGACCCGGCCCGACATGAAGCGCACGTTCCGCGTGCCGCTGTCGCCGGTCCTGCCGATCGCCGGCTTCGCGTTCTGCATCTGGATGATGGGCAGCCTGTCCGCTATCACCTGGATCGTCTTCGGTGTCTGGATGGCCGTCGGTCTCGTGTTCTACTTCAGTTACGGGATGCGCCGCTCCCGCCTGGCCGCCCCGGACACGGGCCTCGTAGACGCAGAAAAGTGAACCTCCTGCCTTGCTGAACGATCTCGACGAACGCATCGTGCACGCCCTCGCCGAGGACGCCCGCCGCTCCTACGCGGACATCGGCCAGATGGTGGGCCTGTCCGCGCCCGCCGTGAAGCGCCGCGTGGACCGGCTGCGGGCCACCGGCGCGATCACCGGGTTCACGGTGCGCGTTGACCCGGCCGCCCTGGGCTGGGAGACCGAGGGGTTCATCGAGATCTACTGTCGCTCCAACACCTCGCCGGAGTCGATCCGGCGGGGCCTGGAGCGCTATCCCGAGGTCGCGTCCGCCTCCACCGTCACCGGTGAGGCGGACGCGATCGTGCAGGTCTTCGCCTCCGACATGCGGCACTTCGAGCGGGTCCTGGAGCGGATCGCGGGGGAGCCGTTCGTCGAGCGGACGAAATCGGTGCTGGTGCTGTCGCCGCTGATGCGGCGCTTCACGTCGGGATCGCCCGCGTAGCGAGGCCTGAGCGAGATCTACGGCCCTCGCGCAACGAATCGCCGTTCAGCGGGAAAATCACGCAACGAACAGCTCGGCAGCGTGCAACAGGTGCTTCTTGTCCGGGGCGACGGGCGACCGCAGACTCTATGTGACCCCAAACCCTGCCCCGTACCGGTTGAGGACACGCATGCGTACCGCCCTGTTCCAGAGTTCAGGACACCCCGGCTCGACCGCCGCGAACCTCAAGGTTCTCGACGCCGCCGCGGGCCGGGCCGCCGCCGCGGGCGCCGGGGTCCTCGTGACCTCGGAGATGTTCCTGACCGGGTACGCGATCGGTGACGACGTGGCCCGGCTCGCCGAGCCCGCCGACGGGGACGCGGCCGACGCGATCGCCGAGATCGCGCACCGGCACGGCCTCGCCGTCGCCTACGGCTACCCGGAGCGCGCGGGCGACGCCGTCTACAACTCCGTACAGCTGATCTCCGCCGAAGGCGCCCGCCTCGCCAACTACCGCAAGACACACCTCTTCGGCTGCTTCGAACGCGAGCAGTTCACGCCCGGGGAGCAGCCGGTCGTGCAGGCCGAGGTGAACGGTCTGCGGGTCGGCCTCATGATCTGCTACGACGTCGAGTTCCCGGAGAACGTACGGGCGCACGCCCTCGCCGGCACCGACCTGCTGCTCGTGCCGACGGCGCAGATGCACCCCTTCCAGTTCGTCGCCGAATCGGTCGTGCCGGTGCGTGCCTTCGAGAACCAGATGTACGTCGCGTACGTCAACCGGGTCGGCGCGGAAGGGGAGTTCGAGTTCGTCGGACTCTCCACGCTCGCCGGACCCGACGGGGTGGCCCGCGCCCGCGCGGGGCGTGGCGAGGAGCTCGTGCTCGCCGACGCAGACCCCGACTTCCTCGCCGCCTCCCGCGCCGCCAACCCGTATCTGAGCGACCGCCGCCCGGGACTTTACGGCTCGCTCGCCTCCTGAGGCCCGGCCGCAGCCGCCTCAACTCCCGCTTCCTGCCCAGCACTTCAGTACCCGCAAGGAGTCCGTACCCCATGACGTCCACGGTGCCCACCGCCGCCCAGCACACCGAGGGCCAGCCGCCCATCACGATGTTCGGGCCGGACTTCCCGTACGCGTACGACGACTTCCTCGCCCACCCGGCCGGCCTCGGCCAGATACCCGCGACCGAGCACGGCACCGAGGTCGCGATCATCGGCGGCGGCCTGTCCGGCATCGTCGCCGCGTACGAGCTGATGAAGATGGGCCTCAAGCCCGTCGTGTACGAGGCCGACCAGATCGGCGGCCGGCTGCGTACGGTCGGCTTCGAGGGCACCCCGGCGGGGGCCTCGGAGCTGACCGCCGAGATGGGCGCGATGCGCTTCCCGCCGTCGTCCACGGCGCTGCAGCACTACATCGACATGGTCGACCTGAAGACGAGGGCGTTCCCCAACCCCCTCTCGGAGGCCACGCCTTCGACCGTCGTCGACCTCAAGGGCGAGTCCCACTACGCCGAGACGATCGCCGATCTGCCGCAGGTGTACCGGGACGTCGCCGAGGCGTGGAACAAGTGCCTCGACGAGGGCGCCGACTTCTCCGACATGAACCAGGCGATGCGCGAGCGCGACGTGCCGCGCATCCGCGAGATCTGGGGCAAGCTCGTCGAGAAGCTCGACAACCAGACCTTCTACGGGTTCCTGTGCGAGTCCGAGGCGTTCAAGTCCTTCCGGCACCGGGAGATCTTCGGCCAGGTCGGCTTCGGTACGGGCGGTTGGGACACGGACTTCCCGAACTCCATCCTGGAGATCCTGCGCGTCGTCTACACGGAGGCCGACGACCACCACCGCGGCATCGAGGGCGGCTCGCAGCAGCTGCCGCTGCGCCTGTGGGAGCGCGAGCCGGAGAAGATCGTGCACTGGGCGCAGGGGACCTCGCTGTCCACCCTGCACGTGGACGGCAAGCCGCGCCCGGCCGTGACCCGGCTGTCCCGCACCGCCGGCAACCACATCACCGTCACGGACGCCGACGGCGACATCCGCACGTACAAGACGGCGATCTTCACCGCGCAGTCCTGGATGCTGCTGTCCAAGGTGGACTGCGACGACGAGCTGTTCCCGATCGACCACTGGACGGCGATCGAGCGCACGCACTACATGGAGTCCAGCAAGCTGTTCGTGCCGGTCGACCGGCCGTTCTGGCTCGACAAGGACGAGGACACCGGCCGTGACGTCATGTCGATGACGCTCACCGACCGCATGACGCGCGGTACCTACCTGCTCGACGACGGGCCGGACAAGCCCGCCACGATCTGCCTCTCCTACACGTGGTGCGACGACAGCCTCAAGTGGCTGCCGCTGTCGGCGAACGAGCGCCTCGAAGTCATGCTGAAGTCGCTCGGCGAGATCTATCCGAAGGTCGACATCCGCAAGCACATCATCGGCAACCCGGTGACCGTGTCCTGGGAGAACGAGCCGTACTTCATGGGCGCGTTCAAGGCGAACCTGCCCGGCCACTACCGCTACCAGCGCCGCCTGTTCACGCACTTCATGCAGGAGACGCTGCCCGAGGACCGGCGGGGCATCTTCCTCGCCGGTGACGACATCTCGTGGACGGCCGGGTGGGCCGAGGGCGCCGTGCAGACCGCGCTGAACGCGGTGTGGGGCGTCATGCACCACCTGGGCGGCAGCACGGACGCGTCGAACCCCGGCCCGGGCGATGTGTTCGACGAGATCGCGCCGGTGGAGCTCCCGGAGGACTAGGGGACCGGGGGGCCGAGGGACCGGAGGACTAGACGCCCGCGGCGCGCGCCTTCTCGTACAGCTCCGCCGCGACGTCCTTAAGCTCCTCCGCGTCGCGGGTCTGGCCCTGGAGTTCGATCAGGATCTCCTCCAGGCCCACCTCGTCGTGCGCGACCAGGTCCTCCACGATCTGGTCGACGCTGCCCTGGAACGGTTTGCGGTCCTCGCCGGTGTACGGCTCGGGGGTGTGGACCGTGTTGACGCGCAGCACGGTCTGCAGGGGCGCGGTGCGGCCGCGCTCCTCGGCGAGTGCCTGGAGGTCGGCCCACTGCTGCTTGAGGCCCTCGGCCCCCATCGCCGCGGGCATCCAGCCGTCCGCCTTGTCGACCATGCGGCGGGCCGCCCGCGGGCTGTTCGCCGGGAGCAGGATCGGCAGCGGCCCGGCCGGCTTGGGGCCGACCACGGACGGCGCGATCGTCGTCAGCTCACCCTCGTACGACACCGGGTCCGGGCCCCACACCGCGCGGCACACGTCGATCAGCTCGTCGAGCACCTTGCCGCGCCGCTCGAAGGGCGCCACGCCGGCCGCCGCGTACTCGTCGTGCGACCAGCCCGTGCCGAGCCCCGCGACGACGCGGCCCCCGCTCACCGCGTCCAACGAGGCGAGGGAACGGGCGAGTTGGAAGGGGATGTGCAGCGGCGCCACGAGGACGCTGGTGCCGAGCCGCGCGCGGGACGTGGCGGACGCCGCCAGGGTGAGCGCGACGAGCGGGTCGGCGACCGAGCGGTACTGATCCGGCCAGGGCAGGCCCGGGATCCCGTACAGGCCCTGGGTGGCGGGCTCGGGGTACAGGATCCGCTCGAAGACCCACAGGCTGTCGTAGCCCACGGCCTCCGCCGCGCGCGCCACGTCCGGGATGTCCCTGCCGAGGTCGTACTGCTTCATCTGGGGCAGTCCGAGGCCGAGTCGGGTCGTCGTCGCCATGCGCGTGCTCCTTTGCTCGCCGGGTCTGTTCGACAGCGTGGATCTCTGTGTCGACGTGGATCTCTGTGTCAACGTACCGACGCCGTACGGGTGTTCCGTCGGATTCGGCAGAGTCAGTCGGGCAGAGGGGTGAGCAGCATCCGGCCGACCAGCCCCACCGACGCGTCGAGTCGGTGCGCGAACTCGGCCTCCACGGACGGCAGATCGCGCAGTGCCCACAGGGCGCGGGCCGCTCCCCACGCGCCGTCGCGGGCGCGCTCCAGGCTCCATGCGCCGAGCAGATGGGTCAGTGGGTCGGCGACCTGAAGCAGGTCGGGTCCCGGCATCAGCTCTTCACGGATGCGCTCCTCCAGCGAGATGAGCAGGTCGCCTACGCGCTCGAACTCATCCTCCAGGGCGTCCGGTTCGCAGCCCAGCGTGCGACACGCGTCCACGACGGCGAGCGCCAGGTCGTGCCCGATGTGCGCATTGATGCCCGCGAGCGCGAACTGCAACGGGCGTACGCCGGGATGCCGGCGGAGCTGGAACAGGGGCCGCCAGCAGGCGGGCGGGCGCGCGCCGTGGGCCGCCGCGTCGACCGCCGCGAGATAGCGCTCGGCGAACCGGACGTCCAGCGTGACCGCCGCTCCCCGGTCCTGGAAGCCGCCGGTGAGCCCACCGTCGATGGCCCGGTCGACCTCCTCCGTGACGGAGAGATAGACCCGGTTGAAGACGGCCACACCGTCGCGCGGTGGCAGATCCGCGCCGAGCGCGCGCATCCGTGCGATCACGATGTCGACCCCTTGAGCGGGGATCCGGGCCTGTGCGAACCGCTCCAACTGCGCCATGCACGCAGCGTCCCAGCCGTAGCCTTGCGCGGACGTCGGCTGGCCGGGGGCTTCCCCAGAACGAGGGAACGGCGGACCTGGAGGGGGAGGGTGGGTGCGGTGTCGGGCTTACGCGCGCGGCGACTGGCCGAACGGCGGGCGGAGCGGCGCCGCAGGGCGGTGCGCGGAGCGCTCGCCGCGGCGGCCTCGACCGTGGTGGCGGTCGGCACCGTAGCGGGCCTCATGTCCGCCCTCGACCGCGACAGGGCCGAGGCCGACGAGGCGCGCCCGACCGTCAGCGCGACGCCCAGCCTGCGCCCACTGCCCGCGCTGCCGACCGCATCGACGACCAGCAACACACCCTCACCGTCGAAGAGTTCGAAGCCGAAGCCCAAGCCCAAGAAGACGGCCCCCGCCCGGCCGAAGCCGTCGAGCGCCCCGCCCGCCGCGAGCGGCCTGTACCGGTACGGCGACTCCCAGGTCCTCGACTGGGTGCGGGCCAACCGCTCCGACCCGCGCCGCCCGCTCATCGAGTCCCGGATAGCGAGCCGCCCGGCCGCCGTCTGGTTCGCGGACTACGCGCCCGACACGATCACCGCGCGGGTGCGCGCGGTCACCTCGGCCGGGGCGCGCGCGGGACAGGCGCCGGTGCTCGTGCCCTACGCCGTCCCCGACCGTGACTGCGGCGGACACTCCGAGGGCGGGGCGCCCGACCTGGACGCGTACGCCGACTGGATCGAGAGGTTCGCGCGGGGACTCGGCTCCCGCGAGGTCATCGTGATCCTGGAGCCGGACGCGCTGTCCCAGACCGAGTGTCTCTCCAAGGGCCAACAGGCCGACCGTTACGCCGCGTTGGCGCACGCGGGCCGGGCCCTCAAGTCCGCGAACCCGCGCGCCCGCGTCTACTACGACGCCGGACACTCCGCCTGGAACCCGCCCGGCACCCAGGCCGGGCGCCTTCGCGCGGCGGGCGCCGCGTCGGCCGCGTCGTCCGACGGCGTGTTCACCAACGTCTCCAACTTCCACCGGACGTCGGACGAGATCGCGTACGCCCGCAAGGTGCTCGCCGCGATGGGCGGGCCGAGCGGCCTGGGCGCCGTCATCGACACGAGCCGCAACGGCAACGGCGCCCCGGCCGACGGCGAGTGGTGCGACCCCGACGGCCGCACCCTGGGCCGGCCCCCGACGCTGCGGACCGGCGAGGCCGGGATCGACGCGTACCTGTGGGTGAAGCTGCCCGGAGAGTCGGACGGGTGCAAGGGGGAGCCGGGGACGTTCACGGCGGACTACGCGTACGAGTTGGCGGACTGAGGCGTGGACCGGTGGGCGGGCGGGTGACTACTTGTCGCCGGCCGGCTTGTCGGCGGCCCGCTCCTCGTCGTACGACGACGTGCCCTCGTCGAGCAGCGGCGTTTGCGTCTTGAGGTGCGCGGGGGCCATCGCCCGGAGTGCGTGATAGCCGGTGATCACGACGATCGTGCCGAGGGCGATGCCGCTCAGCGAGAAGGTGTCGGTGAACTTCAGGGAGACGTCGCCGATGCCGATGATGATGCCCGCGGCGGTCGGGACCAGGTTCAGCGGGTTGCGCAGGTCGACCCCGGCGTTGATCCAGATCTGCGCGCCGAGCAGGCCGATCATGCCGTAGAGGATGACCGTGATGCCGCCGAGCACGCCGCCCGGGATCGCCGCGACGATCGCGCCGAACTTCGGGCACAGGCCGAAGAGCAGTGCGAATCCGGCCGCCGCCCAGTACGCCGCCGTCGAGTAGACGCGGGTCGCGGCCATCACGCCGATGTTCTCGGAGTACGTGGTGTTGGGCGGGCCGCCGACGGCCGTGGAGAGCATCGAGCCGACGCCGTCCGCCGAGATGGCCGTGCCGAGCTTGCCGTCGAGGTTGTCGCCGGTCATCTCGCCGACGGCCTTGACGTGGCCCGCGTTCTCCGCGATCAGCGCGATGACGACCGGCAGGGCCACCAGGATCGCCGACCACTGGAAGGACGGGGCGTGGAAGGTCGGCAGGCCGAACCAGTCCGCCTGGCCGACGGCCGACAGGTCGAGGCGCCAGTGGTCGACGGCCTTGCCGCCGCTGTTCGGCGAGTGGATCTTGCCGAAGATCTGGTCGAGGACCCAGGAGAGCGCGTAGCCGAAGACCAGGCCCAGGAAGATCGCGATGCGCGACCAGAAACCGCGCAGGCACACCACGGCCAAACCGGTGAACAGCATGACGAGCAGCGCCGTCCACTGGTCGGTCGGCCAGTACGTGGTGGCCGTGACCGGCGCGAGGTTGAAGCCGATCAGCATCACGACCGCGCCGGTCACCACCGGCGGCATCGCCGCGTGGATGATCCGCGCCCCGAACTTCTGTACCGCGAGGCCCACCAGGAACAGCGCGACACCTACGACGAAGACCGCGCCCGTCACCGTCGCGCTGGTGCCGCCCTGCGCCCGGATCACGGCCGCGACGCCCACGAAGGAGAGCGAACAGCCCAGGTAACTGGGGACCCGGCCGCGCGTCGCGAGCAGGAAGATGATCGTCGAGACGCCGGACATCATGATGGCGAGGTTCGGGTCGAGCCCCATCAGGACGGGCGCCACGAAGGACGCGCCGAACATCGCGACCACGTGCTGTGCGCCGAGCCCGATCGTGCGCGGCCAGGAGAGCCGCTCGTCGGGGCGGACGACCGCGCCGGGAGCCGGCGTGCGCCCGTCGCCGTGCAGTTTCCAGCGCACGCCGAGGTCCATGAGAGTTTCCGCCTTCTGTGGGGGCCGTGAGGTGGGTGGTGCCTGTGCGGCTCGAAATGATCGCTTCATGTTAATGCGACGTAAGTGCGAGCTCGCACCGAGCCACCGCCCACCTGTCCGGTCCTACGAGGCGTGATCCGCCGCCCGTGCGGCGTCGGGCTCCGCCGCCCCCGTCTTCGTACGGTCGCCGCCGCGCAGCACCTTCGCGAACACCACGAGCCCGGTCGCCAGCACCGTCACCAGGCCGAACGAGACCACCAGGCTGGTCGCGTCGGCGATCGTGCCGATCGCCGAGGGCGCGATCAGGCCCGAGGTGTACGTGATGGTGGCGACGCCGGCGATGGCCAGGCTCGGGTTCGGGCCGCTGCGCCCGGCCGCGGCGAAGCAGAGCGGCACCACGACCGCGATACCGAGGCCCACCAGGCCGAATCCGGCCATCGCGACGCCCGGGTTCGGCGCGACCACCACGAGCAGCGCGCCGAGTGTGGCCACGACGCCGCTGACCCGCACCGTGCGCACCGCGCCGAACCGGTCCACCACCGCGTCGCCCGCGATCCGCGCCACCGCCATCGTGAGCGTGAACGCCGTGGTGCAGGCCGCCGCGAGCCCGGCCGACGTGCCGAGCACATCCCGCAGGTACACCGCCGACCAGTCCAGGCTCGCGCCCTCCGCGAACACCGCGCAGAACCCGACCGCCCCGATGAGGAGCGCCGACTTGGGCGGCAGCGCGAAGCGCGGCGGCGCCTCCTCTTCCTCCGTCGGCCGCAGATCGAGCACCCAGCGGCAGACGACCAGGCCCGCCACGGTCAGCACGACCGCCGCGATCGCGTGGTGCAGCCGCGCGTCCGAGCCCAGATGCGCGGCGAGGGTGCCGCCGAGCGAGCCGAGCAGGGCGCCCACGCTCCACAGCCCGTGCAGCCCCGACATGATCGATTTGTCGAGCCGGGTCTCGATCTCGACGCCCAGCGCGTTCATGGCCACGTCCGACATGCCCGCGGTCGCCCCGTACACGAGCAGCGCGGCGCACAGCGTGAGCAGATTGGGCGCGAGCGAGGGCAGGATCAGGGCCAGCGTCCACAGCGCGAGCAGTCCGCGCAGCCCGGCGCGGGCGCCGAAGCGGTGGGTGACGCTGCCCGCGAGCGGCATCGAGAGCGAGGCGCCGATCGCGGGGAAGGCGAGCGCGAGGCCCAACTGCCCCGCGCTCACGCCCGCGTGCTCCTGGATCCAGGGCACCCGCGTCGCGAACGACCCCGTCACGGAGCCATGGATGCAGAAGACGGTGGCGACGGCGTACCGCGCCCGCTTCAACTCCCTTGGTGCGTACGTCACTTCCTGCATCCCGCGAGCCCTCCCCAAGTCTCCCTTGTGTGCCGCCGTAAACTATCAGGAACCCTGCCTGATAATGCCAGTGATATCCGCGTAGGATCCCGCCATGCCCGCATCGCCCAGAACCGCCCGAGCCATCAACGACCGGCTCGCGCTGCGCCTCCTCCAGGAGGAAGGGCCGCTCACCGCAGGGCAGTTGAAGGAGCGCACGGGCCTGTCCCGGCCCACCGTCGCCGACCTCGTCGAGCGGCTCACCGCGGCGGGCCTCATCGAGGTGGTCGGCGAGGCGGGCGCCCAGCGGCGCGGCCCCAACGCCCGGCTCTACGGGATCGTCGCCGACCGCGCCCACCTCGCCGCGCTCGACGTGCGCACCGGGGGCGTACGGCTCGTCGTCGCCGACCTGTTGGGCACGGTGCTCGCGGAGGCATCGGTGCCGGTCGGGACGGGGGAGGAGGCGGGCGCCGCCGTCGAGCGCACCGTCACGACGCTGGAGCGCACGGCGAAGGAGGCGGGCGTCGAGCGGCTGCACACCGTCGGCGTCGGCGCCCCCGGTCTCATCGACCCCGCGACCGGCGACCTGCGCGACTCCTCCGGCCTGCCGCAATGGCACCGCCGCCTGGTCTCCGCGCTGCAGGAACGGCTGCCCGCACGGGTTTTGGTGGAGAACGAGACGAACCTGGCCGCCCTCGCCGAGCGGCGGGACGGCGCCGCCCGCGACCGTGACACCTTCGCGCTGCTGTGGCTGGGCCTCGGCATCGGCGCCGCCGTCGTCCTGGACGGAAAGCTGCGGCGCGGCGCGTCGGGCGGCACCGGAGAGGTCGGGTTCCTGCCGGTGCCGGGGACGGCCGGGCTGCCGTCCGCGTCCGGCTGCGACGGAGGCTTCCACTCGCTGGCCGGCTCGGCGGCGATCCTCGAACTGGCCGCGGCACACGGCCTCGTGGCCCCGGGCGAGCCCCTGGAGAAGGCGGCCGACGTGGTGCGTGACGCCGACGAAGCCTTCCTGGACGCGCTGGCCGACCGGGTGGTGCTCGGGGTCGCCGCCGTGGTCGCCGTCCTCGACCCCGGTTGCGTCGTACTGGCGGGCGAGGTCGGCCGCGCGGGCGGCGCCGCGCTCGCCCGGCGCGTGGGGGAGCGCGTCGCCGCGATGTCACCCCTGTTCACCGACGTGCGCGCCGGTGAGCTGGGCGGCGGGGCGGTCCTGCGCGGCGCGCTCCTGATGGCACGGGAGGCCGCACAGGAGCAGGTTTTCGCTCCGTAGCGGCACCCCCGTACCACCGTCCGGCGACGCCGGGTGTCAGGAGCGGCGTCAGCGGTTACGGGCTCCGCGTGCCAGGAGCACGAGTGCGCCGCCCGCCACCACGAGGGCCCCGGTGGCCCACAGGGCCCAGCGGTTCCAGGACGGGGCGCCGGTGTTCGCCAGGACGGGCGGCTTGGACGCGTGCGGAGCGCTCGGCGCGGATGGAGTGGCCGGTGGCGTGGTGCTCGGCGCGGGCGTCGGCGTGCTCGTCGACTCCGAGGGCGTGGGCGTCGGGGTCGGGGTGTCGGAAGGTGTCGGCGTCGGTGAAGGCGACTCGCAGTCGTGCCACTCCAGGGCCACCTCGCCGTCCCCGGCGCGGGCCCCCGTGGTGAACGTCGCGCCCGCGGGGCCGAGGCTGGAGCCACCGCCGCCCCCGCCCGCGTGCATGGTCGCCCCGGTGGAGGACCCGCCGGCGCCACCGCCGCGGGCCCCGCCGCCGCCCCCGCCACCGGTGCCCATGTGCGGGTCCCCGACGTTCAGGGCGCCGGAACCGCCGGTGGTGCCCACGGCCGCGCCGCCCGCGAAGCCCGCGGTGTCGTCGTCCGACTCCGGGACGCCGCCCGCGCCACCGGTCCCGCCCGCGCCACCGGCCGCTCCGCCCTTCCCGGAGGTCGGGTCGCCGTTGTCCGAGCCCGAGGTGCCGGTCTCGCCGCCGGCGCCGCCCTGGCCCTCGGCCCCGGCCCAGCTGCCCGCCCCGCCGCCCCCGCCACCGGCGACGATCAGTGTCCGGTCCGCGGTGGCGACGGTCGTGGCGCCGCCACCGCCCGCCGCCGTGGCGCCGTTGCCCGCCGAGGGATCGGCGTTGTACGCGCCGGGCTCGCCGCCGCCGTTGTAGCCGCCGCGGGCCGTCGGGTCGGCGTCGGTGCCGCCGGTCCCGGCGCCGCCGACGTTCACCGTCAGCACCTGTCCGGCCCGGACGTCGACGGTGGCACGCACCTGCGCGCCCCGGCCGCCCGCACCGCCGTAGGCGGCGTCGCCACCAGCGGCGCCGAACGCGTCGATGGTGACCCGGCAGGTGTTCTCGGGCACGGTGACGGTCTGTTCGGAGCCGCTGAACGCCACCGTCTCGCTCCCGGCGGCCAGGGCCGCGGAGGCGGTGACTCCGGTGAGTGCGACAGCGGTGGCGAGAACGAGTCCGCGCGAGGCATGGCGTCCGATGGTCATACCGACGACCCTGCCGACTCCCACGGCGCCTCCTCGACAGCCACGGCGGTCGCCGGCCGACGGAACCACTCGCCTGGCGGGACGGGGTCCAGTGAGACCGCCCCGGCGGGACAGGCCAAGCGGGCCCTGACTCCTCAGGCCAGGACTCCTCACGCCTTGACTCCTCGGGCCAGGACTCCTCAGGCCAGATACTCCGCGAAGGTGCGCTTCCCGACCGCCCGCTCCGGCGCCAGATGCCCACCCGCCCTGAACGCCCGGTACGCCTTCCCGGCCAGCGGCACCGACACCACCGCGCGCCGCTTCCCCGCCGCCTTGAGATACGTACGCGCAAGATCCGCGAACGCGAGAACCTCGGGACCGCCCATGTCCTCGACCCGCCCCGCCGGAGGCGACTGCGCCAACTCGGCCAGCCGATCCGCGACTTCGGCCACCTCGATGGGCTGATCGCTGACACCGGAGGGCAACACCACCACCGGCAGCTTCGCCGCGACCCGCACGATCGTCGCCACCAGATCGTGGAACTGCGTCGCCCGCAGCACCGTCCACCCGAGCCCCGACTCCTCGACGAGACGCTCCACCGCGAGCTTCGCCTTGTAGTAGGGGAACGGGACCTCGTCCACGCCGACGATCGAGATGTAGAGAAGGTGCGGGACCTCCGCTCGCCGCGCCGCCTCGATCAACTTGGCGGCAGCCTTCTCGTCGCCGCCGGTCTGCGTCGTCGCGCAGTGCACGATCGTGTCCACGCCGGTCACGGCCCGGTCGAGCGCGGGCCCGCCCTCGCGCAGGTCCACGGCGTACGGCTCGCTGTGCCTGCTCAGCACCCGCACCTCGTGCCCCGCCCCGCGCAGCCGCTCGGTGACGAGCCGGCCGAGCGTTCCGGTTCCGCCGGTCACCAGGATCGTGGTCATCGCCGTCTCAGCTCCTTCGCAACCGGGCGTCCCCCTGCGGAACGCCCGTCGTCAGCTGAGAACCGGCGAGGGCCCGCGTTTGTGACAGCCCTACGCGGCCATCCCGAGCTGACGCGTCACGAACCCCAGCTTGTCCGGGTTCAGGATCGTCCGCCCGACCGAAACGCGCCCTTCCCGCACCTCGAAGCAGACCACCGCGAACAGGCCCCCGTCGGGCCGCCGCGCGATGATCCCCGGCTCCCCGTTGATCTCCTCGACGAACAGCTCCACGCCCACCAGGTACTTCTCGGCGATGCCCTCCAGGAACCGCAGCACCTTCTCGCGGCCCGCGACGGCCTTGCGGGCCGCGGTGACCTTGCCGCCGCCGTCGCCCCACCACTGCACATCCGTGGCGAGCATCTTCTCCAGGCCCGCCAGATCGCCCTCGCGCGCCGCCCCGACGAACGCCTCCACCAGCTCACGCCGCACCCGCTCGGACGGCTCGAACCGCGCCCGGTCCTCCCGCAGCCGCGCCACGGAACGCCGGTACAGCTGACGGCAGTTGGCCTCGCCGAGGTCGAGCACCCCGGCGATCTCCCGATACCCGTACGCGAAGGCCTCCCGCAGCACGTACACCGCCCGCTCCGTCGGTGTGAGCCGCTCAAGGAGCACCAGCAGCGCGCACGACACCGAGTCGAGCTGCTCGGCCGACTCCAGCGGGCCGAGCGTGCCGTCCGAGGTGAGGACGGGTTCGGGCAGCCAGGGGCCCGCGTACTGCTCCCGCCGGACGCGCGCGGACGAGAGACGGTTCAGGCAGAGGTTCGTGACGACCTTGGCGAGCCAGGCCCCGACGTGCTCGACGGACCCCGGCTCGGTGGCGCCGAACCGCAGATACGCGTCCTGCACCGTGTCCTTGGCCTCCTCGGCGGAGCCGAGCAGCCGGTAGGCGAGCCCGAACATCCGGGCCCTGTGGTTCTCGAACTCGGCGGCGCGGGCCGCGTGTTCGGTGGATGGCGTGCTGGTCACGCCCTCAGACTGCCAGAACGTTGCCTGCCAGAACGGCGTCGTATTCCCGCCGGCGGGCGGAAACCAGCGCCACGGCCTGTGAGTCAGCCCACAGCGTTCGCATGCGTGCACGTCGGAGAGACGTGGCAGACTGGCTCTGTACCAGAAGCAGCGCACTCCGGG
Source organism: Streptomyces sp. UC4497 (assembly GCF_054871485.1). Classification (NCBI taxonomy): domain Bacteria; kingdom Bacillati; phylum Actinomycetota; class Actinomycetes; order Kitasatosporales; family Streptomycetaceae; genus Streptomyces; species Streptomyces sp. UC4497. The sequence goes on along the minus strand of NZ_JBTYHB010000002.1, from coordinate 73,843 downwards.
GTCGGTGAAAGTCCGAACCGGCGGTTACAGTCCGCGACCCGGTCACGATCCTGTGGCCGGTTGACCAGGTGAAATTCCTGGACCGACGGTTAAAGTCCGGATGGGAGGCAGTGCGCGGCGGGCGGGCACGTGAGTGCGCGTCGCCGGCTGTTTCAGCGGTCCCGCCAAGGGACCGGTGTCTAACGCGGCGTCGCCACAGGTGTCGCAGTCCGTACGTTCTGTCGTCGTCGTACGACAGTGCCCCGGAGTCCAGGCCCGTAAAGGGAGGACCCGGGAAGTGTTCACCGGAATCGTCGAAGAGCTGGGCGAGATCACCGCCGTCGAGATGCTCGACGACGCCTGTCGCTTCCGTGTGCGGGGCCCGGTCGTCACCGAGGGCGCGAAACACGGGGACTCCATCGCCGTCAACGGCGTGTGCCTCACCGTCGTCGAGCACGGGAACGACGAGTTCACCGCCGACGTCATGGCCGAGACCCTCAAGCGCTCCAGCCTCGGCGCACTCGCCACGGGCTCCCGCGTCAACCTCGAACGGCCGATGGTCGCCGACGGCCGCTTCGGTGGGCACGTCGTGCAGGGCCACGTGGACGGCACGGGCACGATCGTCGAGCGGACCCCCTCCGAGCACTGGGAGATCGTCAAGATCTCGCTCCCTGCCGAGCTGTCCCGCTACGTCGTCGAGAAGGGCTCGATCACCGTCGACGGCGTGAGCCTGACGGTCGTCGAGGCCGCCGACGACTACTTCACCATCAGCCTCATCCCCACCACCCTCGCCCTGACCACGCTCGGCGTGAAGCAGGCCGGCGACCCGGTCAACCTCGAGGTCGACATCATCGCGAAGTACGTGGAGCGGATGCTCGGAACCCAGGGCGGTGCGCGGTGAACTGGCTCAACACCGAGGCGTTCACGATCTTCGGCCAGCACATCCTCTGGTCCGACATGATCGGCAACACGATCGGTCTCATCGCCCTCGCGCTCGGCTGGCGCCGCTCCATATGGACCTGGCCCGCCCAGCTGATATCCGGCGCGATCCTGCTCACCGCCTTCGCCACCGCCCACCTCTCGGGCAGCGCGGGCAAGCAGCTCGTCGTCATCGTCGTCGCCCTCTACGGCTGGTGGCAGTGGAACCGCGGCAAGGGCCAGGCGCAGGACGGCTCCATCGCCGTCCGCTTCGCCACCTGGCGCGAGCGCGGCTACCTGGTGGGCGCCGCCGCCGTCGGCACGCTCGCCGTGGGCGGCCTGTTCACCGCGTTCCCGACGCTGTCCTGGGACCCGTGGCCGGACGCGTACATCTTCGTCGGCACCGTCGTCGCGATGTACGCCCAGGCCCGCGGCATGGTCGAGTTCTGGTTCGCCTGGCTGCTCGTCGACCTCGTCGGCGTCCCCCTGAACTTCGCCAACGGCTTCGCCTTCTCCGGCTTCGTCTACGTCATCTACGGCGCGCTCGTCCTGTGGGGCATGCGCGACTGGTGGCTGCGCTCCCGCGCGGCCGCTACCACCGCCCCGGCCCTGGAAGGAGCCCGCGCATGAGCACGGCACCCAACCTCTACGAGGTCGAGGACCTGTCCCTCGACCCGGTCGAGATGGCCGTCCGCGACATCGCCGCAGGACGCCCCGTCGTGGTGGTCGACGACGAGGACCGCGAGAACGAGGGCGACCTCGTCGTCGCCGCCGAGAAGATCACGCCCGAGATCGTCGCCTTCATGATGAGCGAGTGCCGCGGCCTGATCTGCGCCCCCATGGAGGGCGACGAGCTCGACCGGCTCGAGCTGCCGCAGATGGTCGGCCAGAACACCGAGTCGATGCAGACCGCGTTCACCGTCTCCGTCGACGCCTCCGGCGCGCACGGCGTGACGACCGGCATCTCGGCCGCCGACCGCGCGGCCACGCTCCGGCTCCTCGCCTCGGGAAGCAGCGAGCCCGGCGACTTCGTCCGCCCCGGCCACATCTTCCCGCTGCGCGCCAAGGAGGGCGGCGTCCTGGTCCGCGACGGCCACACCGAGGCCGCCGTCGACCTCGCGCGGCTCGCGGGCCTGCGCCCGGCCGGCGCCATCGTGGAGATCGCCGGTGAGGACGGCGTGATGCTGCGCCTGCCCGAGCTCGTCCCGTTCGCCCGCAGGCACGGCCTGACGATCATCTCCATCAAGGACCTGATCGACTACCGCCGCAGTTCCGAGCCCACCGTCAAGCGCGCGGCGACCGTCCAACTCCCCACCGCCTTCGGCGAGTTCACGGCCTACGGCTACCGCTCCACGGTCGACGGCGTCGAGCACGTCGCCCTCGTGCACGGCGAGCTCGGCGACGGCGAGGAGGTCCTCGCCCGGATCCACTCCGAGTGCCTGACCGGCGACGTGTTCCACTCGCTGCGCTGCGACTGCGGCCCCCAGCTGGAGGAATCCATGCGCCGCATCGTCGAGGAGGGCCGCGGCGTCGTCGTCTACCTGCGCGGGCACGAGGGCCGCGGCATCGGCCTCGTCTCCAAGCTGCGCGCGTACGAGCTCCAGGAGCAGGGCCGCGACACCCTCGACGCCAACCTGGAACTCGGCCTGCCCGCCGACGCCCGCGACTACGCCGCCGGCGCCCAGATCCTCGGTGACCTCGGCGTGCGCAGCCTGCGCCTGATGACCAACAACCCCGACAAGACCGACGCCCTCACCCGCCACGGCCTCAAGGTCACCGAGCGGGAGCCGATGCCCGTCACGGCGGGCGAGCACAACCTGCGCTACCTGCGCACCAAGCGGGACCGCATGGGCCACGACCTGCCCTGGCTGGACGCCCCGCGGACGTCCGCCTGCAACAACCAGTAACCCCATTTCGAACGACGTACGTACGAGGAGAAGCGCGTGAGCGGCAAGGGTGCACCCGAACTGAGCGTGAAGAACTGCGGCGACCTGCGCGTGGCCGTCATCGCGGCCCAGTGGCACGAGCAGGTCATGGACGGACTCGTGGACGGCGCCCTGCGCGCCCTGAACGAGCTGGGCATCAGCGAGCCCACCCTGCTGCGCGTCCCCGGCAGCTTCGAGCTGCCTGTTGTCGCGAAGGTCCTCGCGGGCCGCGGCTACGACGCGATCGTCGCGCTCGGCGTCGTCATCCGCGGCGGCACCCCGCACTTCGAGTACGTCTGCCAGGGCGTGACGAACGGCCTCACCCAGGTCACCGTCGACACCGGCGTCCCCATCGGCTTCGGCGTCCTGACCTGCGACACCGAGGAGCAGGCGCTCGACAGGGCCGGCATCGAGGGCTCCAACGAGGACAAGGGGCACGAGGCGGTCACCGCGGCCGTCGCCACCGCGACCACGCTCCGTACGATCGCCGAGCCCTGGCGCTGACGGCCGGCTCGGGACGCGTAAAGTAGACGCCACCATGTCCAATAAGACGTTCGAGGAGCTCTTCACCGAGCTCCAGCACAAGGCAGCCAACGGCGACCCCGCCACTTCCCGCACCGCTGAACTGGTCGGCAAGGGCGTCCATGCCATCGGCAAGAAGGTCGTCGAGGAGGCCGCCGAAGTCTGGATGGCCGCCGAGCACGAGGGCAAGGAGGCAGCCGCCGAGGAGATCTCGCAGCTGCTCTACCACGTGCAGGTGATGATGGTCGCCCGCGGCATCTCCCTCGACGACGTGTACGCGCACCTTTAAGCCCGCGTACCGACCACCCCATCCGCAACTCACCCCTTACGCAAAGGAATCCGACCTCATGCTGCGCATCGCCGTCCCCAACAAGGGTTCACTCTCAGGGCCTGCGTCGGACATGCTGCATGAGGCCGGATACCGGCAGCGCAAGGAGTCCAAGGAACTCGTCACGGTCGACCCGGACAACGAGGTCGAGTTCTTCTACCTGCGCCCCAAGGACATCGCGATCTACGTGTCCTCGGGCAAGCTCGACATCGGCATCACCGGCGAGGACCTGCTGATCGACTCCGGCGCCGAGGCCGAGACGATCCTGCCGCTCGGCTTCGCCCGCTCCACCTTCCGCTTCGCCTCAAGGCCGGGCGCCGTGAAGGACCTCGCGGACCTCGCGGGCAAGACGATCGCCACCTCCTACGAGGGCATCGTCGGCAAGTACCTCGCCGAGCGCGGCGTCGAAGCCAACGTCGTGCACCTCGACGGCGCCGTCGAGACCGCCATCGAGCTCGGTGTCGCCGAGGCCATCGCGGACGTCGTCGAGACGGGTACGTCCCTTCGCAACGCCGGCCTGGAGGTCTTCGGCGAGCCGATCATGCGCTCCGAGGCCTGCGTCATCCGCCGCAAGGGCGAGACGACGGACGACCCCAAGGTGCAGCAGTTCCTGCGCCGCCTGCAGGGCGTCCTCGTCGCCCGGACGTACGTGATGATGGACTACGACTGCCGCGCCGAGCACCTGGAGAAGGCCGTCGCCCTCACGCCCGGCCTGGAGTCGCCGACCGTCTCCCCGCTGCACAACGAGGGCTGGGTCGCCGTCCGCGCGATGGTCCCGGCCAAGGGCGCGCAGCGCATCATGGACGACCTGTACGCCCTCGGCGCGCGGGCCATCCTCACCACGGCCATCCACGCCTGCCGCCTCTGAGGACGTCCACCATGTCCGACCAGCCCAGCCTGCCCGTCACCTTCCGGCCGGGCCGCACCCGCGCCGTCCTGCACACGCTCGGCGCCGCTTCCTTCGTGGTGATCACGATCGTCGCGCTGCTGCTCGGCGGCCTGAGCCCGGGGGAGAAGGCCAGCTTCGTCTTCACCGGGGCGCTGTTCTGGGGCGTGCTCTGGCTGCTGGCCCGTCCCAAGGTCGTCGCCGACACCGAGGGCGTCACGGTGGTCAACGTGGCGCGCAGCCGCCGGCTGTCCTGGGCGGAGATCGTCCGGGTCAACCTGCGCCCGGGCGACCCCTGGGTCTTCCTCGACCTCGCCGACGGCACGAGCATGGCCGCCATGGGCATCCAGCCCGGCATGGCCAAACAATCCGCCATCCGCGACGCAAAGGCGCTCCGCGCCCTGACGGAGTCGGCCCACCAGTCAAGCCCCGCCGGCGATTGAGGCGCGGGGTCCGGGGCAGAGCCCCGCGACGTCAACCCCGGCGCCGCCGACTCCGGGACGAGCAGCCCCTGACACATCGCCCCCCGGCTTGATTAACCTGGTCCCGGGGCGCGCCACAAGTGCCGCCCCGCCCTCACCCCGCCACCGGCGGAGCCAAGGGCTCCTGCGAACCGAGGAGTGACTCCCTCCAGCGATGGACGGATCGTCCGGTAGTACCTGCGCCGCCCCCTCCCGACACGGCACGCCCCGCGCGCTGACGTCCCCGGAGGCGGCGGCATGACCACCCCGTTGCTGCTCCTCGCGGCAGCCTTCCTCCTGATCCTCGCCAACGGCTTCTTCGTGGCGGCCGAATTCGGCCTCGTCACCGTGGAACGCCCCGACGCCGAGAAGGCCGCGGCCGCGGGCGACAAGCGCGCCCGCACGGTCGTGAACGCCCTCAAGCAGCTGTCCTTCCAGCTCTCCGGCACCCAGCTCGGCATCACCATCACCTCACTGGTCGTCGGCATGCTCGCCGAACCGGCCCTCGCCGAGCTGCTGCGCGGCCCCTTCACCGCCGTCGGCCTGCCCGAGGGCGCCGTCGGCGGCATCTCCGTCGTCGTCGGCATGCTGCTGGCGTCCGCCGTGCAGATGGTGATCGGTGAACTCGTGCCGAAGAACTGGGCGGTGTCGAAGCCGCTGCAGGTCGCCCGGTTCGTGGCCGGCCCGCAGCACGCGTTCTCCCGCCTGTTCCGGCCGGTCATCGCCCTGCTCAACGCCGTGGCGAACCGCATCGTGCGCGCGCTCGGCGTCGAGCCCGCCGACGAACTCGCCTCCGCCCGCACCCCGGGCGAACTGGTCTCCCTGGCCCGGCACTCCGCGCAGGCGGGCGCCCTGGAACAGGACACGGCCGACCTCTTCGTACGGACCCTGTCGCTCGCCGAGCTGACCGCGCAGCACGTCATGACGCCGCGCGTGAAGGTCAGCGCGCTGCAGTCGTCCGCGACCGCCGAGGACGTGGTCAACCTGACCCGCGCCACGGGCCTGTCCCGCTTCCCGGTCTACCGGGAGCGGATCGACGAGATCATCGGCATGGTCCACCTCAAGGACGCCCTCGCGATGCCCGCGCACGAGCGGCTGCGCACGCCGGTCGGCCGCATCGCGCAACCCCCGCTGCTGGTCCCCGAGACCCTCCCCGTACAGCCCTTGCTGGCCCGGCTGCGCAGCGAGCAGCCGATCGCCGTGGTCGTCGACGAGTACGGCGGCACGGCCGGGGTCGTCACCCTGGAGGACATCGTGGAGGAGCTCGTCGGTGAGGTCCGCGACGAGCACGACGGTCTCGACCTTCCCGAACTGGCGGTCGCCCCGTCCGAGGACGGCCGTCCCGCATGGGAGGCCGACGGCAGCTGCCGCGTCGACATCCTGCGCCGCATAGGCCTCGACGTCCCCGAGGGCCCGTACGAGACGGTGGCGGGGCTCGTCGCCGATCTCCTGGGCCGCATCCCGGCCCCCGGCGACAAGGCCGAACTTCCGGGCTGGCGCCTGTCGGTGCGAGCGGTGGACCACTACAGGGCAGAGCGCGTTCGCATCGTGAAGACCGCCGACGCGCCCACGCCCGTCCTGGAGGCGGCCCGATGAGCGCGCTGCAACTCGTCTTCGCGGCCCTGCTGGTCCTCGCCAACGGCTTCTTCGTCGGCGCGGAGTTCGCTCTCGTGTCGGTCCGCCGAAGCCAGATCGAACCCATCCCCGGCAAGCGGGCCAAGCAGGTCCTGTACGGCCTCGAGCACCTGCCGCAGATGATGGCGGCGGCCCAGTTCGGCATCACCGTCTGCTCGCTGACACTCGGCGCGGTGGCCGAACCGACCGTGGCCCACCTCCTGGAGCCCGTCTTCGAGGCGGCCCACGTCCCGCACGGCATGATCCACCCGCTCGGGTACGTGATCGCGCTCGCGGCCGTGGTCTTCTTCCACCTCGTCATCGGCGAGATGGTCCCGAAGAACCTGGCGATGGCGGCGCCGGAGAAGACGGCGCTGTGGTTCAGCCCCGGCCTCGTCGCCTTCGCCCGCCTCTGCAAGCCGGTCACGATCGCGCTCGGCGCCTGCGCCCGCCTGATCCTCAAGGCCTTCCGGGTCGAGCCCAAGGACGAGGTGGAGGCGGTCTTCACGAGCGAGCAGCTCAACCGTCTCGTGGAGGACTCGGGCCAGGCGGGACTCCTCGCCCCCGAGGAGCAGGAGCGCCTGGAGGACGCCCTGGAACTGGGCTCACGCCCGGTGACGGACGTCCTGATCGACCGCGCCTCCCTGGTGACGGTCGGCCCCGCGGTCACCCCGGCCGAGATCATCGGACTCACGGCCCGCACGGGCTACTCGCGCTTTCCGCTCTGCTCCGAGGACGGCGCGTTCATGGGCTACCTCCACGTGAAGGACGTCCTCGACCTGATCGACGGCCCCGACATGGACCGCGCGGTGCCGCAGCAGCTCTGGCGGCCCATGGCCACGCTGCGGGCCGAACTCCCGCTGGACGACGCCCTCACGGTGATGCGCCGCGCCGCCACCCACCTGGCCAAGGTCGCGGACGCCTCCGGCCGCGTACTCGGCCTGGTCGCCCTGGAGGACGTACTGGAACTCCTGGTCGGCGAGGTCCGGGACCCGGCCCACCGCGAGACGGACCCGCCCCGCGTCCCGGTGGCCCGAAAGCGCGAGGGGGCGCTGGCGTAACTGTTCCGGGCGGGGGCCGTCCGCCACCGAGTCACCCGGCGGACGGCCCCCGCCCCGACAACACCTCGCCATACGCCTGCATCAGATCCGGCAACCGCAACGTCGCCAGGTCATCCCGAGTGGGCTCCACCGCATACCCGGTCAACCGCAGATCGCGATACGCACACGACTTCTCGTACAGCGTCCGCAGGAACCGCCCGTTCCCGAGCTCGTCGATCCACCCCTGGTCCACCACATGCCCGGCGATCGAGCGGAGCTCGTCCCGCGCCTCCTCGTCCCACACGTCCCCGTTCTCCGCGGCCAACACCTCGCCGATGGAAGTGAGTTCGAGCGGCCGGTACGACGGGAAGTCGACCCGCGTCGTGAACCGCGACGAAAGCCCGGGGTTGGCGGCGAGCAGCCGGTCCATCCCCTCCGGGTACCCGGCGAGGATCACGACCAGGTGATCCCGGTTGTCCTCCGCCCGCTTCAGCAGCACCTGAAGCGCCTCGTCGCCGTACGCGTCGCCCTTCCCGTAGCCGGAGTTGGACAGCGCGTACGCCTCGTCGACGAACAGCACGCCACCCAGCGCCGAGTCGATCAACTCGTTCGCCTTCACGGCCGTCTGTCCCAGATACTCGCCCACCAGGTCCGCCCGCTGCGCCTCGACCAAATGGTCGCCGCCCAGCAGCCCGAGCGCGTAGAAGACCCGTCCCAGAATCCGCGCCACGGTCGTCTTGCCCGTACCCGAGGGTCCGGAGAACACGAAGTGCCGTTTCGGCGGCTGGACCGGAAGCCCCTGCCCCGACCGCAGCCGCGCCATGTTCAACTGGGCGGACAGCGCCTTCACTTGGCGCTTCACGGGCTCCAGGCCCACCATCCGCTCCAGCTCGCTGAGCGCCTCCTCCAGGAGCACCGGATCCGTGCTGCTGGCCGGCGGCGGCGCGGGCACCGGCACCACGGCCTTCTCCCGCACCATGTCGGCGTCATCGGCGGCCGAGCCACCGGGAGGCGGCAGATCGGGGTCGGTGACCTTCAGATCCCGCCCGTCGCTCTCGTACAGCGGATCGCCCATGTCGCCGTCGGGCCCGTCCTGATACCCCGTCATGGACAGGGGCGCGAGGTCCGTCCCGTCGCCGAAGTCCCCGTACCCGTCCCCCTCGGCGATCGCCGCGAGCCGCGCGGAGGTGTCCATGAAGGCGGGGTCGACCCGGTGCACCGCCCGGTACAGGGGGAGCGCGGCCGCCGAACGCCCGGTGCCCTCATGGGCCCTGGCCAGCCAGTAGCGCAGCTCCTTGCGCTGCGGCTGCTCGCTGCGACAGCGCATCAGGGCCGAGGAGAGCAGCGGCTCCGCCTGCCCGTACATCTCCAGGCGCACCCGGGCCATGCCGCCGAAGAGACCGGCCTCGATGCCGAGCATCGGGTCGTCGGTCAACGGGTCGGTGTGCCGGACCAGTTGATCCCAGTCCTTCACCAGGTACGAGCGGCAGGCGTGCAGGAACCGCACCTGTGGATCCGCGTCGAACGGCGGCAGGGTGGCCAACGCCCGGTCCAGGTCCGGGACATGGCGCCCGTCCAGCCAGTGCGAGGCGTGCGCGAGCAGCAGGTCGCGCGGATGCTCGAGCACCGGCTGCACCCACCAGCCCAGCCAGTACCAGGAGTTGAGCGTGCGCCGGTGGCGCATGCGCTGCTCGCCGAACCGGTCGCGATGCCGGAACATGCGCAGCAGCGCCGTCGTCGTGTCGACGCGCAGGGCGTGCAGCCCGAGCCAGCCGTCGGCCATCCCCGGGTCCATCCGTACCGCCGTGCGGAATTCGTCCTCCGCCTGCGGATACGCACCCGTGGTGTAGGCGTCGACGCCTCGCAGCCAGGCGAGGTCGGCCGGGCCGGCCTGTGCACCGGTGCCGAAGTCCATCACGTCCCCCACAAACCGTGCCCCCGATGAACCGCTCTGTCATGGACGGGAGTTGTCACGATGCGGACAGCGAGCCGTCCGTAGACCGCACCGAGGGCATCGTACCCGCGGGGGTGAGCTCGGCCGTAGGGCGCGACCCGGTCGGATCGGGGCCAAGGCAGGGGGATTCGGCGCAGGTGGGCGTGGTTCCGGATGGTGACCCAGGGTGAGCAGATGACGCCTCGGTGCGCCCGGGAAGGGGCCTTGAGGGCAGAACGAAGCCCCCGATCACGGGGGAACAACCGGGGGCTTCGCGTCTGTAGGCGGTCCCGAAAGGCCGCACATTGAGAACGTAAGTCCTGTACGGCCCCTCGGTCAAGCAGAGTTGAGGCTCTCGTGGAAAGTGGCGGAAGGCCGTTTCCACAGGTTCACCGGACCGCTGGCGGTCCATCACTGTGAGTGATGGTCTCGTTCAAGGGTGGGATCCCGTCAGGCCCTTCCCGCATCTCATATCCCTCTGAACACTCGCGTACCAAAAGGTCTGCGAAGGGGAGGGAAGGGTTCTCTTTGAAGTGCTTTTGCTCCGCTGGGATCCAGCCGTCCCAGAACTCCCGTTGCGCCTCGCCGTCCCGCGCCCGCCCCCGCGCCCACGCCGCCTCGCGGGGCATGTCGAGCCACAGCAACATCGCGAGTTCCGGCCGAAGTTCGCTCCGGCCCGCCCCGACGCCCTCGATCAGGACGACGTCCGCCGGCGACAGTTCGCGCGCGGCGGTGTAGCGGCGGGCGTGCCAGTCGTACGTCTCGTAGCGCGCGGCCTCGCCGCGGGAGAGCGGGGCGAGGACCTGGGCGCGCAGCCGCTCGGTCCAGCCGAAGAGCGCGTCGTGGCTCGCGAGGTCGTCGAGCCGCAGGACGGGCGCCCCGCCGAGCGCCTCCGCGAGCCGCACCGCGAAGGTCGACTTGCCGGAACCCGCGTGCCCGTCGATGCCGACGAGCCGCACGGGACCGCAGGAGGGCGGCAGCCGGCGGATCCGGTCGGCGCAGTCGGCGAGGGGCGCATGGTGGTAGCTCACGGCCGCAAGGGTACGACGCCGCCCGGATCGGTTTCGCGCGCGCCGCCGCAGGTCATGCCAGTGGTGAAGACCAATATTCGTGCCGGTGCCCCGCTGCGAAACGCTGGTGGAAATCCCGCCCCGGCGGCCATAGTTGGCGCACTCTGTCACGTCAGTCTCCGTCTCCGTCACGTCCGTCAGCACCGACGACCGAGGGATCAGCCGATGACCCGACCCGAAACCCCCTCCCCGCTCTCCCGGAGAACCGTTCTCGCGGCGGCCGCGGGCGCCGCGCTCGCCACGACGGCCGCGATGGGCTCCGCGCGCGCCGCCACGCCCGCACACTCCACGCGGAAGGGCGCCGTGAACCGCTTCGTGGACAACCGCACCTGGACGACGTCCGCCGACTGGAACTCCGGCACCGCGCACGGCACGCGCGTCGTGAGCGGCGCGCGCCCCGGCGTGACGATCGGCGCGCCCGCCGGCACGACGACGTACAAGGACCCACACCTGAACAAGACGGCCGAGTGGGAGTACGCCGAGTGGCTCTCCCCGGTCCACGCGCTCGCGGTCCCCGCCACCGAGGTCATCGCGTCCTGGAACGCGCGCACCCCGAAGGGCACCTGGATCGAGATCGAACTCCAGGGCACCTACACGGACGGCGCCACGACCCCCTGGTACGTCATGGGCCGCTGGACGGCGGGCGACGACAAGGAAGCCGACATCCGCCGCACGTCCGTGGACGACCAGTCGGACGGGAAGTCGAGCATCTGGACGGACACGTTCTCCATCGACGACCCGGCCTCGGGCCTGCGCCTGGTCTCCTACCAGCTGCGCCTGACCCTGCTGCGCGCGCCGGGTTCGAACGCGGCGCCCACGGTGTGGCGCCTGGGCGCCATGGGCTCGGACGTCCCGGACCGCTTCACCGTCCCCGCCTCCAGGCCGGGCCTCGCCAAGGAGCTGAAGGTCCCGCGCTACTCGCAGAACATCCACGTCGGCCAGTACCCCGAGTACGACAACGGGGGAGAGGCCTGGTGCAGCCCCACGTCCTCGCAGATGATCATCGAGTACTGGGGTCGCAAGCCGACGGCCGAGCAGCTCGCCTGGGTGAACCCCTCGTACGCCGATCCGCAGGTCTGTCACGCGGCGCGTTATACGTATGACTACCAGTACGAGGGCTGCGGCAACTGGCCGTTCAACGCGGCGTACGCGGCGACGTACAAGGACATGCAGGGCGTCGTCACGCGCCTCTCCTCCCTCGCCGACCTGGAGAAGCTGATCGCGGCCGGGATCCCGGCCATAACGTCCCAGTCGTTCCTCAAGGAGGAGCTGACCGGCGCGGGCTACGGCACCTCGGGACACCTGATGACGGTCATCGGCTTCACCGCCGGCGGCGACGTGATCGCCAACGACCCGGCCTCACCCAGCGACGCCGCGGTCCGCCGCGTCTACAAGAGGCGCGAGTGGGAAAATATCTGGCTCCGAACGAAGCGCTACAACGCCGACGGCAAGGTCGTCTCCGGCACCGGCGGCGTCTGCTACCTGTACTTCCCGGCCGCCCCGACCGAGAAGCAGCGCAAGGCGCTGGCGGCGGTGGGCGTGCGCTGACCGCCGCGCGGACCGATGAATCGGACCGCCCACCGTGGTCTCCTCATGTGAAGGGGCGCCCCTGTGCACCCCTGTGCATCCCTGTGAGGAGACCACGGAGACACCATGCGGCAGCAGAACACGAACCACCCGGCTCTGGACACGCTGGACCCGCTCCTCGGCGAGTGGCGGCAGTGGGCACTCGTCGAGGGCGCTCCCGGCGGCCGGATCGGACCGATCCCGACCTCCTACGCGCGCACGCCCGACGGCGGCTTCCTCGTGCAGCGCGCCGACCTCGCGCCGGACACCGCGGCCGCCCTTCCGGAGGGGTGGCGCGAACACCACCCGTTCCCGACCGTCGCCTATATCGGATACGACGACGCCGTAGGGCACTTCACGATGCTCTACGCCGACGGACGCGGCGTCTCGCGTGTGTACGGGCTGCGCCTGGTCGACGGGGAGCTGCGGATCTGGCGGGCGGCCCCGGACTTCCACCAGCGCTTCTCCGCCCGGTTCGACGCGTCGGGGAACACGCTCACGGGCGCCTGGGAGGCGTCGAAGGACGGAGAGGCGTGGCAGACGGACTTCGGGGTCGTGTACGAGCGGGTCGCCGGCCGGTGACGCGGGTCAGCCGGTGACGACCGGTTTCACCACCCAGTCGGGATGGCCCGGCATCGGTGGGGTCTTGGAGCCGTACAGCCACGGGCGCAGGAAGCCCTTCAGATCGTGGCCCGCGACCTTCGAGGCGAGTGCGATGTAGTCGGCCGTCGACGCTGTCTTCCCGCGGTACTGCGTGACCCACGCCCGTTCGATCTTCGCGAAGGTCTCCGCGCCGACCTGCTCGCGCAGCGCGTACAGGACGAGCGCCGAGCCGTCGTAGCGCATCCGCTTGAAGAGGTTCGGCTCGGTGGGCTCGGCGGGGGCGCCGGCGTCGTGGCGCCACTGGTCGTGGTTCTCGTACGCCGTCCTCATCGCGGCCTCGAAGCTGTCGCCGCCGTGCTCCTCGGAGTACCAGCGCTCGTAGAAGCGGGCGTGGCCCTCGCTCAGCCACAGGTCGGACCAGGTGGCGATGCCGACGCTGTCGCCGAGCCACTGGTGGACCAGCTCATGGACGAGATTGCGCTCGGCGTCGACCTTCGTGCCGAGCAGGTCCGCCTTCGGGACGAGCGAGAGGGTCTGTGTCTCCAGGGCGACGCCGAGGTCCGTGTCGCCGACGAGGACGCCGTACCGGTTGAACGGGTAGGGCCCCAACTTCTGCTGGAGCCAGGTCAGATGATCGGGCGTCAGGTCGCGGTACTGCTTGGTCGGCGCCACGAGCGCGTCCGGCACGACGTCCCGCAGCGGCAGCCCGCCCGGGCCCTTGCTGTCGATCAACGTGAAGTCACCGATGGCCAGTTGGACCAGCTGCGTCGCGATCGGCTGCTCGGAGTCGTACGTCCAGCGGACCCGCCCGTCGCTCCGCTCGGTGCGGTCGACGAGGCGCCCGTTCGCGACGGCCGTCCGGTCGGCCGGCGTCGTCACGCGGAACGTGAAGGGGGCGCGCCTGCTCGGGTGGTCATTGGCCGGGAAGATCATCTTGGCGCCGTTGGGCTGCGGGTACAGGACCGTCCCGTCGGGCGTCGGGATCCAGCCGTAGTCCTCGATCGCGTCGTCGCGGTGGCGCACCTGCGTCGGGTCGGCGGTGTACCCGACCTTCACGGTGAAGGCGCTGCCCTTGGGGATCGGCGAGGCGGGCGTGACGATCAGCTCGTCGCCCTCGCGCCGGGTCTGCGCGGCGCGGCCGTTCACGGTCACCGAGTGCAGCTCGTTCCCGGCGAAGTCGAGGTCGAAGCGGGACAGCGCCTGCGTCGCCGTGGCCTTGACGGTGGTGGAGGCGGCGAACGGGGTCCTCGGCGCCCGCCAGTCGAAGTCCAGCGTGTAGTGGCGCACGGTGTAGCCCCCGTTCCCGTCGAGCGGGAACATCGGGTCGCCGAGGCCCGCGGCGCCCGGCCTCGGGGTGTCGGTGGCCGCCCGGGAGACGGCCGCCGGGCCGGTCAGCGCCGCGCTGACGGTGATCGCCGCGGCGAGGACGAGACGGGTTCTGCGGCGTGGTGTCCGGTACGTACTCATCGAGAACCTTCCGGTCGGACGGAACGCGTCGCTGTATGGGACGCACGACACGGCGGCCCGGTTGTACGTGACCAAGGTCTCGGCGGCGCGGCGGCGATCCGATGGCATGGTGGAGAAAGCGCCACAGGGGGCACGGGCGCAGCCGGGGGACTCAGGACCAGCACCGCGACCCGAGCGAGACACCCATGACCGCACATTCCGCCACCGCTTCCACCGCCGCTCCGCGCACCCGCACCGGCGGGCCCGACGACAACGGGCCGAAGATCCTCGAACACGTCCTGGGCTGGACCTTCGTCGTGGTCCTCGCGATGCTCGTCACACAGCTCGGCCTGATGTGACCGGCCCGTCGCCCACGGCGACGTGACACGCACCACCACGGCCCCCGCCGTGCAGCCGTGCGGACGCCCCGGGAAGTGCCATACTGCGGCATTCGCACGGAGTCCGAGACCAGGGCCGGAATTGAACACTAGCCACCAGCGGGTGCGCGGCAGCGAACGCTCCGCCACCCGCCGCGCCGAACTCATCGCCATCGGACGGAAGTTGTTCGCCGACACGTCCTACGACGCGCTGTCCATGGACGACATCGCGCAGCACGCGGGCGTGGCCAAGGGGTTGATCTACTACTACTTCGACTCCAAACGCGGCTACTACCTGGCGATCATCGAGGAGTCCGTCGGTGAACTCGTCGACGGCGCGAGCAGCGTCGGCGACCTGGCCCCGGTGGAGCGGGTGCACCGCACGGTGGAGGGCTATCTGCGCTACGCGGAGCGGAACCAGGCGGCGTACCGCACCATCGTCACGGGTGGGGTGGGCTTCGACGCCCAGGTGCAGGCCATCAGGGACGGGGTGCGCGACGCGCTGATCGCCACCATCGCCCGCGCCGCGTACGGGACTTCGTGGGTGCCGCGGCTCCCGCGGACCGCGCTGCTCGGCTGGCTGTGCAGCGTCGAGGGCATCACGCTCGACTGGATCGGCCACCACGAGCTCGAACGGGACGCGGTGCGCGCCCTGTTGGTGCGCACACTCGGCGAAACCCTGCGCGTGATCGAGGAGTTCGAACCCTCGTACCCCGCGCCAGTGCTCCCCTGACCACGCGCACGTACGCGCGCGTGCGGCCAGGGGAGCGTGTGGGGGGGTGCCTGTAGGGCTAGTTGATCGCCTTGATCAGTTCACCGTCCGAGGTGTCCCCGGACAGCTCCCAGAAGAAGGTGCCGCCGAGGCCCTGCTGGTTCTTGTAGTCCATCTTCCCAGCGATGGTCCCCGGGGTGTCGTAGCTCCACCAGTCGTTCCCGCAGTGCGCGTACGCGGTGCCGCCGACCGTGCCGGTGGCCGGGCACTTGCTCTTGAGCTCCTTGTAGTCGTCGATTCCCTGCTCGTACTTGCCGGCCGCGGGCCCCGTCGCCGTGCCACCGGGAGCGTCCTGCGTGACGCCGGTCCAGCCGCGCCCGTAGAACCCGATCCCGAGCAGCAGCTTGGAGGCGGGCACGCCCATCGCCTTGAGCTTCGCGATGGTGGCCGAGGTGTCCCAACCCGCCTTCGGGATCCCGTCGTACGAGGTCAGCGGCGAGTGCGGGGCGGTGGGCCCCTTCGCGTCCCAGGCACCGAAGAAGTCGTACGTCATCGGGTTGTACCAGTCGACGTACTGGGCGGCGCCCGCGTAGTCGGCGGCGTCCAGCTTGCCGCCCTCGGAGGCGTCGGCCGGGATGGCGGAGGTGATCAGGTAGTCGCCGCCGAACTTCGAACGCAGCGCCGACATCAGGTTCTTGTAGGCGTCGCGCCCGCTGGTGTCACAGGTGAGACCGCAGGCGTTCGGGTACTCCCAGTCGATGTCGATGCCGTCGAAGACATCGGCCCACTTGGAGTTCTCGACCAGGTCGTAGCAGGACTGGGCGAACGCGGCCGGGTCCTTGGTCGCCTCGCCGAACCCGCCGGACCAGGTCCAACCGCCGAAGGACCACAGGATCTTGAGGTCCGGGTGCTTCTTCTTCAGCTTCAGGAGCTGGTTGAAGTTGCCGCGCAGCGGCTGGTCCCAGGTGTCGGCGACCCCGTCCACGGACTGATCGGCCGTGTACGCCTTGTCGGTCGCGGCGTAGGCGTCGCCCATCGCGCACTTGCCGCCCTGGACGTTGCCGAAGGAGTAGTTGATGTGCGTGAGCCTGTCGGCGGAGCCCGACGTCTCGATGTTCTTGACGTGGTAGTTCCGGTCGTAGACACCCCACTCGGTGAAGTATCCGACGACCTTCGAGACGGCCGCTTTCGGCTCGGTGTCGGTCTGCTGTTGCGCGGCGGCGCTGCCGGCTCCGGCGAGCAGCCCCGCGCCGAGGGCGACGCAACACGCGGCGGAGAGGAGGGCCTTGAGGCCCCTACGGGGGAGGTGCGGTCTGAGCATCGTGTCTCCTCGTGGGGGAGGGGAGCGTGGGGGATTGTGCTGTGGACCTGCGCGCCGCACCTTAGAAGGACTAGACCAGTGGGGTCAATGGTACGAACCAATTCCGGCGCCGCGGAAAAACTTGGAGTAAGCGCTCGTTAACTGGTGACGGGGCGCTCCGGATCGGGAATACTCAACACGCCGCGGCCGCTTGGTCTGCGCTTTCCGTGATCCGGAAGGGCAGCATCGGCCCGGCAGTGACCATCCGGCGACGCCCGCCCACCCGGCGGTCGTCGCCGCAGCGCCCGCCCAGGGAGGAGAGCGTCGCCATGCCGGAGCCAGGAGTCGAGCGTCAGCTGCCGACGGACGAAGCTCAGGATCTGCTGCGGCTGGTCCGCGACATCGCGCAGCGGGAGATCGCCCCGCGCGCGGCCGAGGACGAGGAGGCGGGCCGCTTCCCGCGCGAGATCTTCAAGCTCCTCTCCGAGTCGGGACTGCTCGGACTGCCGTACGACGCCGAGTTCGGCGGCGGCGAGCAGCCCTACGAGGTCTATCTCCAGGTCCTGGAGGAGCTCGCGGCCGCCCGCCTCACGGTCGGCCTCGGCGTCAGCGTGCACTCGCTGTCCTGCCACGCCCTCGCGAACTTCGGCACGAAGCAGCAGCGCACCGAGCACCTGCCCGACATGCTGGGCGGCGGCCTGCTCGGCGCCTACTGCCTCTCCGAGCCGTCCTCGGGTTCCGACGCGGCGTCCCTGCGCACCAAGGCGGTCCGCGAGGGCGACGACTGGGTGCTCACGGGGACGAAGGCCTGGATCACCCACGGCGGCGTGGCCGATTTCTACACGGTCCTGGCCCGCACCGGCGGCGAGGGCGCGCACGGCATCACGGCGTTCCTGGTGCCCGGGGACGCGGCGGGGCTGAGCGCGGCGGTGCCCGAGAAGAAGATGGGCATGAAGGGCTCGCCCACCGCCCAGATCCACCTGGACGGGGTGCGGGTGAGCGACGCGCGCCGCATCGGGGACGAAGGGCAGGGCTTCCAGATCGCCCTCTCGGCGCTCGACTCGGGTCGCCTCGGGATCGCGGCCTGCGCGGTCGGCGTCGCGCAGGCCGCTCTCGACGCGGCGGTGGAGTACGCGAAGGGGCGGGCCCAGTTCGGCCGGCCCATCGCGGACTTCCAGGGATTGCGCTTCATGCTCGCGGACATGGCCACGCAGATAGAGGCGGGCCGCGCCCTGTATCTGTCGGCGGCCCGACTGCGGGACGCGGGCAGGCCCTTCTCCAAGCAGGCCGCCATGGCGAAGCTGCTGTGCACGGACGCCGCGATGAAGGTCACCACGGACGCGGTGCAGGTCCTCGGGGGGTACGGCTACACGGCCGACTTCCCCGTGGAGCGCATGATGCGCGAGGCGAAGGTGCTCCAGATCGTCGAGGGCACCAATCAGATCCAGCGCATGGTCATCGCCCGTCACCTCGCCGGTCCTGAGAGGGGCCGGCAGTAGGTCCCGCGACGCCGCGGGACCTACTGCCGGGTGCTCTGCATCGCGCTGAACTGCCCGGTGCGCACGGTGGGCGCGATCAGCCGCGCCCACTCCGGGTCCTCGCAGCCCGGCAGCGTCCTGCCGCGCTCGGTCCAGGCCGTGACCATCGCCTGGTAGATCGGCGGGTTGTGCAGGCGCGGCTGGGGCGGCTGCGGGTGCGGCGGCCGGGCCTGCTGCGGCCGGGGGAGCGGCTGCGGTCCCGCGGGCTGGAGAGCGGGCGGCCCCGGGGGCCCTACGGCCGGGGGCGTCGAGGGCCGCGGGGACTGGGCGGCCCGGGGGGTGCGCTGAACCTGTGACGTTGGCTGGGACTGCTGTTCCTGTGGCACCTGCTGGCCTTGGGGGAGCGGGTGGGACGTAGGGGACGTGGGGGACTGGCGGCCCTGGTGAACCGATTCTGCGGTAACCGGCACGAGGATGCGCCTGCGTCGTCCCGTGGGCGCAGGTGCCGAGGTCTGCGTCGAGGTCATGCCGGGTCAACGAAAGAGGGATCCGCGAGGTCACTGGTTGACGAATTCGAGCGTCAGTTCACGACATACCCGTACGCGTGGCATCGGCCGGTCGAACGTCTGGCCAGCACTGCCGGGCTGACGTACCGTCAACTCCGCCGCCGGGCAGGCCGCACCCCTCCGGGCGACGTCAACCGCCGTGCTCCCAGGGAGGTTTGCCGTGTCCGCAAACGAGGCCGTTGACCGCCCCGTCGCCTTCGACGAGTGGCCCGTCCACCAGGTCCCGCTGTCGATGAAGCACGTCGCCACCAGCGACCGCAACGCCTACGACCGCTGCATCTTCCATGTCTTCGACCCCACAGGGCAGTTCCTGCTCATCCTCGGCCTCGGCGTCTACCCGAACCTCGGTGTGATCGACGCCTACGCCACCCTGCGCGTCGGCGACACCCTGCACGCGGTCCGCGCCTCCGACGCCCTGGGCGAGGACACGCGGATGAGTATGCGCGTCGGACCGCTGCACATCATGGTCGAGCGCCCGCTCAAGGACTTCATCCTGTCCTGCGCCGCCGACCCGGACGACCCCGACGGACTCTCGTACGAGATCAACTGGAGCGCCGACTTCCCGGCCCTGTGGGAGCCGCACCACACCCAGCGCAAGGGTGCGCGGCTCACTCTGGAGGGCAAGCGGTTCGTGCAGGCCGGGCAGTGCGACGGTTGGCTGCGGATCGACGGCCGGGAGATCCGGGTGGGTGGCTGGACCGGGACCCGGGACCGGAGTTGGGGCGTGCGGCCGGTGCCGGGGGAGGAGGGCGGCCGGCTCGCGCAGGAGTACCCCACCGAGGGCTTCCACTGGATCTGGGCGCCGATCCGCTTCGACGACCGCTTCCTCATGGTGATCACCCAGGAGGACGCCGACGGCTACCGCACCCTGAACGAGGCCATGGTCGTCCGCGAGGGCCACCGCGACCGCCAACTCGGCTGGCCCCAGACCGACATCACCTACCGCCCCGGCACCCGCCACCCCGAGCGCGCGGTCATCCACCTCATGGACCCGGTCGACCGCAAACCGCTCGACGTGGGCGTCGAGATCCTCGCCTCCTCCCCGCTCGCCGTCGGCGCGGGCTACCCGCCGGCCGACGCCTGGCAGCACGGGACCTGGCGCGGCCACGACTGGTGCGACCGGCGGACGTACGACCTGGCGGACCCGGCGGCCCACCCCCTGGCCGCGTACGGGGTCATCGACCACGCGGCCCGCTTCACCCTCGACGGGCAGGTCGGGCACGGCATCTTCGAGCACGGTTCCTTCGGGCGCCACGACCCGAGCGGCTTCACGGGCTTCGACTCGGTGGCCCCGGAGCGTTCGTGACCACTGCGCGTTCGTAACCACCCTTCACGGAGAGGGAGTTCGGCGATGGCGACAACACCCCGACAGCCCAGGCCCCGCACATCCACCCGTGAACCCGAGGAGGTGTCCCGGCGCCTCACCGCCTGGCTGGGGCGCCGGCTGCCGGGAGCGAAGGCGGTGAACGTCACCGTCCCCGAGTCCAACGGCATGTCGAGCGAGACCCTGCTCTTCGACATCGAGCACCCCGAACCACCCCTACGGGCCTGCGCGTTGCGGCTGGCCGCGGACCCGTCCGCGTACACGATCTTCCCGGTGTACGACATGCCGCGCCAGTACCGGACCATGCGGCTCGCGGCCGAACGCACCGGGCTTCCGGTGCCGCGCGTGCTGTGGCTGGAGGAGGACGAGGGGCCGCTCGGCGCCCCGTTCTTCGTCATGGAACGGGTGGCGGGCCGTGTGCCGCCCGACGTCATGCCCTATACGTACGAGGGGAATTGGCTGCACGAGGCGACCGACGACGAGCGGGAACGCCTGGAGGACGCGAGCGTCCAGGTGCTGGCGCGATTGCACGACTGCGCGCCGGCGGCCGAGGCGTCCTTCCTGGAACTGCCCGGCGAGGGAAGTCCGCTGCGCCGGCACGTGGACGCCCAACGCGCCTACTACGCCTGGGTGGTGGAGGGCCGCAGCCCCTCGCCCCTCATAGAGAGCGCCTTCGCACGCCTGGAGGAGATGTGGCCGCGGGAGCCGGGCCCCGCGGTCCTCAACTGGGGCGACGCCCGCATCGGCAACATCATCTACGAGCAGGACGGGTTCGCGCCCGCCGCCGTCCTCGACTGGGAGATGGCCTCGCTCGCCCCGCGCGAGGTCGACCTCGGCTGGACGGTGTATCTGCACCGCTTCTTCCAGGATCTGACCGAGGCCTTCGGGCAGCACGGCCTGCCGGACTTCCTGCGCCGCGACCGCGTCGAGGCGCGCTACGCCCGGCTCACTGGCCACACCCCGCGCGACATGGAGTTCTACACGCTGTACGCGGCCCTGCGGCACGCGTGCGTGATGCTCCGCGTCGCCTACCGGCAGATCCACTTCGGCGAGGCCACCGAGCCCGCCGACCCGGACACACTGATCCTGCACCACGACAGCTTGCGGGCCATGGTGCGGGGCAGTTACTGGGCCGACCGGGCGTAGCGGGTCAGGCGGCGGCTCGGCGGTAGGGCTGGTCGGGCACCCGGATGGGGCGCGAGCCGGGGCCACCGGCGTGCGAGAAGGGCTGTGTACGCCAGTCGAGTCCCTGAGGGAGCGTCAACAGAAGGGCGGCGTCCTGCTCTTGGGCGCCCACCAGGTCGTCCGTGGGCAGCGCCTCCGCGACGGTCCTGCCGCTGCCGACGCAGACGGTGAGCCCGAACGGGTCCCACGGCGACGTCACATGGGCGTGCTCCGGCAGTACGTCCTCCTCCGCGAGGAGGGCGATGGCCTTGCCACAGTCGGGGCAGGCCACCCGGTACATCTCGAACGTCTCGTACCCGTCCCCCTCGTCCCCTGCCGCGTCGAAGGCGTCGGGTTCGACGCCCTCCGGCTGGGGCTCGGCGATCGCCTGCTGGCGGCCGCGCGCGCCAGGACGTCCGGAACGCTTCACACTCTGCATGGGATTCTCCCCCTCGGGTGGGCCGGCCGCGGATGTCCATGAGTGGCGGCCTCGGCCACAGCAAGCATTTCCCGGCTGTTCGTCGAGGTAATCACTCCATGCCGGTGGACACGGCCCGAGTCCTGTGGTGTTCGTCACATGTCGAATGGACTTGCCCGCCCGGCGGTAGACGTATCGCCCATCTCGTTCTTTCAGGTATCCGTGAGGATCAAGGGACCGGTAGGTTCAGCGGCATGGAGGAGCTCGACCGACAGATTGTGCAGCTGCTCGTCAAGGACGGGCGGATGAGCTACACCGACCTGGGCAAGGCCACGGGCCTGTCCACGTCCGCGGTGCACCAGCGGGTGCGTCGCCTCGAACAGCGCGGCGTGATCCGGGGCTACGCCGCGGTCGTCGACCCGGAGTCGGTCGGCCTGCCGCTCACCGCGTTCATCTCGGTCAAACCGTTCGACCCGAGCGCCCCCGACGACATCGCGGAACGCCTCGCGGGTGTCCCCGAGATCGAGGCGTGCCACAGCGTGGCCGGCGACGAGAACTACATCCTCAAGGTCCGGGTCGAGACCCCCCACGAACTGGAAAACCTCCTGGCCCGAGTCCGCTCCCTGGCCGGCGTCTCCACCCGCACGACGGTGGTCCTCTCCACGCCGTACGAGGCGAGGCCGCCGAGGGTTTAGGGGGCGGGCCTGGGCGGTTTGGCGGGGCCGGATGGGCCACGCGTGGCCGGATGGGCTCGGCGGGGCCGGGCCCCGGGCGAAACGGGTCCGGTGGGGCCGGGCCGGTGGGGTGAGACGGGTCCGGTGGAGGGGGGGGTACCGGGGCTGTGCGGCACTGGACTGCCGTCGGCCCCCGTTCCAGCGTCTCCCCGCCCCTCTCCCACCCACCCGCCCCCTCCAGGGGCGTCGGCCCGACGGGGTGTGCTGTGCTGCCTGCGGCACGGTCATCCGCCCGGCCTGTTGCGGCCGATCGTCCCCCGCCACGGGGCTCTGCCCCGGACCCCGCTGCTCAATCGCCGCATGGGCTGAAAATGCCCACTCGCCACGAGACTCGAATTGTCCCACCCGCAGGCAATCGCCCGGCTCCCGCCCATCTCCCACCCACCCGCCCCCTCCGGGGGCGTCGGCGGACGGGGTGCTGTCTCCGGCACGGTCCTCCGTCCGGCCTCTTGCGTCCGGTCGCCCCACGCCACGGGGCTCTGCGGCCCCCGCGAGTCTCGTCCCAGAGCGG
Source organism: Streptomyces sp. UC4497 (assembly GCF_054871485.1). Lineage (NCBI taxonomy): Bacteria > Bacillati > Actinomycetota > Actinomycetes > Kitasatosporales > Streptomycetaceae > Streptomyces > Streptomyces sp. UC4497. Next base: position 50,968 of record NZ_JBTYHB010000002.1, on the reverse strand, counting down.
GGCTTGATTTGCCCGACTCGACCGCCACAGCACGGTGCGCCGCCCCCGCCTCGGGCAACCTCCGCCAACCCCGGCTCCCCACCCCAACGGTCGGCCGCCACCGCCTTGGGCAATCTGCCGCCTGGGGCGGCAGGGTGGGCAAGGCGGCCCCCGGTGCCGCGTGGCGATGGCGGAAGGCGTCACCCCGGTGAACCCCCTGGCCCCCATGCCGCGCGGCACGACGGAGGGCCCCAGCCCCGGCCCCGGCACAGGCCTGGCCCCGATGCCGCACAGCACGACGGAGAGCGTCACCCCCGGCGGCCCCCAGGCCCCCCGCCCCCGCGCAACGGTCACAGCCGGCCCCGACCCCGGCACGGGTAGAAAAGAAAGCCGTCGACCACCCCGCGGCACACCCCACCCCCCGGACACGGGAAACTGTCACCATGAGCACGCCCCCCACCCCCCGCACCGTCCTCCTGCGCCGAGGCGAGATCCACAGCCCGGCCGACCCCTTCGCCACCGCGATGGTCGTGGAGGCCGGCCACATCGCCTGGGTCGGCTCGGAGGGCGCGGCGGACGCGTTCACGGACGGCGTGGACGAGGTGATCGACCTCGACGGCGCCCTGGTGACCCCCGCGTTCACCGACGCCCACGTCCACACCACGTCGACCGGCCTCGCCCTGACCGGCCTCGACCTCACGGCCGCCCGCACCCGCACCGAAGCCCTGACCCTCGTACGGGAACACGCCGCGGCCAACCCCACCGACCGCGTCCTCCTCGGCCACGGTTGGGACGCCGCCCGCTGGCCCGACCGCACGCCCCTCACCCGCGCCGAACTCGACGAGGCCACGGCCGGCCGCCCCATCTACCTCTCCCGTATCGACGTGCACTCGGCCGCCGTCAGCACCGCCCTCCTTGACCTCGTACCCGGCATCGCGGACCGCCCCGGATTCGCCCCCGAGGGCCCCCTCACCCGCGACGCCCACCACGCCGTGCGCGCCGCCGCACTCGCCGCCGTGGGCCCCCAGCAACGTACGGAGGCCCAGCGCGCCGCGCTCCGGCACGCCGCGTCGCTCGGCATCGGCTCGGTCCACGAGTGCGCGGGCCCCGACATCTCCTCCGAGGACGACTTCACCGGCCTGCTCGACCTCGCCCGCTCCGAGCCGGGCCCGCGCGTCGCCGGCTACTGGGCGGACCGCGACATCCAGCGCGCCCGCGCACTCGGCGCGCTGGGCGCCGCGGGCGACCTGTTCGTCGACGGCTCCCTCGGCTCCCACACGGCATGCCTGCACGAGCCGTACGCCGACATCGCCGACGCGCCGCACAAGGGCGCCGCCTACATGTCGGCCGAAGAAATCGCCGCCCATGTAGTCGCCTGCACGGAGTCCGGCCTCCAGGCCGGCTTCCACGCCATCGGCGACGCCGCCCTCACCGCCGTGGTCGACGGCATGCGCGGCGCCGCCGAAAAGGTCGGCCTCGCGCGCGTACGCGCGGCCAGGCACCGCGTGGAGCACGCCGAGATGCTCACGCCCGAAACCGTCGCCGCCTTCGCGGAGTTCGGCCTCACCGCCTCCGTACAGCCCGCCTTCGACGCCCTGTGGGGCGGCGAGGACGGCATGTACGCCGACCGCCTCGGTGTCGAGCGGGCGCGCACCCTCAACCCGTACGCGGCCCTCCTGAAGGCCGGTGTCCCGCTCGCCTTCGGCTCCGACAGCCCGGTCACCCCGCTCGACCCGTGGGGCACGATCCGCGCCGCCGCCTTCCATAAGACGCCCGAACACCGCGTCTCCGTACGCGCCGCGTTCACCGCCCACACGCGCGGGGGCTGGCGCGCCGTCGGCCGCGACGACGCGGGCATCCTCGTCCCGGGCGCCCCCGCCGACTACGCCGTCTGGCGCACGGACGAGTTGGTCGTGCAGGCGCCGGACGACCGTGTGGCCCGCTGGTCGACCGATCCGCGCTCCGGAACACCCGGCCTGCCGGACCTCTCCCCGGGAGTCCAACTCCCGGTCTGCCTGCGGACGGTGGTGTTCGGTCAGACGGTCTTCGTAGGGCCGGACGAGTGATAACCGGGGCGCCACGACTTCGATCTTGCCGCGACACGGTCCCGTGCGACCTGCGAATCCTCCCCGCTGACCAGCGGAGTTCGCAGAGAGCCGCAGGTCGAACGCCTGTTGACAAGTCGCGGCGGTCGACGGGTAGGTTCGGCCGGGTCCACCACCTCCAGGTACGACCGGGGAAGTCCAGGCAGTCGTAGAACGCAGCTGGGTCAGGGGGTGGTGCGCCGCACCGGCGTACCACCACTGGGAGCCAGGCCCAGCGCCCGCGCCACGGGGCGCTGGAACGTTCCGGCCGGTCGGCCAGGTGCGACCCGGGTGGGGCCCGGGCGTTCAGTAGACAACGGCTTTAGGTCGACCCGCAGCCAGCGGGCCCCAGGTCGGCCCGAAGGACGCCCGGCCCCGATCCGCAGTTTTCGTAGACAAGTAGTGATGGGTTCCGTTTCCCGCCCTCCACAGCTCACCCAGGGCGCCTTATCGGCGTGAACTGGGGTGCTCGCTATGGTGGTCCCCTTGTGGACGGAAGTTTTAAGGGGAAGCTGTGAGCGACGGCGGCGGGCGGACATTCGGCCCTCTGGGCACGACCTTGGTGATCATCCCGACCTACAACGAGGCGGAGAACATCAAGCCCGTGGTGGGCCGTGTGCGGGAGTCCGTGCCCGCGGCGCACGTCCTGATCGCCGACGACAACAGCCCCGACGGCACCGGCAAACTCGCCGACGAGCTGGCCGCCGACGACGAGCAGGTGCACGTCCTGCACCGCACCGGCAAGGAGGGCCTGGGCGCCGCCTACCTCGCGGGCTTCTCCTGGGGCATGGAGCACGGCTACGGCGTCCTGGTCGAGATGGACGCCGACGGCTCCCACCAGCCGGAGGAGCTGCCCCGCCTGCTGACCGCGCTGAAGGGCGCCGACCTGGTCCTGGGCTCGCGCTGGGTGCCCGGCGGGCGGATCGTCAACTGGCCCAAGTCCCGACAGTTCATCTCCCGCGGCGGCTCCACGTACTCACGTCTCCTCCTGGACGTCCCGATCCGCGATGTCACCGGCGGCTACCGCGCCTTCCGCCGCGAGACCCTGGAGGGCCTCGGTCTCGACGAGGTCGCCTCGCAGGGCTACTGCTTCCAGGTCGACCTGGCCCGCCGCGCGGTGCGGGAGGGCTATCACGTGGTGGAGGTCCCCATCACCTTCGTGGAGCGCGAGCGCGGCGACTCCAAGATGAGCAAGGACATCGTCGTGGAGGCCCTGTGGCGGGTCACCACGTGGGGCGTGGGGGCGCGGGTGGACAAGGTCCTGGGCCGCAAGCCGGACGTCCGCTGAGAGCGATCTTGATCCCCCGCTTACGCCAATCGCATCCGGGCCCAGGCAAACTGGATGCATGACCACTGGCACTCCGCCTCGTAATCCGTCCACCGGGGCCCGGCGCTCCCGGCTCCGCAGGTATCTGCCGCTCGCCGTCGCGGCCTGGATGGTCCTGGAGATCTGGCTGCTGACGGTGGTGGCGGGCGCGATCGGCGGCTTCACGCTCGGCATCCTGCTGGTGGCCGGCATCGTGCTCGGATCCGTGGTGATGAAGTCCGCGGGGCGCCGCGCGTTCCAGAACCTCACGGAGACGCTGCAGCGCCAGCAGAGCGGCTCTCCCGAGGCCTCCAAGCCCCCTGAGCAGCGCTCGCAGGGCAATGGGCTGCTGATGCTCGCCGGGCTCCTCCTGATGATCCCTGGGCTGATCTCGGACGCTCTCGGTCTGCTGCTGCTCGTTCCGCCGCTGCGCACGGCACTGAGCCGGTACACGGAGCGCAAGGTCGAGCGGAAGATGGGTGCGGCGGCGGGCCCGGGGTCGTTCGGTGACGCGTTCCAGCAGGCCCGGATGCGGCAGTCCGGCGGCACCGTCATCCAGGGCGAGGTGATCAAGGACGGCGAGCGTCCGGGTCCGCGCGGGGACGATGCGGACCCGCGGCCGCCGCTCACCCCCTGACGGAGGCCACGACGGGGGGACCCACGACAAACGGCCGGGGCCGGACACACGGTGTGTGTCCGGCCCCGGCCGTTGTGCGGTGCGTTTCTGGGAGTCAGGCCGACTTGCGTCCGCTGTTGTCCCGCGGGTGCACCGCGATGTTCATCGCGCCCGAACGCAGAACTGCCAGACGCTCCTCGAGGACCTCTTCGAGCTCCTCACGGGTGCGCCGCTCCATCAGCATGTCCCAGTGCGTACGAGCCGGCTTCCCCTTCTTCTCCTCAGGGCCGTCGCCGTCCACGAGAAGTGCCTGGGCCCCGCAGACCTTGCACTCCCACTCCGGCGGAATTTCGGCCTCCACCGAGAAGGGCATCTCAAAGCGATGTCCCTTCTCGCATGCGTACTCCACGGCCTGGCGCGGAGCCAGGTCGATGCCGCGGTCCGTCTCGTAGCTGGTCACTACGAGGCGTGTACCGCGAAGAGCTCGCTCACTCATGAATCGTGCCTCCCGGGCTTGTCGCCCACAGGACAGGTGTCGCTGTCGTCGTCATCCGGTCAACGTCCGGTCGGCGGTAAAGATTCCCGGTTCCCGGGTCATGCGTCGCCGTCGTAGCCGCCCCTTGTTGTACCCACCGGTGACCGGTTTGTCACATCTCACGCAGGATGTCACCCAGCGTTTCGCGATCTAGACGTGCAGTAACGGTACGCCTGGCAGGCCAACCGCGTACACTACCGGGATTTGTCTTCAGGTGCTAAATCCGGGCGGGTACGGAATTGCCCGCGTCGCGCACCGCCCGATGGACCGGAACCCTCGCGAGCAGAACAAAACCGATCACGAAGAAGGCGACAAGGGACACGATCGCGTCGCGATAACTCCCGGTCAGCTGGTACGCGAGCCCGAACACCAGGGGTCCCACCCAGCTCATCCCGCGGTCGCTCATCTCGTACGCGGAGAAGTACTCGGCCTCCTTGCCTGCCGGTACGAGGTGCGAGAAAAGCGAACGGGACAGCGCCTGGGTGCCGCCCAGGACGAGCCCGATGCCGGCGGCGAGCACGAAGAACCACGCCGGCGCCCCGGCCGGCAGGAAGTAGCCGGCCCCGATCGTCACCGTCCACGCCACAAGAGAGCCGAGGATCGTGCGCTTGGCGCCGTACGTGCGGGCGAGGCGGCCCATCGCGAGCGCCCCGGCCACCGCCAGGAGCTGCACGAGCAGCACCGCCACGATGAGCGTCGACTGGTCGAGTCCGAGCTCCTCGGAGCCGTACACGGAGGCCTGTGAGATCACCGTCTGCACGCCGTCGTTGTAGACGAGGTAGGCGAGGAGGAACGAGAGCGTCAGCGGGTGGCGGCGCATGTCCTTCACCGTGGCGAGCAGCTGCCGCGGCCCGGAGGTCGTACCACCCGGCGCGGGCTGCGTGCGCCGGTCGCGCAGGCGGCGTAGCGGCACCACGGTGAACGCGCCCCACCAGACGCCCGCCGACGCCAGACAGATGCGTACCGCCGTCGACTCGGAGACACCGAAGGTGTCGTGGGCCGTGTACAGCACCAGGTTCGCCAGGAGGACGAGGGCGCCCGAGGCGTAACCGAAGGCCCAGCCGCGCGAGGAGACCGCGTCGCGTTCCTCCGGGGGCGCGATCTGCGGCAGGTACGAGTTGTAGAGCACCATCGAGACGGCGAGCGAGGAATTCGCGACTACAAGGAGAAGGCCGCCCAGCAGATAGCGGTCGCCGTCCAGGAAGAACATCCCGGCCGTCGCCGCCGCGCCTATGTAGGCGCAGAGCGCGAGCAGCGGCTTCTTGCGGCCCGTACGGTCCGCGGCCGCGCCCGCGAGGGGCATCACGAAGATCGACAGGATCACCGACAGGGAGACCGAGTACGCGAAGAACGAGCCCGCGCGGACCGGGATGCCCAAGGGGTGCACGAAGCCGTCCGGGTCCGCCGCTGCCTTCGCGACCGAGGTCAGATACGGCCCCAGGAACACCGTCAGGACGCTGGTCGAATAGACCGAGCACGCCCAGTCGTAGAAGTACCAGCCGCGTTGCTCGCGCCTGCGCTCGGCGGACGTCCCCTGCGCCGTCTCCCGCGCGATGTCGGTCCCCACCCGTGTCCCCTTGCCGTCCCCGCCGTCCGGCGCCGCGGGGTGGCGGTCAGACCCACGTCCCCCGGTCCTTGAGGACGTCCCGCAGCGTCTCGATGTGATCGGAAACTATGCCATCGACCCCGAGGTCGAGAAGTCGCCGCATCTCCTTCTCGTCGTTCACCGTCCACGCGTGGACCTGCAGCCCGCGCGCGTGGGCGGCCTGCACGAAGCGGTGGTCGACGACCCGGACCCGCCCGTGCGCCACCGGCACCTGGGCGCAGACCGCGGAGCGGCGCAGCGTCGCCGGAACCCCGTACGAACGAAGGCGCAGACCCAGCACACCCCTGGTGCCGTACGACGTGGCGAGGCGGGGACCCGCGAGCGCCTGCGCGCGGGCGACGCGCGCCTCGGAGAAGGAGCCGACACAGACGCGGTCCCACGCGCGCGTGCGGCGCAGCAGGTCGAGGAGGGGGACGAGCGCGGGCTCCGCTTTCACGTCCACGTTCCAGCGCGCGTCCGGGAACGACTCCAGCAGCTCCTCGAAGAGCGGCACCGGTTCGCTGCCCGCCACGCGCGCGTGGCGCACCGTGGACCACGGGAGGTCGGCGATCCGGCCGCCGTCGTCCGTGACCCGGTCGAGCGTCGTGTCGTGGAAGGCGACGAGCCGCCCGTCGGACGTCGCGTGCACATCGGTCTCGAGATAGCGGTAGCCGAGGTCCACGGCGCGGCGGAACGCGGCGGCGGTGTTCTCCAGGCCGTCCGCCGCCCCGCCCCGGTGGGCGAGCGCGAGCGGACCCGGGTGGTCGAGGTAGGGATGGCGTACGCGCGAGGTCACCGTCGCAGTATGGCCCGCCGGGGTGTGCCGCCGGCGACCGCGGTGGGGCCCGCGGGCGACGCGGGGACGGCGAAGACGCGCAGGAAGAACTGGGCCAGCGGGCCGATCGTCAGGGCGTACAGCACCGTGCCGACGCCGATCGTGCCGCCGAGCAGGAAGCCGCTCGCCACGACGGCGATCTCGACGACCGTGCGCATCAGGCGGATCGAGCGGCCGGTGCGCTGGTGGAGTCCGGTCATCAGGCCGTCGCGCGGGCCGGGGCCGAACTTCGCCGCAATGTAGAGACCGGTCGCGGCACCGTTGAGCACGATGCCCGCGAGCATCAACGGGATGCGCACTCCGTAGGAGTGCGGGTCCGGGACGACCGCGAGCGTGCCGTCGATCGCGAGGCCCACCACGAAGACGTTCGAGACGGTGCCGAGGCCGGGCCGCTGCCGCAGCGGGATCCACAGGAGCAGCACGATCGCGCCCGCGATGATCGACACGACGCCGATGGAGATGCCCGTCAGCTCGGCGAGCCCCTGATGCAGCACGCCCCAGGGCTCCAGGCCGAGTCCCGCCTCCACGAGAAGCGCCGAACTGGCGCCGTACAGCGCGAGACCTACGTAGAGCTGCACGAAGCGGCGGACGAGCGGGCCGCCGGGCGACGGAGCGGACGGTGACGCGGACAAGGTGAGCCCCTCAGTGGTGGTAGTGGCCTGACGCATGACACTGTGTGGCGTGGAATTGGATGCCAACCATGGCCAATTCGAGGAAGGTGGACTGGCTCGCATGGCTCAGTGGACTTCGGCGATCGGCTCGACCCAGCTCGCCCGGCTGCTCACCTCGCAGCAGCCGCGCCCCGCGGGCCCCGGCACCCGCCGCCCGCCCGCCTACCGCGCCCTCGCCGACGGCATCCGCCTGCTCGTCCTGGAGGGCCGCGTCCCGGTGGCCACGCGGCTTCCTGCCGAGCGCGAACTGGCCCAGGCACTCTCGGTGAGCCGCACCACGGTCGCGGCCGCCTACGAAGCGCTGCGCGGCGAGGGGTTCCTGGAATCCCGCAGGGGAGCGGGCAGCTGGACCGCCGTGCCTGCCGGGAACCCGCTTCCCGCGCGCGGCCTGGAACCCCTGCCGCCCGAGGCCCTCGGCTCCATGATCGACCTCGGCACGGCGGCCCTGCCCGCCCCCGAACCGTGGCTGACCCGCGCCGTACAGGGCGCCCTGGAAGAACTGCCGCCGTACGCCCACACCCACGGCGACTACCCGGCGGGGCTGCCCGCGCTGCGCACCATGATCGCCGAGCGGTACACCGCGCACGGCATCCCGACCATGCCCGAACAGATCATGGTCACGACCGGTGCGATGGGCGCCATCGACGCGATCTGCCACCTCTTCGCGGGCCGCGGCGAACGCGTGGCCGTGGAATCACCTTCGTACGCGAACATCCTTCAACTGATGCGCGAGGCGGGCCTCAGGCTCGTGCCCGTCGCCATGGCCGACGGGCTCCAGGGGTGGGACCTCGAGCGCTGGCGCCAGGTGCTGCGCGAGGCGGCGCCCCGGCTCGCTTACGTAGTCGCCGATTTCCACAATCCGACGGGCGCGCTCGCCGACGAGGAGCAGCGCCGCTCGCTGGTGGACTCCGCGCGCGCGGCGGGCACCGTCCTGGTGGTCGACGAGACCATGACGGAGCTGCACGTCGACGGGGAGGACAGCGCGAGTGCGGGGATGCCGCGCCGGGTCTGCGCGTTCGACCCCGCGGGCTCCACGGTGATCACGGTCGGCTCGGCCAGCAAGGCGTTCTGGGCGGGCATGCGGATCGGCTGGGTGCGGGCCGCGCCCGACGTCATCCGCAGCCTGGTCGCCGCCCGCGCGTACGCGGACCTCGGCACCCCGGTCCTGGAGCAGCTGGCGGTGAACTGGCTGCTGAACACCGGGGGTTGGGAGGAGGCCGTCGCGCTGCGGCGCGCACAGGCGCGCGGGAACCGTGACGCGCTGGTGGCCGCCGTGCGGCGGGAGCTGCCGGACTGGGAGTTCGAGGTGCCGAACGGAGGCCTCACTCTGTGGGTGAAGGCCGGCGGCTTGTCGGGCTCGCGCCTCGCCGAACTCGGCGAGCGGGTCGGGGTGCGCGTCCCCTCGGGGCCCCGCTTCGGCGTCGACGGCGCCTTCGAGGGGTACGTACGGCTGCCGTTCACCGTGGGCGGCGCCGTGGCCGACGAGGCGGCGGCGCGGCTCGCGGCGGCGGCGCAGCTCGTCCGGGACGGTCAGGGCACGGGCGGGGACGTGCCGCGCACCCTGATCGCGTAGCCGGGCGCCTCTCTCGCAGGTGGCTCATTCCCGCGCAGGCGTTCAGCGCTCGGCCAGCGCCTCGGCCTCGTCGGGCACCGATTCGACCGGGGCCTCCATGGCAGCGTCGGCGGGCGTGCTGCGCTCCGGGAGGAGCGCCGTGACCGCCTGCCGGTGGGCCTCGCTCGTCGCGTCGTCGTACGGGTCCGGGGTGGCGGGGACCTGGAGGCGGTGGACCTGCCCCGTGCCCAGGCGGGCGTAGCCGCGGCCCGCAGGGACGTCGGCGGTGGGCGTCGTCTGCGGCAGGGTGCCGAGCACGTCCTGAAGCTCCTCCGCAGAGGCCGGGCCGAGCGCCACGCGCGCGCGGGTGTGCTGCCTGACCGGGTCGATCAGGGCGTCGAGGCTGTCGAACTGCTCGGCCACTACGACCGTCACGCCGGCCGCGCGGCCGTGCCTGAGAGGCACCTGGAGCAGCGTCTGCGGGTCCTTGCGGCCGTCCGCGGCGGCGAGATGACCCAGGGCGCTCGGACGGTCCAGCAGGATCCACAGCGGGCGCTTGATGTCGTCCGGGGTGGGATGCCCGGCCTGTCGCGCCCGGTTCGCGGAGATCAGCCGCCGCTCCGTCTCGTGTGCCGCCCATTCGAGGCTGGTCAGCGCGCCGGCAAGCCCGCACTCCACGGCGAGCACCCCGGAGCGGCCGACCAGACACGCGTAGTCGCCCGTCCCGCTGCCCTCGACGATCAGCACGTCACCGTGGCGCAGGGCCTGCAACGCCACGGAACGCAGCAGGGACGTCGTGCCGCTGCCCGGCTGCCCCGCGACCAGCAGGTGGGGCTCGGTGGAGCGGACGCCGGTGCGCCACACGACGGGCGGCACGTCCCGCTCCTCCTCGCCCGCCATCACCGGCAGCGTGCGCTGGACGCCGGTCCCGTCGGTGAAGCCGAGCACGGTCTCGCCGGGCGAGGTCACGAAGGGCTGGGCGGCGATGTCCGTGGGCAGCGGGTCGAGCACGTTCACCGTCAGGTGGTTGCCCTCCTCGTCCCACGCGAAGTGGTACTCGCGGCCCCGGCCGAGCTTGGCGTGCAGCAGCTGCTCGATCCGGGCCCGCGAAGCCGCTTCCCCGTCCGTGAAGTACGCGGGGTAGCGGATGCCGATCCGGTCGACCCGGCCGTCGCCGTCGAAGTCGAACGTCTCGAAGGCCTTCTCCCAGTCGCCCCCGTGCGCGTACAGCGGGCTCGGGTCGTCGGCTACGGAGAAGTACGGTACAAGCGCCTCGTAGAGGGACGAGAGGCGCTGTACCTGCGAATCGTCGGGGCCGGTCTGCTCCGGCGGCTTCGGATCGCGCCCCTTCCATCCGGCCGCCGCCATCAGGGTGATGAGCGCCAGCAGCGGACCGTATGGAATGAACACCACGACCAGGACGACGGCGGCCACCATGAAGAGCAGCGGTCCGCGCCGCTCCTTTGGGGTGTCCGCCCACTTCTGCCGCCCGGCACCGGCCAGGCGGCGCAGCCCGCGGCTGACCGTGATGAGGGGATGGAGTACGTCGGTGGCACCGTCGGCGGCCGTCCGAGCCATGTCCCGGCTCCGGGCGATCGTGGCGCTGCCGTTGCTCAGAATGCGGGGGAGTGGGCGCCTGGCCACGTCGTTCTCCTGAAGGTGTGTGCGGGTGAGCGGTCCGTCAGAACTTGATCCCGCCGAGCAGGCTGGCGAGGCTCTGGCCGCCCGCCTTGATGCTCGGGGCGATGGCCGTGCCCGCCAAGTAGAAGCCGAAGAGGGCGCAGACCAGTGCGTGCGAGGCCTTCAGGCCGTCCTTGCGGAAGAACAAGAAGACGATGATGCCGAGCAGCACGACGCCCGAGATGGACAGGATCATGAGGGTTCTCCTGGTTGATGGGGACAGTCACCATGAGTTCTTCCAGGCTCACAGCATGTATCTATACGACAAAAGGTGCAAATGGGTGGAAATTCTTTGCTTTCACCCAATTGACCAGCTGCTGCTGAGCCGCTCGAGCGTGCTGCCGGACGGTCGTCCGCACTCTTCGTGATCTTTGCCTCGGTGGGTTCGGGTCATGTGCCGGACCGGGCAGTACCCTGTCGATTCACTCGTACGGCTGCACGGCCGTACCGGCACGTATGAGAAAGGCGGTCCGCCCGATGAGCGAAGCCCCCGACCCGGAGGTCGTGGAGCTGGCCACCAAGATCTTCGACCTCGCGCGACGCGGCGAGACGGAGGCTCTCGTGGGCTACGTGGACGCCGGGGTGCCGGCGAATCTCACGAACGACCGGGGCGACACGCTCGTCATGCTCGCGGCCTACCACGGGCACGCCGAGGCGGTGCGTGCCCTGCTGGAGCGCGGCGCCGAGGCCAACCGCGCCAACGACAAGGGCCAGACCCCGCTCGCGGGGGCCGTCTTCAAGGGCGCCGACGACGTGATCAGGGCGCTGCTCGACGGCGGCGCCGATCCGGCCGCTGGGACCCCTTCGGCGGTCGACACGGCCCGGATGTTCGGTAAGACGGAGCTCGTCGACCTCTTCGGCGCCTCCTGACACATCGGCTCTGACCAGGCAAAACGGGGGTACGGGAAATGTGGTCGCGGTGTGCTCCGCAGCTGGGTCATGATGACGACGTGATTTACGGACGCGAGGCCGGGGCAGGTGGTGCCCACGTGCAGAGCGGGCCGTGAACGGCCCGGTTCCGGGCCTTGGACGAGAGGCAGAGAAATGGGTAGCAGCAAGCAAGAGACGGCGGGCGCTCCGACGTGTTGTCGCGTGGCCAGGTAGGTGAGCATCCCGGTTGCGTCGACGCTTGATTTGAGGCTGTTTCCCATGTTCGAACCGGTCATAGCGCCCAGCGGTACGCTGCTCGGCCTGCTGCAGCGGGGCCGCGGCGACGGCACGCTGCACGCGCTGACGGCGCCGCGTGCCGAGGCGCTCGCGGCTCTCAATCACTGTGTGCTGAGCGACCCCCGCCACGACTGGCAGGTGGAGAACCGCTCGCTGTACTACGCCCGGCTCTACGTCGACCTCCATGGCGAGCTCGACGAGATCGAGCAGCACCTCTTCGACCCCGAGGATCTCCTCGACACCGAGGAGTCACGCACGGGCCTGGCGCTCGCGGTCCTCGGCCACCTCGCCTCCTACGGAAGGCGGGACGCCCTGGAGCTGCTGCGCAAGTACGCCGCCGTGGGCGGCAACTGGGCCTGGGCGCTCGACGAGCTGGCCCTGCGCGACGACGACGCGGGCCTGCGCGCGCTCGCCGAGCCGGTCCTCGCCCGCTTCCCGGCCGACGCCGAGGCCGAGCTCGCCGCCGTCGTGCGCGACGCCTTCGAGCCGCGACCCTGGCGCCTGTGGGCCGACGATCCGCGGCCGCATGTGGGGGCACGCGTGCGTGCCGCGCAGGAAACCGGCTCCTTCGACCGCTGGCAGCGGCAGATGCGTCCTGCGGGGCCGCGCCCCGAGTGGAGCGTGCAGGCCGTCTTCGACTGGGCCCAGGAGGGCTTCGAACGGGGCGCCGTCCTGTACGTGCCCGCCGCCCGCTGCCTGACCGCCGTGGCGGGTCCCGAGGACCACGCCGAGATCGTGCGGGCCGCGCAGGACGGGACCGACGGGGCGCGCTGCACCGCCCTTCGCTACCTCGCCGACATGCACGACCCGGGCGTACTCGATCTCATCGAGGCCGCCGTGGAGGCGCCGTCCCGCGTGGTCGTGGACGCCGCCCTCGACGCCTTCGAGCGAATGCGCAGCGCCGCCGTCGTGCAGCGGGCCCGGCAGTGGGCCCCCCGACCGGACGCTCTCGGCGCCGCCGCGGGCCGCATGCTCGCCTGCAGGGGCGGCGCACAGGACGGCGAGCTCGTCCTCGCCTCCCTTCGGGAGGCAGTACGCGGCGACGGCCCCGACGCCCCCACCCTCTGGCCGCTCGTCGACGGGGCGGGACGGCTCGGCATCGCCTGCGCCGCCCCCGTACTGCGGCACATCTACCGCGAGACGGCGTCCTCGCATCTGCGCGGGCGCGCCGCCCGCGCCCTCGCCGCCACCGATCCCTCCTTCGCCGCCGGGTTCGCCGTCGAGTGCCTGTGGGACTGCGAGGAGAGCACCCGGGAGGTCGCCGCGCGGCACGCCGAGACGGGCGACGCCCGCGTCGTCGATCAACTGCGCCGCCTCGCCGCCGATCCGGCCGAGGAGGACGAGGTGCAGACCGCGGTCCGCAGCAGGATCGGTCCCGACGCCCCGGCGTTGTGACGCGCTGATTTCCGGGAGGTGGCCCTTCGGTGAGGGGCCACCTCCCGGTCGTTCACCTGCGGTTTTCACCGGTGGCCAACGCTCACGGACCGTTCCTCACCAGGAAAGATCCACTTTGACGTGAGCACGTCCGGCGGGGCGACAAACCCCGTATGCGTGTCGTCATCGTGACCGAGTCCTTCCCTCCCGACATCAACGGTGTGGCGCACTGCGCCCTGCAGACCGCGCGCCACCTGGCCGCCCGCGGCCACGACCCCCTCGTCGTCGCCCCCGCCACCCCCGCCGGGCCGGAGGCGGACGCGGCGGCGCCCTGCCCCGTCGTCCGGGTGCCGTCCCTGCCGCTGCCCGGCTATCCGCAGGTCCGGGTCGCGCTGCCGGGGCGCCGCCTCGCGCAGACCGTGGCCGCGCACCGGGCCGAACTCGTCCATCTGGCCAGCCCGTTCGTGCTCGGCATGCGCGGCATGGCGGTCGCGACCAGACTGCGCGTGCCCGCCGTGGCCGTCTACCAGACCGACCTGGCGGGCTATGCGCGTACGTACGTGGGGGCGGGTGAGGGCGCGGCGTGGCGGCGGATCCGCACCGTGCACGTCGCCGCGGACCGCACCCTCGCGCCCTCCACCGCCGCGCAGCGCGACCTGGAGGCGCACGGGGTGCCACGGGTGCGGCTGTGGCCGCGTGGGGTCGACGCCCTGCGGTTCCGGCCCGAGCGGCGCTGCGAGCTCCTCCGCGCCGACCTGGCGCCGCGTGGGGAGCTGCTCGTCGGGTACGTGGGGCGGCTCGCGCCGGAAAAGCACGTGGAGCTCCTGGCGCGGGTCTGCGGCCTCGACGGTGTGCGGGTCGTCGTGGTGGGCGACGGGCCCAGCGAGGCGTCCCTGCGCGGCGCGCTGCCCGGCGCGCTCTTCCTGGGGCGGCGCACCGGGGACGAACTCGCCCGGATCTTCGCCTCGTTGGACGTGTTCGTGCACACAGGGCCCTACGAAACGTTCTGCCAGACCGTGCAGGAGGCCATGGCGAGCGGGGTGCCGGTGATCGGCCCGGCGGCCGGTGGGCCCCTCGACCTCGTCGCGCATGGCAGGACCGGGATGCTCGTACCGCCCGGCGACCCGGAGGCGTTGCGCGACGCCGTGTGGGCGCTCTCCGCGGACCCCGGGCTGCGTGCCGCATACGGAAGCGCCGGGCGGGCCGCGGTGGCCGGGCGCAGTTGGGAGGCCGTGGGCGACCTCCTGGTCGAGCACTACGTAGAAGTGCTGCATGCGCGGCAGGCCGGGACGGGGGTGGTGGCGGCATGAGCGGGCGCCTGCGGATCGTACGGCTCGCGAACTTCGTCGCCCCCGCGTCAGGCGGGCTGCGGACCGCGCTGCGCGAGCTGGGCGCGGGGTATCTGGCGGCGGGGCACGAGCCGGTGCTGATCGTGCCGGGGGAGCGGCTCTCGGACACGGAGACGTCTCAAGGCCGCGTCATTACGTTGCCGGGGGCGCCGCTCCTCGCGAGCGGCGGCTACCGCGTCCTGACCGACAGGCAGCGCGTGGCACGGCTGTTGGAGCGGCTGCGCCCGGACCGGCTGGAGGTGTCGGACCGGACGACGCTGCGCTGGACCGGTGAGTGGGCGCGCCGCGCGCGGGTGCCCGCCGTGATGGTGTCCCACGAGACCGCCCATGGAGTGCTGCGCACCTGGGGCCTGCCCGAGCGCGCCGCGCGGCGTGCCGCCGACGTGCTCAACGTCCGTACGGCACACGCCTACACGCGCGTGGTGTGCACCACGGAGTG
This sequence comes from Streptomyces sp. UC4497, assembly GCF_054871485.1. NCBI lineage: Bacteria > Bacillati > Actinomycetota > Actinomycetes > Kitasatosporales > Streptomycetaceae > Streptomyces > Streptomyces sp. UC4497. The sequence goes on along the minus strand of NZ_JBTYHB010000002.1, from coordinate 35,796 downwards.
GGCCGAGCGCGAGTTCGTACGGATCGGGGCGCGCAACGTGGTCCGGGCGCCGCTCGGCGTCGATCTCGTGCGGTGCCGGCCGGGGGAGCGGAGCGCGGAGGTACGTGCGCGGTACGCGCGCGTGGACGAGGTGCTGCTCTTCATGTGCACACGACTCTCCGTGGAGAAGCGTCCGGGCATCGGCCTCGACACGGTGGCGCGCTTGCGCCGGTCCGGTGTGCCCGCCCGACTCGTCGTGGCGGGCGACGGGCCGCTGCGGTCGCGGCTCGAACAACGCGCGCGGGCCCGGCGGTTGCCGGTCGACTTCCTCGGGCACGTCGCCGACCCGGCCACGCTGGCGGCCCTGCAGGCCACGGCCGACGTATGTCTGGCGCCGGGGCCCGCGGAGACGTTCGGGCTCGCCGCCCTGGAGGCGCTGGCCTGCGGAACACCGGTCGTCGTCAGCGCGTCCTCGGCGCTGCCGGAGGTGATCGGCGGGGCGGGGGCCGTGGCCGAGGACAGCGGTGCGGCGTTCGCGGCAGCCGTCCGGGACATGCTGGGGCGGCCCGCACGGCAACGTAGGGAAAGGGCACGCGCGCGTGCCGAGTGCTTCGGGTGGGACGTCGCCGTGGACGCCTTCCTGGCGGCGCACGACGCACCCGTGCACGTTCCGGCTCGGGGCGCGGTATGAAGGCGCTCAGGTTCGCCGCGCTCGGGGACTCGCTCACCGAGGGCGTCGGCGACCGGGTCGGCGGCGGATGGCGGGGCTGGGCCGCACTGCTCGCCGAGGGCCTGGCGCCCGCCGAAGTGCCCGTGGAATTCCGCAACTTCGCGGTCGGCGGGGCGCAGACCTCCGATGTGCTCCTGCGGCAACTGCCACGCGCGCTGGCGTTCACCCCCGATGTCGCGTCCGTCGTGATCGGCGTCAACGACACCCTGCGCGCCGCCTTCGACATCCACGCCGTGGCCGCCCACCTGGACGCCGTGTACGGGGCGTTCGCCGCACGGGGCACCGTCCTGCTCACCGCGTGCCTGCCCGACCCCGGCGCGCTGCTGGGCCTGCCCGGCGCCCTGGCGCGCCCTCTCGCGCGTCGCCAGGGCGCGGTCAACTCCGTGGTCCACGCCCTGTCCGAACGCCACGGAGCCGTCCATCTGCACGCCGCCGACGCCCACTGGGCGGCCGACCGTGCCCTGTGGAGCGCGGACCGGCTGCATCCCGGCGAGCGGGGACACCGCCAGTTCGCCGCCCGCTTCCACGCCGTGCTCACCGCCGCCGGGGAGGCGCACGGCCCGGCGCCCGACGTCGAGCCGGAACGGCCCGCGCCGACCCGCGCCGCCGGCCTGTGGTGGCTCGCCACGGCGGGCACCGGCTGGGTCGCGCGGCGCTGCGCCGACCTGCTGCCCGGGCTCCTGGCGCTCGCCGCGGACGAGGTGCGGCACGACATGCGCGGCACCGGCGCCCGTCTCGACCTGCGGGCCTCCGCAGGGGTCGCGGCGGCGCTCGCCTCGGTCCCGGGTCCGGAGGTGCCAGTGGTCCCGGGGCTGGAGCTGCCGCCGCGGGCTTGCGATCATGTGACGGGAGTCGCGGGAGCGGCTCCGGGTACGAGCCAGCCGTGCGAGGTCTGCCCCTGACCGGGAACGGGCCCGCATCGCCTACGCACCATAGGAGTTGAGCCATGGCCCTCGACATCGCCGCCGTCCGCGCACAGATACCCGCCCTGAAGTCCGGCACGGCCCGCTTCGACGCGCCGGGCGGCACCCAGATGCCCGCGCCGGTCATCGACGCCGTCACCGCCGCGCTGACCGGGCCGCTGGCGAACCGGGGGCAGACGACGGAGGGGGAGCGCCGTGCCGACGGGATCGTCGTCGAGGCCCGTGCGGCGCTGGCCGATCTGCTCGGCACCACCCCCGGGACCGTCGTGTTCGGGCGCAGCGCCACGCAGCTCGTCTACGACCTGTCCCGGACGCTCGCCAAGACCTGGGGGCCGGGCGACGAAGTGGTCGTCACCCGGCTCGACCACGATTCCAACATCCGCCCCTGGATCCAGGCGGCCGAGGCGGTGGGCGCCACCGTGCGGTGGGCCGACTTCGACCCGGAGTCGGGGGAGCTGCGGCCCGAGCACCTCACGGCGGTGCTCTCGGAACGTACCCGCCTGGTGGCCGTGACCGCCGCGTCCAACCTGATCGGCACGCGTCCCGACCTGCCGGCCCTGGCCGCCCTCACCCACGAAGTGGGCGGGCTGTTCCACGTGGACGCGGTGCACTACGCCTCGCATGCCGCGGTCGACCTGGCGGGGCTCGGCGCGGACACGCTGGTCTGCTCGCCCTACAAGTTCCTCGGCCCGCACCTGGGCGTGCTCACCGGCCGCGCCGAGCTGCTCGAGTCGCTGCGCCCCGACAAGCTGCTGCCGTCCAGCGACGCCGTACCGGAACGCTTCGAACTCGGCACACTTCCTTACGAGTTGCTGGCCGGTGCGAGCGCCGCCGTGGACTTCCTCGCGGACCTGTCCGTGGGTGCGCGCGGCAGCCGCAGGGAGCGTCTCATCGCCTCCTTCGCGGCCCTGGAGGAGCACGAGGACGCGTTGCGGCAGCGCATGGAGCGAGGACTCGCGGACCTCGGCGGCATCACCCTGTACTCGCGTGCGGAGCGGCGCACCCCGACCCTCCTGTTCACCGTCGAGGGCCGGAGCCCGGCCGAGATCTCCCGGGACCTGGCCGATCACGGCATCGACGCCCCCGCCGGCTCCTTCTACGCGCTGGAGGCCTCGCGGCGGCTCGGCCTCGGGGATACGGGCGGCGTCCGTGTGGGACTCGCCCCCTACAGCAGCGCGGAGGACGTGGAGCGGCTGCTCACGGCTCTGAAGTCGGTCGTGTCCTGACGTTCGAGGCGGTCGAATCCCGAGACGTTCGAGGCGTCGTTGAACCATCCATCGATCCCACGTTGTCTCGTTCCTGGAACTGCGCTTGAATTCGGCCGTGGCCATGGACGAACTCAACGCCCTCGCGGACGACCGCGCGCTGCTGGGACGCACCAGCACCGCGGAGCGCGTCGCGGACATCCTGCGGAACCGGATCGCGGAAGGCTACTTCCCGCCCGGCACGCGCCTGTCGGAGGACAGCATCGGAGGCGCCCTCGGGGTGTCGCGCAATACGCTCCGTGAGTCGTTCCGGCTGCTCACGCACGAGCGGCTGCTCGAACACCGGCTGAACCGCGGGGTCTTCGTGCGCGTCCTGAGTGTCGACGACGTCGAGGACATCTACCGGACCCGGCGCATGGTCGAGTGCGCCGTCGTACGGTCCCTGGGCGACCCGCCGTACGCGCTCGACCGGGTCGCCGAAGTCGTCGCCGACGGACATCGGGCGGCCGAGCGGCGCGAGTGGAAGAGCGTCTCGACCGCCAACATCCACTTCCACCGCGAACTCGTCGCCCTGGCACGCAGCGAGCGCACCGACGAACTGATGCGCAGTGTCCTGGCCGAACTGCGGCTGGCTTTCCACGTCGTGGACGACCCGCAGCGTCTCCACGAGCCGTACCTGGCGCGCAATCTGGAACTCGTGGAGATGCTGCGCGAGGGGCGCAGCGACACGGCTGAGACACTGCTCGGCGAGTACCTCGACGACTCCCGCGACGGGCTCGTCGAGGCGTACCGGCAGCGGCTGCCGAAGGACGGGTAGCGGCCTTTCGAGGCTCGCCGCGGGCAGGCCTGAAAGCCGTCGCATCTGCGCCGTTTCGACCGTTGTCAGACCCAGCGCATACCCTGTGCTCCGTGACTTCGCCTGCCAGCACGGAATCCGTTCCGCCCCAGCTCAGTGCGGGGCCGCGCCCCGCACCGGGCCCGGCCGCCGACGAAGGGCTCGCGCGCCGCCTTCGCGCGCTCGCGTGCACCGCGCCGCTGCACGATCTGGACGTGCGCAAGGCCAATCTCGCGGGCGAGTACTCGACGTACGGGATGGCGGAGGTGGCGCTGTCCGCCATCGACCTCGTCACGCTGAACATGGACTTCGACACGGGCGCCGACCACGAGCAGATAGTGGCCAGGCTCGTTCCCCGCATCGCGGCACAGGCCCCGCAGCGGCCCGCCGCCGAGCACGAGCGGGTGGCCCGCTGGGTCCTGGAGAACCTGATCAACGTCGGCAGCGTGGACCGCGGCTTCCGCGCCGTGTACGGCACGTTCGCGCAGGACGGCTCCTACGTACGGCGTGACTACGACTTCAAGCTGATCGAGGAGGTCCCCGGCTACGGGGGCAGCGTCTACCTGCGCACGACGGACGAGGCGGTGAACGTCCTGGTGGGCGCCCTCGACACGGACGTCACCAGCGCGCAGATCGCCGCCGAGGTCAAGCTGGAGGTGCTGATCAGCCGCGGCCGGCTCGCGGATGCGCAGCTCGCCGCCGAGCAGGCCAGGTACCGGACCGTGCAGTACTCGGAGACGCTCCGCAAGGCGCTGGACGCGACGCGCCGCAATGTGCGCGCCGTCGACTGGCTGCAGGCGGTGCCCGACATGATCGCCGAGGCGCTCGACCACGTCGCGGACCGCTACCGGCACGAGAACGCGATCCTGACGAACATCCGCAAGGCCCGTGACGAGTCGGAGGAGCCGGAGCAGAAGCGCCGCGCCGCCGAGCTCGTCGACATCGTCAAGGACTGCATCCGCCGTCACACACAGCTGCAGTCGCGCCTCCTGGAGGCCGGTCCGCTGTTCCGCGCCGAGCAGGACCGGCAGGCCTTCACGGCGCCCTCCGCGCGCGCGGGCCTCGACCTGTACGGGCAGCTCCTCGCGCCGCTGCTGCCGCTGCCGGTGGAGAGCGCGAAGAAGGCGACCGACGCGTTCTTCGCGCGCGGCACCGGGCTTCGTACGCCCGTGTCCGTACGCGTCGGCGACCTTGTCGACATACTGCTCACGCCGCCCATGGAGCGCGAGCACCTCGGCGCGGAGATGCCCGAGCCTGACCTCATCGCCACGCCGGACGACAGCCGGTTCAGCGAGGAGCAGCTCGCGGGCGCCATGGAGCTGCTCGACCTGCCGTCGGACGCGCCGCGTCGGCTGTCCGGGCTGCTCGCGGACGCCCGCAAGCGCGACGCCGAACTGCCTTATCTGGTGGCCCTGTTGGCGGTCCACGCCGCGAGCCCGCCGGTCGGCACCGCCTACCGCCAGGGCGAGGAGAAGCTGCTGTTCGCCGTGGACGACGGCACCGAACTCGACGACCCGGAGTTCGGCGGCGCCGACCTCATCGTGGGCACGGCCCTGCTCGACGCGGTCGGGATGGCCGCCGGCCGGACGGAGGCCGCGTGATGCCGACCCACCTCTACGTAGCGCGCATGAACTACGTGGCCCGCATGAACTACGCAGCCGGTGTGAACCACGTAGCACGCATGAACTTTTACGCAGCACCCATGAAGGAGCACCACCCGTGACCGAGTACGCCGAAGAGCACGCCGAATGGGGCGAGCCCGACGCTCCGGGCTCGGCCAAGGCCCAGGCGCCCGTCACCCCGGCCGACGCCGCCGACGCGGCGCGTCTGGTCTCCTTCGGCCTCCAGCCGAAGCTGCAGCCCTCCCGTGACCAGGAGTACGGGGAGCTGCTGCGCCGCTATCGCGAGGACCCGCCCTTCGCCCGGCTCGCCGACGCCGTGGCCACCGGGCTCGGCCTCGTCGTCCTGGAGGTGTCCCCGCGCGCGGGGATGGCCGTGACCGCCGCCGATGACTCCGTGTTCGCGGTCCGCATGGGCGACTACGCGCGTCGGACGACCGCGGACTCCACCGACCGCTTCCTGCACGGCCTCGCCCATCTCGCGGTCGCCGCGCTCGCCTTCCCGCGCCCCGAGGACCTCGCCGACGACGGCTACATCGGCCGCGTGAGTGTCAACGGGGTGGATGCCTTCGTCCGGCAGGCCTGCCGCAAGCTGGAGGAGCGGGCCGAGGAGACCGGCGAGAACACCGACCCGGCGACCGAGGCCCCCGGGCTCGAAGCCGCCTGGCGGATCTGGGCGCGGCGCAGCTCCACGGGAGCCACCAAGGACACGCGCCGCCTCGCCAGTTCGACCACCGGAATCGTCGGCAAGGCCGTCGCCTTCCTCACCGACTCCGGCTTCCTGCAGAGAACCGGCGACGACTCGGGCGGCACGTACCGCACCACCGCCCGCTACCAGCTCCAGGTCCGCGACATGGCCGGCACGGCCGCCATGGCCGAACTTCTCGAGCTGGGTGTCGTTCCCGTCACCGACGGGTCCGCGAGCCTGGTGCCACCGATGGACGAGGAAGCGACCGCGCTCGCCGCCGACGCGGGCCTGCCGTTCCACTCCTGACCTTCTGAACTTCCGTACCTACCACGAGAGTCCGCCATGTACGAGCTGTCCCGGGTTCGCCTCTACTCCATCGGGCCCGCCGGTGCACGCTACGCCGACACCGTGCTTGATCTGCGGGGCGTCGGCGAGCCCGTGCCCGACCCCGCACCCACCCAGGCGGAGTTCTTCGAGGACGAGCCCGTCGGCCCGCCGCGCCGCCCCGCGCCGGCCGGAGTGCTCTTCCTGGAGAACGGCGGCGGCAAGTCGGTCCTGCTCAAGCTGATCTTCTCGGTCATGCTGCCCGGCCACCGGAACACGCTGGGCGGAGCCAGCTCCGGTGTGCTGCGCAAGTTCCTCCTCGCCGACGACTGCGGACACGTCGCCCTGGAGTGGCAGCACACGCTCACCGGCGAGTGCGTCGTCGTCGGCAAGGTCAGCGAGTGGCGTGGGCGGCAGGTCTCCAACGACCCGCGGAAGTTCGCCGAGGCCTGGTACTCGTTCCGGCCGGGCCCCGGTCTGAGCCTCGACTCGCTGCCGGTCGCCGAGGCCAGCGCCGTACGTCCCGTCGCCGAGGGCGCCTCGGGTGCGCAGGGGCGGCGCCGCACCATGAAGGGCTTCCGCGACGCCCTCATGGACGCCGTGAAGGTGTACCCGCACCTGGAGGTGCACTGGGAGGAGATCCACGACCGGTGGAACGAACACCTCGGTGACCTGGGCCTCGACCCCGAACTCTTCCGCTACCAGCGGGAGATGAACGCGGACGAGGGCGAGGCCGCGGGCCTCTTCGCCGTCAAGAAGGACTCCGACTTCACGGACCTGCTGCTGCGCGCCGTGACCGACACGCGGGACACGGACGGCCTCGCCGATCTGGTGAGCGGGTTCGGGAACAAGCTGGGACGGCGCTCCGAGCTGATCGCCGAGCGCGATTTCACCGCGGGCTCCGTCGATCTGCTCACCCGCATCGTGGAGGCCGCCGACACGCGGGCACGCGCGCGGGACATCCACACGGCCGCCGAGCGCCGCACGCGCACGCTCGCCCGCCGTCTGTCCGCCCGCGCCGCCGTCGAGCGCGGCCGTACCGGGGAGCTGGCCCAGCAGGTCACCGCGGCCTCCGGCACCGTCACCGAAGCGGAGTCGGCGCGCGAGCGCAGCTCCCTGATCGCCGCCGAACTCGCCTACCGGCACGCCTCCTTGGCGCTCGCCGGAGCCGAGAAGGCCGCCGCCGCGCAGAAGCGCGAGCTGGCCGACGCGCGGGGCCTCCACTCCGCCTGGCAGGCCGCCGAGGCCGTCCTGCGCCACCGTGCCGCCGCGGACCGCTCCGCGCGCGTGGCCGTCGCCATCCGCGAGGCCGAGCGCGACGCCGCTCCCGCGCTCGCGGCCCGCGCGAAGGCCGCGTCCGAACTCGTCCGGGCGCTGCACGGCGCCGCCGAGCAGGCCGAAACGCATGCGAACGAGGAGGAGGAGCGCTCCGCCGTCCTCCAGGAGGCGGGCGAGACCGCGCACCGCGACGCGACGGCCGCGGCCACCGAGGCCCAGCGCGCCCGCAGTGAACTCGGGCACCTGCGCCAGCGGTTGACCGAGGTCGAGCAGGAGACCACCGAGGCCGTGCGCGCCGGGTGGATCGACGACAGCGCGCCCGACGCCGACCCGGCCCGCGCCGCGCTCGCCGCGGCCGACGCGGAGAAGACCACCGTCGCCGCGTGGGACACCGCGCGCGAGGCCGCACGCCGGGCCTCCGAACACGCGCGCGAGGCCGCCGCCGTCGAGTCGCGCGCCGAGCTGACGGCGGCCCGCGCCGCCGACGCCGCGAGCGCCGCGGAACAGGCCCACCAGGCGGAGGAGCGGGCGGCCGGCTCCCTCGCGGGGGAGGAGCGGCTGGCCGAACTGCTCGGTGTGGGTGGGAAGTCCGCCTCCGCCACGGTCGGGGAGGACGGGTTCGCCGTTGATGAGGCATTCGGAACCTCCGATGCCACCCTCACCGCCGAAGACCTGGACCGCGCCGCCGACGACCTGAAGGCGCTGCTCGACGACACCGTGGCCACCGCCGAGCGGCAGTTGTTCGAGCTGCGTACGGCCGCCGCGGACGACTCCCGGATCCTGGGAGCCCTGGGTGACGGCGGCCTGCTCCCGCCTGGCCCCGACGTGCTGGCCACCGTCGAATTCCTCGGTGAGCACGGCATCCCGGCCCTGCCGGGCTGGCGCTACCTCGCCCAGTCCGTCGATCCGACCGACCACGCGCGCGTGCTCGCCGCCCGGCCCGAGCTGGTCGACGGTGTCGTGATCACCGATCCGGCGGCGCACGAGCGGGCCCGGGAGGCGCTCGCCGGTGCGGCCCTGCTGCCCCGCTCCGCCGTCGCCGTCGGCACCGCCGCCGCGCTGCTCGCCCCGACCCCGTCCGAGGACGCGTCCTCCTCCAGGGACGCGGCCGTCTTCCTCGTCCCGCCGAACCCGGCCATGCACGACGAGCACGCCGCCGACGAGGAGCGGCAGGCGCTGCGCGAGCGCGCGGCCCGACGCGACGAGGAGATCCGGACGCTTGCCGGGCGCCTCGCCAAGGACCGCGAGCTGGCGGCGCGCCTCACTTCCTGGCGCTCCGGCTGTCCCACGGGCCGCCTCGCCGAACTCGCCGCCGCGGCCCGCGAGGCCCGTACGTTCGCCGAGGAGTCCGAGGCCGAGCTCGCCGAGGCCCGCACCCTGCGCGCCGAGGCCGACGAGTCGGCTGCCGAGGCGACCCGCGTGCGTGACGAGCGACAGGAGGCGGCGCAGAAGGCCCGCCGCGCCGCCGACGCGCTCGCCGGACTCGCGTTCCGCCTGCGCGAGCGCGCCGGCTGGCAGGCCAAGGTCCGTGAACTCGCCGACGAGGCCGTCGAGTCGGAGGCCCGCGCCCAGTCCTGCCTGGAGCACGCGCGTTCGGCCGACGAGGACCGCCGAGCCGCCCAGCGCTCCGCCGACGATGCCCGCCGCACCGCCCGCACCCTGCGCGCCGAGCGGGCCGAGATCGCCGGCGCCCCCGACGACGTACCGGAGGGAGAGGCGCCCCAGGCATCGCTGCCCGCGCTGCGCGAGGCGTACCGGGCCGCGTCGCAGGTCTACGAAAAGGTGGGTGTCGGCGCCGACCTGCGGGCCGAGCAGGCTCGCGCCGAGTCGGACGAGTCCGCGGCGCTCGCCGAGCTGGACCGCCTCAGCAACAAGGTGCGCACCCGCGCCGCCGCCCTGCTGGAAACCTCCGAAGGCGCCGACGGCCCCTCCCGGCAGGCGGCCGCCTCCCGGGCCGAGGAGCTCGTCCAGCTTCTGGAGACCCGCGCCTCCACCGCGAGCGAGCAGCTCGGCCGGCTGCGCGGCGAGGCCGAGCGGCACGCGCCCGAGGACGGCGACGCGCACACGGAGCTGCCCGAGGACCTCGTCCCGTCCGACACCGAGCACGCGCAGACCCTGCTGCGCACGGCCACCACCGAACTCGCCGTCCGCACCGACGCGTTGAGCACCGCCCGCGCCGCCCACGCCGAGCTGCTGGACGCGCACCGTGCCGCCGAGGACGGGGCCGGGGGCTTCGACGAGACCGCGGCGCTCCTGCGCGACCTGCTGCGTGACCACGCGGACCCGGCCGAGGAGCAGGACGAGCCGGAGCCCTACCCCGGCACTCTGGAGGAGGCCCGCCAGTCGGCGGCCGAGACCCGGCGCTCGCTGCGCGGCTGCGCCGCCGACCTGTCCGCGGCCGAGGCTGCGGTCCGCGAGGCGAGCGACATCCTCGTACGGCACGCGAACTCGACGCGGTACGAGCAGGTGCGTACGCCCGCCCGCCAGCAGATCCGCGAACTGCCCGCGTCCTCCCTCCCCGAGCACGCGCAGAAGTGGGCCGACGCGTTCGCCCCCCGACTGCGCGTCCTCACCGACGAGTTGGTCCAGCTGGAGCGCAACCGCGACTCGATCGTGGACCGGCTGCGCGGCCTCGTGGAGTCCTCGCTCGCCACTCTCCGCTCCGCCCAGCGCCTGTCCCGGCTGCCCGAGGGGCTCGGCGAGTGGTCCGGGCAGGAGTTCCTGCGGATCCGCTTCGAGGAGCCCGACCAGGCCACGCTGATCGAGCGGCTCGGCGAGGTCATCGACGAGGCGACCAGCGCGGCCGTGAAGAAGAACTCCGACCTACGCCGTGACGGCATGTCACTGCTGCTGCGCGGCGTCAGTGCGGCACTTCAGCCCAAGGGCATCGCCGTCGAGATCCTGAAGCCGGACGCGGTGCTGCGCGCCGAGCGCGTCCCCGTCGGACAGATGGGCGACGTCTTCTCCGGCGGTCAGCTGCTCACCGCGGCCATCGCCCTGTACTGCACGATGGCCGCGCTGCGCTCCAACGACCGGGGCCGCGACAAGCACCGCCACGCCGGCACGCTGTTCCTCGACAACCCGATCGGCCGCGCCAACGCCACGTATCTGCTCGAACTGCAGCGTGCGGTGTCCAACGCGCTCGGTGTGCAACTCCTGTACACCACCGGCCTGTTCGACACGACGGCGCTCGCCGAGTTCCCCCTGGTGATCCGGATGCGCAATGACGCCGACCTTCGGGCCGGTCTGAAGTACATCAGCGTGGAGGAGCACCTGCGTCCGGGCCTGCCGCAGCAGGACCCCGAGGGCGAGACGGTGCACGGCGAGATCACGGCCACGCGGATGTACAAGCGACCTGTCGACGACTGACGCCCCCGACCGTGCGGCGGGGGCGGCTCAGGAGTGGGTCAGCTGCCCGGCCCTGCCGCGCCTGCGTATGTTGACCGAGTCGGGCCGCGCGACGCCGCGCCGCGACCTCGCGGCACGGCGGGCCTGGCGGCGCTCCTTGCGCAACTGCCGGGCCGTGCTGGCCGGGACCGAGATGACGCCGTGCCGCTGGTTCCACACCTGACGCGTCACCCAGACGTCCAGGACGCCCCACGTCGCCACCACCGTGCTGCCCACGCTGCTGAGCACCATGGGGAAGGCGAGCCAGGAGTCGGCCAGCGTGCACAGCACGGCGATCATGGCCTGGATCATGGTGAGCGAGACTATGAGGACGGCCCGCACCGCGGACGTCCGTACGGGATCGGGCATCCGGCGTCGACGCGCCGGCTCCTCGACCCACAGTCCGTTCTGCTCCGCCGTGCCCATTGCCACGTCACTCCCCACCGCTCGTGGGCCCTCAATGACCCTCAAGCCGATGCCTCGCATCGGCACTGCACAGTGACTGCCCGAATTGCCGTGCTTTACGCCGTCGGGTTGCCCCTCCCTCAATGAAGACGAACGGCGGGCCGGGGAGATTCCCGGTTCGGGGAACTCGCCTGTTCCGGGAGGGCGGTGCGCCGGATTCCGGCCAACTCTCCCACAGGATGGTCCCGTTGTGATCCTTGCCGAGGAGGGGTCCGAGCGGAGGGAATCTCCCGCAATGCCGGACAACTCGTGATGTCGGCATCACAGTTCACTCGGACATCATCCGGACAGGTCTTCGAGTTGCTCCTGTCTCAGTAGTAGGCTCGCGCCGTTTGTTGACGCACATGTGTGCCCCTGAAGGCAGAGGGGTCGATCTGGGGGAGGCCATGCGCTTTCGCGGGAAGTCCATCCGCCGGAAGATCGTGGCGTTGTTGCTGGTGCCGTTGCTGTCCCTGACGGCCATCTGGGCCTTCGCCACGGTGATCACGGGGCGCGCCGCCGTCCAGCTGATCTCCGCGGGCCAGGCGATCGACTCGGTCGCCTACCCGCTGGTCGCCACGAGCCGCACACTGCAGGCGGAACGCCGCGAGACGCTCGTCTATCTCGCCGACCCCCGTGCCTCCGACGCCCAGTCGGCGCTGCGGGCCAAGCGGACCACGGCCGACGAGTCGATCACCCGGATCAAGGAGAGGGTGCGCGACGGCAACATCCGCGACAGCCTGGACAGCGACGCCCGGGCCTCCCTCGACACCGCCGTCGAGGGCCTGGAAGGGATCGCTTCGCTTCGTCGGAACGTCGACGAAGGCACCGTGACCCGCGCCCAGGCCCTCGAGTTCTACAACCGCCTCATCGCGCCGACGTACGACTTCCTGCTCGACCTCACCGCCCTCGACAACGCGAAGGTGGAACGCCAGGCGCGCGCCCTCGTCGGCGTACTCAAGGCACGCGAACTCCTGTCCCAGGAGGACGCGCTGGTCGGCTCGGGTCTCGTCGCCCGCCGGTTCAACCAGCAGGAACTGCGGCAGGTCTCCGACCTCCTCGCCCAGCGGACCCTCCTCTACGAGAGCAATCTCGCGCTCCTGCCCGACTCGGAGCGCTCCCGCTATCAGCGGTACTGGAAGAGCCCGGACACCAACCCGCTGCGCACCGCCGAGGAAGCGGTCGTGAACGGCTCCCCCGGCACACCGAAGGGCGTCACCGCACGGAGCTGGGACAGGGCCTCGCAGCCCGTGCTCGATGAACTCGTCGACCGGGACACCGCCGCGACCGAGCGCTACCAGGACCGCGCCCGCCCGGAGGCCGTCGGCGTCCTGCTGCGGGCAGGCGTCGCCGGAGTGCTCGGTCTGTTCGCCCTCCTCGTCTCCCTGTACCTCTCCGTACGCATCGGCCGCGGCCTCGTCCGCGACCTGCGCCGGCTCCGTCTCGAGGCGCACGAGGCCTCCGGTGTGCGGCTCCCCGGCGTGATGCGCCGCCTCGCCGCGGGGGACGAGGTCGACGTGGAGACCGAGGCGCCGCGTCTCGAATACGACCGGGACGAGATAGGTCAGGTCGGCCAGGCGCTCAACACCCTGCAGCGATCCGCCGTCGAAGCAGCCGTCAAGCAGTCCGAGTTGCGCCGCGGCGTCTCCGAGGTGTTCGTCAACCTCGCCCGGCGCAGCCAGGTCCTGCTGCACAAGCAGCTGACCCTGCTCGACACGATGGAGCGCAGGACCGAGGACACCGACGAGCTCGCCGACCTGTTCCGCCTCGACCACCTCACCACCCGGATGCGCCGCCACGCGGAGGGCCTGGTGATCCTTTCCGGCGCCGCTCCGTCCCGGCAGTGGCGCAGACCCGTCCAGCTCATGGACATCGTGCGGGCCGCCGTCGCCGAGGTGGAGGACTACGAGCGCATCGAGGTACGGCGGCTGCCGCGGATCGCCGTGACGGGACCGGCCGTCGCCGACCTCACCCACCTCGTCGCCGAACTCCTGGAGAACGCCACGGTGTTCTCGCCCCCGCACACCGCCGTGCAGGTGGTCGGCGAGCGCGTCGCGAACGGCTTCACCCTGGAGATCCACGACCGCGGCCTCGGCATGGCCCCCGACGCGCTGCTCGACGCCAACCTGCGCCTCGCAGAGACACCGGAGTTCGAACTCTCCGACACCGACCGCCTCGGCCTGTTCGTGGTCAGTCGCCTCGCCCAGCGGCAGCACATCCGCGTCTCCCTCCAGCCCTCGCCCTACGGCGGCACCACCGCGGTGGTCTTCATCCCGGACTCCCTGCTCACGGACGCCCCCGACACCGAGGGCGCCGGCTTCCGTCTCGACCGGCCCAACGCGCCGCGCCGCACGGCCCCTTCGGTGACCCCATCGAAGCCGGGCTCCGTGGCCGGGCTGCCCGGTCTGCCGGCCTCCGTGCTCAACGGTCCGGTCGAGCTGGAGGCCCCGCTGACGACCTCCGACATGACCCGGTTCCCCGGCGCCCTGGGCGACGACGACAGCGAGCGCGGCGGCCTGTTCCGCCCCCGCCGCGCCGTGGCCGGGCCTCCCGGTGAACAGCACCAGCAGGCCGAGGACGACGGCGCCGCGACCGACGGCACGGCCGTCTCCCGCCACATGGGCGGCCCGCGCCGCTCCGGGGACCGCGACGCGCAGGACCCGGCCGCCGGTCCGGAGGGGACGCTGCCGCGCCGCCGCGTGCCCAAGCTCGTCAGCTCGCACGGCAGGCCCGTGCCCCACAGCCGGCCCGGTGCGGACGACCGCGCCGCGCCCGAACCGGGCGAGCGGCACGACCGGGGCAACGGCAACGGCGATAGCGAGCGCGACGGACAGTGGGACACCCCGGTCGGCCTCCCCAGGCGCCGCACCCGTGCGGTGGAGGAGACCGAGGCCCCGCGCGCGACCCCCGAGCCCGCAGCGGACGCCCAGCAGCCCGCCGCGCCAAGCACCACCCCCGGCGGACTGCCTCGCCGCGTCCGACAGGCCAACCTGGCCCCGCAGTTGAAGGACGGCCCGGACCTGCGCGGCGACAGCGCGGCACCGGCCGAAGACAGGACTCCCTCCGCACAGCCCGCCGACCGGGACGCCGACGAGGTGCGCAGCCGTATGGCCTCGCTCCAACGCGGCTGGCAGCGTGGACGCGCGGAGAACACCGCGGGCGATGAGCGCGCCGACGGTACAGCACGAGGAACGAACTCTGAGGGGGACGGTCGATGACCGCGCCGAAGGCCAATGCGGGGACCACCAACGGGGTTGTCGGCGAGCTGAACTGGCTCCTGGACGACCTGGTCGAGCGCGTCGCCGGTATCCGCAAGGCGATGGTGCTCTCCGGCGACGGGCTGCCGACGGGCGTCTCCGAGGGGCTCAGCCGCGAGGACAGCGAACACCTCGCCGCCGTGGCCTCCGGATTCCACAGCCTCGCCAAGGGGGTGGGCCGGCACTTCGAAGCAGGCGGCGTCCGGCAGACGGTCGTCGAACTCGACGAGGCCTTCCTGTTCGTCACCGCGGCGGGCGACGGCAGCTGCCTCGCCGTGCTGTCCGACGCGGACTCCGACGTCGGCCTCGTCGCCTACGAGATGACTCTGCTGGTCAAGCGCGTCGGAGCGCATCTGGGGACGGCCAGGCGCACGGACCTGCCCGCCGGAGGGTAGTGGGTTGGCATGAGACCAGACGGTCAGGAGACGCATCACTGGTTCGACGACGACGCGGGTCCCGTCGTGCGCCCGTACGCCATGACGCGCGGCCGCACCAGCAGCGCGACCCAGCACCGGCTCGACCTGATCGCGGTCGTCGTCGCCGAACAGCATCGAGGCGACGCGACGACCGACCAGACGCTGTCGCCGGAACACGTCGACATCGTCGAGCTCTGCCAGGACGCCCCGCAGTCCGTGGCCGAGCTGGCCGCGGAGCTCGACCTCCCGGTAGGGGTGGTGCGCGTCCTCATAGGGGATCTCGTCGACGACGAACTGGTCCACGTGACGCGGCCGGTTCCACCGGCCGAGCTGCCCGACGCGAGTATTCTCCGCGACGTGATCGACGGCCTCAGAGCGCTCTGATCCGACAGCGGAGCCTGCGGGGCACAGGAACGGGGCGGACGGCGGGAGACACACATGGCAGGCTGGCAGTTCTGGATCGACCGAGGCGGCACCTTCACGGATGTCGTGGCCCGGCGGCCCGACGGCCGCCTGCTCACGCACAAGCTGCTCTCCGACCATCCGGCGCGCTACCGGGACCCGGCCGTCTTCGCGATCCGTGAGCTCCTCGGGGAGGGCACGGAGCCGGCGTCCGGCGGCGGGCCCGGCGACCTCGTCGACTCCGTCCGCATGGGCACCACGGTCGCCACCAACGCCCTCCTGGAGCGCCGCGGCGAGCCGACCGCCCTCGTCATCACGCGCGGCTTCCGCGACGCCCTGCGGATCGCCTACCAGAACCGGCCCCGCATCTTCGCCCGCCGTATCGAGCTGCCCGAACTGCTCCACGAGCGCGTCATCGAGGTGGACGAACGGGTCGACGCCCAGGGCGAGGTGCTCACCCCGCTTGACCTGGGCTCCCTCGAAGCCTCGCTGCGCCAGGCCTACGAAGACGGCATTCGGGCGGTGGCCGTCGTCTGCCTGCACAGCCACCTCCACCCGGCTCACGAGCGCGAGATCGGCGCCCTCGCCGAGCGCATCGGCTTCCCGCAGATCTCGCTGTCCAGCGAGGTCAGCCCGCTCATGAAGGTGGTGCCACGGGGCGACACGGCCGTCGTCGACGCCTACCTGTCGCCCGTCCTGCGCCGCTACGTGCGCCAGGTCGCCGAGCAACTCCCCGACGTGCGGCTGATGTTCATGCAGTCCAACGGAGGGCTCGCCGAGGCCGGGCAGTTCCGCGGCAAGGACGCCATCCTGTCCGGGCCCGCAGGCGGCATCGTGGGCATGGCCCGGATGTCGCAGCGCGCGGGCTTCGACCGCGTCATCGGCTTCGACATGGGCGGCACCTCCACGGACGTCTCGCACTTCGCGGGCGAGTACGAGCGGGTCCTCACCACGCAGATCGCCGGGGTGCGGCTGCGCGCGCCCATGCTCGACATCCACACCGTCGCGGCGGGCGGCGGCTCCGTGCTGCACTTCGACGGCAGCCGCTACCGGGTCGGACCCGACTCGGCCGGCGCGGTGCCGGGACCGGCCTGCTACCGGGGCGGCGGCCCGCTCACGGTCACCGACGCCAACGTCGCCCTCGGTCGCGTCCAACCCGCCCACTTTCCCCACGTGTTCGGCCCCGAGGGGGACCAGCCGCTCGACGAAGACCTCGTACGCGAGCGCTTCGCCGCCCTCGCCGCAGAGATCCGCGAACAGACCGGTGACGCGCGCACCCCGGAGCAGGTGGCCGAGGGCTACCTCCAGGTCGCCGTGGCCAACATCGCCAACGCGGTGAAGCGCATCTCGGTGCAGAAGGGCCACGACGTCACCCGCTACGCCCTCACCACCTTCGGTGGTGCCGGTGGCCAGCACGCGTGCAAGGTCGCCGCCGAACTCGGCATCCGCACGGTCCTCGTACCGCCCATGGCAGGCGTCCTCTCGGCGCTCGGCATCGGGCTCGCCGACACCACCGCCATGCGGGAACAGTCCGTCGAGGCCACCGTGGACCCCTCCTCGATGCCGCACATCCTCAAGACCGCCGACGACCTGGAGAGCGCCGCACGCGAGGAGCTGCGCGCCGAGGACGTCCCGGAGAAGCGCATTCGGGTCGTGCGCAGGGCCCAGCTCCGCTATGACGGCACGGACACCGCGCTCACCGTGGAACTCACCGAACCCGACGCCATGACCCGCGCCTTCGAAGAACGCCATCGTGCTCACTACTCCTTCACCCTGGACCGACCGCTCGTCGTCGAATCACTCTCCGTAGAAGCCACTGGCCTGACCGATCCCCCCGATCTCTCCCACCTCGCACCCCGCACCACCGCCCCGACCAGCGCCACGACCGTCCGCCTGCACACCGGCGGAACCTGGCGCGACGTACCCCTCCACCACCGGGACCAGCTCCCGCCCGGCGAGCCCGTCCGGGGGCCGGCGATCATCGCCGAGGACGGCTCGACGACCGTCGTCGACGACGGATGGCGGGCGGCCCTCGCGGACGACGGCCACCTGATCATGCAACGGACGGCGATTACAGAGAGTTCCGATCTCGGCACGGAAATCGATCCGGTTCGGCTCGAGGTCTTCAACAACCTCTTCATGTCGATCGCGGAGCAGATGGGCGCCCGCCTCGAGTCGACCTCGCAGTCCGTCAACATCAAGGAACGTCTGGACTTCTCCTGCGCGCTCTTCGACCCCGACGGCAGCCTGGTCGCCAACGCCCCGCACATTCCTGTGCACTTGGGCTCGATGGGTACCAGCGTCAAGGAGGTCATCCGCCGCCGCGGCTCGACCATGCGGCCCGGCGACACCTACGCCGTCAACGACCCGTACCACGGCGGCACGCACCTGCCCGACGTCACCGTGATCACCCCGGTCTTCGACACGGACGGTGACCGGATCCTGTTCTACGTCGCCTCGCGCGGACACCATGCCGAGATCGGCGGCATCGCCCCCGGCTCCATGCCCGCGAACAGCCGCACCATCGACGAAGAGGGCGTGCTCTTCGACAACTGGCTGCTCGTGGAGGCCGGCCGGTTCCGTGAGGAGGAGACGCTGCGCCTTCTGACCGAGGCGCCCCACCCCTCCCGCAACCCGCGGACGAACCTCGCCGACCTGCGTGCCCAGATCGCGGCCAACCAGAAGGGCGTCGATGAAGTCGCCCGCATGATCGAGAACTTCGGCCTGGACGTCGTGCTCGCCTACATGAAGCACGTACAGGACAACGCCGAGGAATCCGTGCGACGCGTCATCGACGCCCTGGAGGACGGCGAGTTCAGCTACGAGACCGACTCGGGCGCGGTCATCCGTGTGCGCGTGAGCGTGGACCGCGCGCAGCGCTGCGCCACCGTCGACTTCACCGGCACCTCCGACCAGCTCCCCACGAACTTCAACGCCCCGTTCGCCGTCGTCAACGCCGCCGTCCTGTACGTCTTCCGGACGCTCGTGGGCGACGACATCCCGCTCAACGACGGCTGCCTGCGCCCCCTGAACATCGTCGTGCCGCCCGGATCCTTCCTCTCGCCCCAGCCGCCCGCCGCGGTCGTCGCGGGCAACGTGGAGACGTCACAGGCCATCACCGGAGCCCTCTACGGGGCCTTGGGCGTGCAGGCCGAGGGTTCCGGCACGATGAACAACATCACCTTCGGGAACGCGCGCCATCAGTACTACGAGACGGTGGCCTCCGGCTCCGGCGCAGGCGACGGCTTCCCCGGCGCCCCCGTCGTCCAGACCCACATGACCAACTCGCGGCTCACCGACCCCGAGGTCCTCGAGTGGCGGCTGCCCGTCCTCCTGGAGGAGTTCGCGGTACGGCGCGGCAGCGGGGGAGCGGGCCGTTGGCCGGGCGGCGACGGAGCCGTGCGACGCATCCGCTTCCGCGAGCCGATGACCGTCTCCACGCTGACCCAGCACCGCAGGGTGCCGCCCTACGGGATGGCGGGTGGCGCCCCCGGAGCGCTCGGCGCCAACTCCGTGGAGCGCGTGGACGGCACCGTCACCCGCCTCGACGGCAGCGACACGGCCGATGTGGACCCCGGCGACGTACTCGTCGTCGAAACGCCCGGAGGCGGCGGCTACGGGCCGCCCGGGGCGAGCAGCAGTACCCGAGACAGCGACACCAGTGAGGCAGGAGAGACACAGCCATGATCTTCGGGCGTTCTGAGCGCCGAAAGGCCCCCGTCGAGCCCGTGACGCTCAAGATCCTGGTGGCCGGCGGCTTCGGCGTGGGCAAGACGACGCTGGTCGGCGCGGTCAGCGAGATCCGGCCGCTGCGCACGGAGGAACTCCTGACGGAGGCGGGCCGCCCCGTGGACAACATCGACGGGGTCGAGCGCAAGAGCACCACCACGGTCGCGATGGACTTCGGCCGGATCACGCTCCGCGACGACCTCGTGCTCTACCTCTTCGGCACACCGGGCCAGGACCGCTTCTGGTTCCTGTGGGACGAGTTGTCGACCGGCGCGCTGGGCGCGGTCGTCCTCGCGGACACCCGTCGCCTGGAGGACTGCTTCGCCGCGGTCGACTACTTCGAGCGGCGCTCCATACCGTTCATCGTCGGCGTCAACTGCTTCGACGGCGCCGCACGCCACCCGGCCGACGCGGTCCGCCAGGCGCTCGACCTCGACCCGGACGTCCCCGTGGTCCTGTGCGACGCGCGCGACAAGGAGTCGGTGAAGGACGTGCTGATCGGCGTCGTCGGTCATGCCGCGGAAGCCGCCGAGCGCAGGCAGCCCGCGGCGACCTGAGCACGCACAGCGGCGGCCCGTACCCCCGCCGACCGGGGTCCGAACCGCCGCGTACGCGCGCGTGGATGGTTGTACGTCACCACGCGCGCAGGGACATGGCCTATGCGTCGTCTCCGTCCGCGTGCCAGCCGAAGCTCTTCTCCACGGCCTTGCGCCAGTTCTGGTACTCGCGGTCCCGGACGCCCGCGTCCATCGCGGGAGTCCACTCGGCGTCCCGCTGCCAGTGCGCCTTGAGCTCGTCCAGGTCGTTCCACACGCCCGTCGCGAGCCCGGCGGCGTACGCGGCGCCCAGACACGTCGTCTCGGAGACCCTGGGCCGGATCACGGGCACACCCAGGACGTCCGCCTGATGCTGCATCAGCAGGTTGTTCTTGGTCATGCCGCCGTCGACCTTCAGGGTCGTGATCTGCACCCCGGAGTCCTGGTACATCGCGTCGACGACCTCGCGGGTCTGCCAGCTCGTCGCCTCCAGGACGGCACGCGCCAGGTGCGCCTTGGTGACATACCTGGTGAGACCGGTGACGACACCGCGCGCGTCGGAGCGCCAGTAGGGCGCGAACAGACCGGAGAACGCGGGCACGATGTAGGCACCGCCGTTGTCGTCCACGCTCGCCGCGAGTGTCTCGATCTCGTCGGCGGTCTTGATGATGCCGAGCTGGTCGCGGAACCACTGCACCAGGGCACCCGTGATCGCGATCGACCCTTCGAGGCAGTACACGGGCGCCTCGGAGCCGATCTTGTACCCCATGGTGGTGAGCAGGCCGTTCTTCGAAGGCACCGGCCGGTTACCGGTGTTGAGCAGCAGGAAGCTGCCCGTCCCGTAGGTGTTCTTCGCGGTGCCGGTGTCGTAGCAGGCCTGCCCGAACACGGCCGCCTGCTGGTCGCCGAGCGCGGAGGCCACCGGTACGCCGGCCAGCTGGCCGACGGCCGTGCCGTACACCTCGGCGGACGAACGGATCTCCGGAAGCAGCGACTCCGGGACATTCATCGCCGCCAGGATCGACTGGTCCCACTGGAGGGTCTCCAGGCTCATCAGCATGGTGCGCCCGGCGTTCGTGACGTCGGTGACGTGCACGCCGCCGTCGGTGCCGCCGGTGAGATTCCAGATCAGCCACGAGTCCATCGTGCCGAAGGCGAGTTCCCCGCGCTCGGCCCTGGCCCGCAGCCCCGGCACGTTGTCGAGCAGCCAGGCCGCCTTGGGCCCGGAGAAGTAGCTCGCCAGGGGCAGCCCAGTCGTCTCGCGGAAACGGTCCTGTCCGTCGGCGCCGCCCAGCTCGTTGCAGAGCGCCGAGGTCCGCGTGTCCTGCCACACGATCGCGTTGTGCACGGGCTTGCCGGTCGCCCGGTCCCAAAGGACCGTCGTCTCCCGCTGGTTGGTGATGCCGAGGGCGCTGAGCTGGTCCGCGCGCAGTCCAGCCTTGGCGATCGCCCCCGCGACCACGGCCTGGACCTTGGACCAGATCTCGGTGGCATCGTGCTCCACCCAGCCCGGCTTCGGGAAGATCTGACGATGTTCGCGCTGGTCGACGGCGACGATCTCGCCGTCCTGGTTGAAGATGATGCAGCGGCTCGAGGTGGTGCCCTGGTCGATGGCGGCGACGTACTTCACGGAAGTGTCGGGCATGGCTACCCCTTCGTAAGAAGACGTACGAGAGTGTTCTGCGCTTCAGAACGCTGCGTTGCTTCAGAACGCCGCGTTGTAGATGACCCCCGCCAGCGCGCCGCCGATGAGCGGCCCGACGACCGGGACGAGAGCGTAACCCCAGTCGGACGTCCCCTTGTTGGGGATCGGCAGGAAGTGGTGCACGATGCGCGGGCCCAGGTCGCGGGCGGGGTTGATCGCGTAACCCGTCGGCCCGCCGAGCGACAGACCGATGCCGACGACCAGGAGCGCCACGATCAGCACCTGGGTGCCGGACTCGCCGAGTCCCTTCGTGAGGCCGAACGCGAGGATGGGCAGGACCAGGCCGATCGTCGCGATGATCTCGGTGATCAGGTTCGCGACCATGTTCCGGATCTCGGGGATCGTCGAGAAGATGCCGAGCGTCGGGGTCGGACCGTCCTCCGCGGAGTCCTCGTCCGAACTGACGTTGGCGTTGAACTGCGCGAGATACACCAGGTACGCGAGGACGGCGCCGAGCATCGCGCCGACCATCTGGCCGAGCAGATAGACCCAGACCTTGTCCCACTTCCCGGTGTCGACCGCGATGCCGATGGTGACCGCGGGGTTGAGGTGACCGCCCGACAGCGGGGCGGCCGTATAGGCGCCGGCCAGCACGCCGAAGCCCCAGCCGAACGCGATGACGACCCACCCGGAGGCCTTCGCCTTGGAGTGTCTCAGGGTGACGGCGGCGCAGACGCCCGCGCCGAAAAGGATCAGAATCGCGGTGCCGATGACCTCACCGATGAAGATGTCTCCGTTGCTCATGGCGGCTCCTAGGCCCTCGCCCGGGGGCAGTGCTCCCCGGTCCTCCGTGCAGGGTGCGTTCCCATGGCTGGTTCTGAACCACGGCTGCCGTAGGCAGGGAAGTCCCGCGCCCCGCCCGGCGTCCGTGACGAGCGTGCCCGAACAGTCGGAACCACACGTGGGGGAGCGGCCCTGACCTGCCGCAACCCGACAGGAAAGCGAACCTGGGGCAGGCAGGGCCCCGAGCAGCGGTGGGCCGATTTGCGCCGATGCCGACTGACACCCGGAAGTGTTCACCGGCCGTACTGGAGCGTCAAGGTCGTGGACGGCAACGGTTAACCGGCGGTCGATGCTCCCCTCCGGTCGCACGCGCCGACCGCGGCGCGTGCGCCGCGGCGCACGTCGAAACCTTCGCGCCCCGCCTGACCGCAGACCCAACTCGCCCCGGAGAGCGCCTTAGCGGCCTTCTTGAGCGGGGCGAGCAGCGCGGCGGCCTGCCGGTGGTCGGGCACGCTGCCGGGCGGGCACACCACCGTGGCCAGCGACAGCGTCACCGCCCTGCCGCCCGCCGACCAGGGAGCGTCGAGCACGGCGGCCGCGAGCGGACCGAGCCGCTCCGGATCGGCCAGGACCAGGAAGTCGTCACCCCCGATGTGCCCCACTCGCACGCCGTCCGACTCCGTACGCGCGAGGGCGCGCCCCACCGAACGGATCAGCTCGTCGCCCGCCGCGAACCCCGCACCGTCGTTGACCTGCTTGAACCCGTCGATGTCCAGCCAGCTCAGGGCGAAGCCGCGGCCCTGCGCCACCCAGCGGTCCAGCTCGCCCGTCACGGCGTCCGAACCCGGCAGCCGCGTCAGCGGGTTGAGCCCGGCGGCCTCCTCGACCCGGCTCTCGGCGAGCGCCCGTACGAGATCGGTGAGGCGTACGACGCCGACGCAGCGCCCGCCGTTGTCCACCACGGCGACGTCGTCGGCGGTGCGGGCGTGCTCGCCGTCCGCGACCACGTCGAGCACCTCCCAGGCGGTCGCGGTGACGCCCACCGTGCGCGGCCGGTCGCCGAGCCGCGCGGCGGGCCGGTCGGCGTACAGCGCGTGCCCGTAGCGCGTCGACAGCGACAGCAGGAAGCGGTCCCGCTGCACCGACCGCACCGGCACCCCGGCGGCATCGACGAGCAGCACCCCGGACACCTCGGCCGCACCGGTGAGCCGGCGCCGCACCTGCTCCGCGGACGCCGAATCGGGCAGCAGCGCCGCGGGCCGCACGAAATCCCGTACCGGCGGCCCGGCCGGCCGCGACGAGCCGACGGCCAAGGGCAGTTCGGGCACGTACACCTCGGAGATCGGCAGCCGGGCCGCCGGCGCGAACAGATTGCCCTGCGCGAGCTGCGCCCCGGCATCCCGGGCCGCCATGCACTGGGTCTCGGTCTCCACGCCCTCGACCGCGAGCAGCGCGCCGATCTCCTCGCACAGCGTCCGCATGGCCCGCACCGTCGCCCCGCGCGACAGCAGCGAGGCGTCGAGCTTGATCAGGTCCGGCGCGAGATCGTCGAGCAGCCGCAGCGGTACGTCGCCGTCGCCCACACCGTCGGCACAGACCCGGAAGCCCTCCTTGCGCAGCACCGCGACGCCCTCCAGGAGCGCGCGGTGCGGCACGTGCGTGAACGGCGGCCCCACATCGACGGTCACCTCCCACGGCAGGCGTCCCGCATCCTGCACCGCGCGCCGCAGCGCATCAAGACCGCCCAGGTCGGCGAGCGTGCCCGCGAACACGTTCACGTGCAGCGGCAGCAGCGTCTCCCGGCGTGCGGCGTCGCGGATCGCCAACGCGGCGAGGTCGCCGTCGAGCTCGGGATCGCGATGCGCCCGCGCGAGCACATCTCCCGACTCGGGGCGGGCGAGTATCTCCAGAGCCGCGGCCGACCCCGTGGCCAGATTGACCACGGGCTGGAAGGCGAAGCGGAGGCTGTCCGGCCAGGTGTGCACGGCAGCATAATGGCGTCACACGGACACCACGAGGGCCGGTTCACGCGCTGTTCACGCAGCATTCCCGCACGGCCACGCAGCGTACGCACGCCGCGGTCAGCGCACCGCCACGACCGACGAACCGTGGCCGAACAGGCCCTGGTTGGCCGTGATCCCGGCCCGGGCCCCGGCCACCTGCCTGTCGCCCGCCGCACCCCGCAACTGCCACGTCAGCTCACAGACCTGGGCGATCGCCTGCGCCGGAACCGCCTCCCCGAAGGACGCGAGTCCACCGCTGCTGTTCACGGGTATTCGCCCTCCGGGAGCGGTCGCGCCGTCCCTGAGCAGCTTCGCGCCCTCACCCTCGCCGCACAGCCCGAGGTCCTCGTACCACTGCAACTCCAAGGCCGTGGACAGGTCGTAGACCTCCGCAAGCGACAGGTCCTCGGGGCCGATCCCGGCCTCTTCGTAGGCGGCGCGGGCGATCGAGGCACGGAACGTGGGGCCTTCGGACGCGACCCCGGCGGCCGAGTCCGTGGCGATGTCCGGGAGGTCGAGCACGGTGTTCGGGTACGTCGGAGTCACCGTCGACACGGCCCGTATGCGGACGGGATCCGCGGCTCCGTGCCGGCGTGCGAACTCCATGCTGGACAGCACGAGCGCCGCGCCGCCGTCCGACGTGGCGCAGATGTCGAGCAGCCGCAGCGGATCGGCGACCACGGCGGAGGCGGCCACCTCCTCGGGCGTCACCGTCTTGCGATAGCGCGCGTTCGGGTTCAGCGCGCCGGAGGCGGCGTTCTTCACCTTGACCTGGGCGAAGTCCTCGAGCGTGTCCCCGTGCACGGCCATGCGCCGGCGCGCGTACAGGCCGAAGTACGTCGGGTTGGTCGCCCCCAGTGCACGGAAGCGCAACCAGTCGGGGTCGTCGGGCCGATCGCCGCCGGCGGGCTTGAAGAACCCCTTGGGCGCGGCGTCGGCCCCCACCACCAGCACGACGTCCGCGAGCCCCGCAAGGATCTGTGCCCGCGCCGTGTTGACCGCCTGGGCCCCCGAGGCGCAGGCCGCGTAGACGCTGGCCACGCGCGCGCCCTGCCAGCCGAGGGCCTTCGCGAACGTCGCTCCCGCCACATAGCCGGGATAGCCGCCGCGCACCGTGTCCGCGCCGACGATCGAGCCCACGTCGCGCCAGTCGACCCCGGCGTCGGCGAGCGCGGCCCGCGCCGCTGCCACCCCGTACTCGACGAAGCTGCGCCCCCACTTCCCCCAGGGGTGCATGCCCGCGCCGAGAACCGCCACGTCCCCCGTCATGCCGCCACCCCCGTCGGCCGCCAGTGCCACGTCGTCCATGTCGTCCCGGTCTCGTCGTCCCCCTCCTCGTTGAGCACGCCTGGTACGACCTCCACCTCCATGCCGACCGCGAGATCGGCCACGGAGACGCCAGGAGCCCCCTGGCCGAGCACGACCAGTCGCTCCGTCTCCAGCTCCACAGCGATCAACGCGTAGGGCTGCCAGGGAAGTTCCCGATCCGACACGTACGGTTCCGGTGGCCGGTACCTCGCGTCCGTGTACGACCAGACGCGTCCGCGCCGCGACAGGGGCACTTCCGCAAGCTCGCCGCCCGCGCATGCGGGGTTGCGGCACGCCCCGTCCTCACGCGGAAAGAACACCGACGCGCACGCGGAGCAGCGCGTGCCCAGCAGGCGGAAGTCGTCCCCCTCTCCGCTGAACCAGTCGGCCACGACAGGTGTACGCGTACGCGCCACAGTTCCTCCCCGGCGATGAATCTGACGGAACGTCAGAAGTGTGCCATGGGGAGCCGAATGACGTCAGGGGGCCCGCAGAACCGCCCGCGTCCTACCGGCGTCTGTGACGGGTGAGGGGCGCGACGGGTGAGGGCGCGACCGGAATCCACGGGGGTGCTTCCGGTCGCGCCCGCCGCGTCATCGCCCCGTCAGCGAACGCCTGGAGACCGGGAAGTCGAAGTACGTGTCCGGGTAGAGCTCGGGCTTGTACGTGTAGTGCCACCACTCCTCAGGAAGATTGACGAACCCCTGCGCGCCGAGCGCGTTCCGCAACAGGTCCCGGTTGGCCCGTTGCACGCCCTGGACGCGCGGATCGTCCGTGTGGGCGAGCGTGTCGAAGCAGTCGAACCCGGTCCCCATGTCCAGCGAGTTGTCCGGGAAGCGCTCCGCCTTCGGCCCGTAGCAGGGCGTGAGCTTCTCTCCGGGAACGTACGGACGCGTGGGCAGTGCGGGCAGCTTCACGACGGTCAGATCCAGGGTGGAGCCACGGCTGTGGCCCGACTTCTCCGCGATGTAGCCGTCCGCGAACAGGCGCGTCTTGTCGACACGCGGATAGAACTCCGCCTTCATCTTCTGGTCGTCGAGATCCTTCGCCCAGCGGACGAAATGATCGACCGCGCGCTGCGGGCGGTAACAGTCGTACACCTTCAGGGAGTAGCCCTTCTTCAGGAGGCCGATCTGCGCCTTGTGGAGCGCCTGCGCGGCAGGTCTCGTCAGGAGGCACATCGGCTTCTTGTAGCCGTCGACCGGCTCACCCATGAAGTCGTGCTCCGTGTAGTAGCGCATTTCCTGGATGATCGTGGGGTCCACGTCATGGAGCGCCACGAAGTCCTTGGGTGCCTTCGGGTCGGGCGTCGCATGGGCAGCCGAAGGGGCGGCGGCCACGCCGAGCAGCGCGGCGGCGGCCAGGGCGGCGAGTTTCCGCAGGGCGGTGGAGGCTCGAGTCATGGATCAGCGTCTATCAGGAGCCGGGCCCACCGGGGAAGACCGCGGCCGAGTGATCGGATACAGTCCGCGCCGTGCCCGCATCAACCCACTCCACGCTCAACCCCGTTCCGGATTCCCACTGTTCGAGCTGTGGGACCGCCTACGGGGCCGAGGTGCACGGCTGGCCCCGCACCTGCCGGGCCTGTGACTCCGTCGCCTACCGCAACCCGCTCCCCGTGGCCGTCGCCCTGCAACCGGTGTACGACACGGTGGGCACCGCCCTCGTCGCGATCACGCGCACCATCACCCCCGCGCGCGGGGAGCCCGCTCTGCCCGGCGGCTTCATCGACGACCGGGAGGACTGGCGGCGAGCCGTCGTCCGCGAACTCCAGGAGGAGACGGGCATCGACGCCGCGGCGCGCGACGTACGCCTCGTGGACGCCATGAGCGCCCCGGACGGCCACCTCCTGCTCTTCGGCCTCCTGCCCGAACGCCCGGCGGGATTCCTGCCCACCAGCGCGCCCACGGACGAGACGGACGGCTGGCACCTCCTGCGCCGCCCGACCGAACTGGCGTTTCCGCTCCACACGTTGGCGGTGAAAGCCTGGTTCGAGGGCCGCTACCTGTAGGAGTCGGTTCCCTGTGAGCGTCCGGCGCCACCCCGCGCCGTAGGGCGCTCACAGGCCGCGCACACGCACCGGATACCGCGGTTCGACCTCGCCGTCCTCCCCGTCCCTCTCGACGACCACGCGCCCCTCGCCCCAGCGCACCCGGAACCGCTCGATCTCCGGCTCCTCCCAGCCGTCCCCGGTGTCCCGCGCCGCGTAACCGCCGCCCGTACGACCCGGCGCCGGCGCCCACGCCTCCAGGGCGACACCCCCGCCCGGATCGCTCACAGGAAGTACCGACCCGCCACGCGCGAGCACCGGAATACGCGACAAGGGGGCGTCCACCGTGACCTGCCCGGGCCCCTCGAAGACTCCGCCGGTCACCGTGTCGTACCAGCGCCCAGGCGGCAGCTGAACGGTGCGGCGGACGGCTCCCTGCTCCAGGACGGGCGCGACCAACAGGGAGTCACCCAACAAGAAGGCGTCCTCACAGTCACGCAAAGCGCGATCCTCCGGAGCACCCCACCACAGAGGCCGCACATACGGGGCGCCGGTGCGCCGGGCGAGATGCGCGAGGGTCATGAAGTACGGAAAGAGGCGACGCCGCTCCTCCAGCGCCACGTGCGCGTGCGCGAGCACCTCCTCGCCGAACATCCAGGGCTCGCGCCGCCCCGCCCGCAGCGCCGAATGCGTACGGAACAGCGGCATATGGGCGCCCAACTGGAACCAGCGCAGGAACAGTTCCGGTGACGGCTTCCCGTCGAACCCGCCCACATCAGGTCCGGAATACGGCACCCCGCACAAGCCCAGCCCCATGACCAACGAGAGCGAGGAGCGAAGGCCGGCCCACCCTGTGGCGATGTCACCGGACCACGTCCCTCCGTAGCGCTGCAGACCCACCCAGCCGGACCGCGAGAACAGGAAGGGTCGTTCCTGCGGCTGCAGTTCGCGCAGCCCCTCGTAGCCGGCCCGCGCCATGCACAGCGCGTACACGTTGTGCGCCTCCCGATGGTCGCCGCCCCGCCCCTCGACCGCGTGCCGGGACGAACGGGGGAGCGTGGGCTCACCGAAGGCGGCGAAGGACACCGGCTCGTTCAGGTCGTGCCAGAACCCCGAGAAACCCTGCTCGAGACGCTCCTCGTACAGGCCGCCCCACCACTTGCGCACCCGCTCCGCGGTGAAGTCCGGATACATCGACTCACCCGGCCACACGACCCCGCGCACGGGCCGGCCCGCCGCGTCCCGCACGAAGGCGTCGATCGCCTGCCCGCCGTCGTACAGGGCGTTGCCGCTCTGGGCCTTGACCGCAGGGTCGACGATCGACACCAGCCGGACACCCTCGCCGCGCAACTGTTCGGCCAGCCGGGGCAAGGACGGAAACCGCTCGCGATCGACGGTGAAGGCCTGTCCCGCCGTGAAGTGATCGATGTCCAGATGGACGGCCTCCAGGGGCAGATCGCGCTCCCTGTAGCCCGCGACGACCCGACGCACCTCCTGCTCGCTCCCGAACCCCCGACGCGCGTGCTGGTGGCCCAGCGCCCAACCCGGAGGCACGGCAGGAGCGCCGGTCAGCTGGGACCAGACGTGGAGCACGCGCGCGGGTGTACCCACCACCACCCAACAGCGCAACGGGCCGCCCTCCATGCGCAATTCGGACGTCCCGGCGTAGTCGTGCCCGGAGCCCGCGCCCTCGCTGCCCTCACGGAGACGGACGGTGCCGTCCCACGTGTTGTCGTGGAAGACCAGATGCGTGCCGGCATCCGCGACCACCACCTGCACCGGCATCGTGAGCGACAACGGATCGTCCTGCCGACCGAACGAACCGCCGGGATCCGTGTTCCACAACCGGTACGTCGCGTCACGCAGCCGCGGGCCCGACGCACGGCCTCCGAGGCCGAAGAAGCGCGCGTCGGCCGAGACCTCGCTCCGCTGCGCCCAGCGCGCCTCACCGCCACCCTCGGGCTCCCACCACCGGGGCGGCAGATCGCGGCGCAGCAACACCCCGCCCGGCGTACGCACCTCCACCGCGCCGTGCCGCGAGACCACCGCGGTCACCCGCTCGGAGACCACCCGCCAGCCGCCGTCCTTGTCCGGCTCGAGCACCGCCCGCGGGTCCGCCTCCGGGCAGTGCCCGGCCAACGCGTACGAAGGCTCGGGTTCGGCCCCGTCCCAGCCCCAGAAGAGGGCACCGCTCACGGTGACGACGATGCGCAACCGGGACCGCGTGAACCGCACCAGGCCACCACCCGGCTCGGGCGTCACACCCACCACCGAGCCCGGGACCCGGGCCCGCTCGCTTCCCCGCCGGGGCAGGCCGACGGAGTCCGCGCGACGGTGCCGCCACGACGCCCGAACGGAGCGCAGCCCATGGGCCGACCCCACGGAAGAAACCGCCTTCGCCAAGCGCACCAGGTCACGACCATCCATGCTGCTCACCCTGCCACCGAGGCGCACGCGCGCGTGCCGCGTTCAACTGTCGTTCATCCGTGGTGCCAGCACATCTTCACCGGGCCGACTATGTGGGATACACCCTGGTGTCGAAGTCGATCACGTGGCATCGTCCAGTGAGCCGCGTCAGGCGCACACACTCCGCGGAGCGCGCCGAGGACGCACACGCCGCGCACGCAATTCCTGGAGCCGCATCATGTCCACCGTGAACCCGTCACCGCTCTGGCAGCCCGATCGGCAGCAGATCGCCGACGCGCAGATCACACGGTTCCAGGCCTGGGCGGCCGCACACCACGGCGCTCCCGCCGACGGTGGCTACGAGGCGCTGCACCGCTGGTCGGTCACCGAACTCGAAACCTTCTGGAAGGCCGTCACCGAGTGGTTCGACGTGCGCTTCACGCACCCGTACACGCGCGTGCTCGGCAACCGCGACATGCCCGGCGCCGAGTGGTTCCCCGGTGCCACCGTCAACTACGCCGCGCACGCCCTGCGCACGGCGGACGACCCCACGCGCGCGGACACCCCCGCGATCCTCCACGTCGACGAGACACACGAACCCCGTCCCGTCACCTGGTCCGAGCTGCGCGGCCAGGTCGGCTCCCTGGCCGCGGAACTGCGCGCCCTCGGAGTACGCCCCGGCGACCGCGTCAGCGGCTATCTGCCGAACATCCCCGAGGCCGTCGCCGCCCTCCTCGCCACGGCGGCCGTCGGAGCCGTGTGGACGTCCTGCGCCCCCGACTTCGGCGCACGCAGCGTCCTGGACCGCTTCCAGCAGGTGGAGCCCGTCGTCCTGTTCACGGTCGACGGCTACCGCTACGGCGGCAAGGAGCACGACCGCCGCGACACCGTGCAGGAACTCCGCGACGAACTGCCGTCCCTGCGCGCGGTGGTGCACATCCCGCTCCTCGGGACCGAGGCACCCGAAGGCGCCCTGGAATGGTCGGCCCTCACCTCCGCGGACGTCACACCCGTCTACGAAGAAGTTCCCTTCGACCATCCCCTGTGGGTGCTCTACTCCTCCGGCACCACAGGCCTGCCCAAGGCCATCGTGCAGTCGCAGGGCGGCATCCTCGTCGAGCACCTCAAGCAGATCGGCCTGCACTGCGACCTCGGCCCCGACGACCGCTTCTTCTGGTACACGTCCACCGGCTGGATGATGTGGAACTTCCTCGTCGGCGGCCTGCTCACCGGCACCACGATCGTCACCTACGACGGCAGCCCCGGATACCCCGAGACCGGCGCCCAGTGGGCGATCGCCGAACGCACGGGCGCGACCCTCTTCGGCACCTCCGCCGCATACGTCATGGCCTGCCGCAAGGCCGACGTGCACCCCGCGCGCGACCACGACCTCTCCCGCGTCAAGTGCGTGGCCACCACAGGCTCCCCGCTCCCGCCGGACGGCTTCCGCTGGCTCCACGACGAGGTGCGGGACGACCTGTGGATTGCCTCCGTCAGCGGCGGCACCGACGTCTGCTCCTGCTTCGCCGGAGCCGTGCCGACGCTCCCCGTCCACATCGGCGAGCTCCAGGCGCCCAGCCTCGGCACGGACCTCCAGGCATGGGACCCGGCCGGCGAACCCCTGACCGACGAGGTCGGCGAACTGGTCGTCACCAACCCGATGCCGTCCATGCCGATCCGCTTCTGGAACGACCCCGACGGCACCAGGTACCACGACAGCTACTTCGACACCTACCCCGGAGTCTGGCGCCACGGCGACTGGATCACGCTGACCTCGCGCGGCTCCGTCGTCATCCACGGCCGCTCCGACTCCACCCTCAACCGCCAGGGCGTACGGATGGGATCGGCGGACATCTACGAGGCCGTGGAGCGCCTCCCCGAGATTCGCGAATCGCTCGTCATCGGCCTGGAACAGCCCGATGGCGGCTACTGGATGCCCCTCTTCGTCCACCTCGCGCCGGGTGCCGCCCTCGACGACGCGCTCCGCTCCCGCATCAAGCAGGTCATCCGCGAACAGCTCTCGCCGCGCCACGTGCCCGACGAGATCATCGAAGCCCCCGGCGTCCCGCACACCCTCACCGGCAAGCGCATCGAGGTGCCCGTCAAGCGCCTGCTCTCGGGCACGCCGCTGGAGAAGGCGGTCAACCCCGGCTCCATCGACAACCTCGAACTCCTCAAGTTCTACGAGGAGATCGCCCGCAAGCGAGCCTGACCGACCGCCCGAAACCGCAGGTGCGCCGTCACCGAACGTGGCGTTGTCAGTGCCCCCGATTACTCTGAGTGAGCATCGTTCAAGCGCACTCAGGGGGAATCATGGGGCACACTCAACACAGCCGGACGGCCGGCGCCCGGCGCGGCCTGCGCCGTGAAGTGGCGGGAACCATCGGCCTGTTGGCCGACGAGCAGGACTTCGAGGCGATGCGGCTCTACCGCAGCTTCACCTTCGACGACCACACGACGTACCTGCGCCAAGTGGAAGGACTGCTCAAATCCCAGGCCGCGGCCGGCGGGTACACCACGGTCACGCTCTTCGACCCGGCCGAGTTCACGGAATTCTGCCGGGCGGAGGGCCTCGACCCGGACAGCGCCACCAGCCGTACCCGATTCACCGCGGAACTCGCCGCGTCGGGCCCCGGGGTCCCCTACCAGGGACAGCCCATGGCCGACCTCGTCCCCGAACTCGTGGAAGAGGCCGTCCGCCAAGCGACCTGGGAGTTCGCGACATCCGTCCTGTCCCGGACAGGGGCCTGCGCGGTGTGCGGGCAGGACGTCGGACGCATGGCCTTCGCCAGGGCCTCCTACCTGGTCTCCCGAGTGATCGACGCGCTCGGCGAGGGAGCCCACCACTGGGTGTGCAGCGTGCTCACCGACAAGGAGTCCCTGCACGCCGTCCTGCACGTGGACGCCACGGAACCCGACACGGTCAAGGTCGATGAGTCGGCGGCCATGGAGGTCACGGCCGTACTGGCGCTGGCGATCGTCAGCCGGCGCGCCTGCGCGGTCATCGTGCGCAGCTCGGTCCCCGGCGAGGAAGACCGCGTCTGCGGCTGGCACCTGAAGGACGAGGGATTCCAACCGATCCCCGGGGGACGGGTCTTCGACGCCTACTGCACCGACGCGGACTCCGGAGACCTGTCCGCTCCCGAACCCGGAGTGAACTACTGCACCGCACCAGAAGTGGACGACGCGAAACCGGAAGGCAGGCACCTGCACTGATCGCTGCGAACCGCTGATCCCTGCGGACAAGCGCGAAGGGCGCCCCGCCAAAGGCGGAGCGCCCTCCCAAAGGCACCGATACGGCGCCGGTCGTGCTCGGTTACTCGCCGGACAGCACGGCCTGCGCGGCGTTGCGCGCTTCCTCCGCCGACTCCGCGGCACGAGCGGCAGCGGCCGCGCGCTCGCACTGGGCCAGCGTGTACTTGCCGAGCGTCGCCCGCACGTACGGAATCGAAGCGGCACCCATGGAGAGGGAGGTGACACCCAGACCGGTCAGGACGCACGCGAGCAGCGGGTCGGACGCGGCCTCACCGCAGACGCCGCAGCTCTTGCCCTCGGCCTTCGCCGCCTCGGCGGACAGCGAGACCAGGTCGAGCAGCGCGGGCTGCCACGGGTCCTGCAGACGCGACACGGCGCCGACCTGACGGTCCGCGGCGAACGTGTACTGGGCCAGGTCGTTGGTGCCGAGCGACAGGAACTCGACCTCCTGCAACACCGACCGGGCACGCAGCGCGGCGGACGGAATCTCCACCATCGCACCGAACTTCGCCTGCAGACCGGCCTCACGGCAGGCATCGGCGAACGCCTTGGCGTCGGCGCGGTCGGCCACCATCGGCGCCATGACCTCGAGGTAGACCGGGAGGCCCTCGGAAGCCTTCGCCAGCGCGGTCAGCTGCGTGCGCAGCACCTCCGGGTGGTCGAGCAGCGTCCGCAGACCGCGCACGCCCAGAGCCGGGTTGGGCTCGTCGCCGGGCGTCAGGAAGTCCAGGGGCTTGTCGGCACCGGCGTCCAGCACCCGCACCACGACACGGCCCTCGGGGAACGCCTCGAGCACCTGCCGGTACGCCTCGACCTGCTTCTCCTCGGACGGAGCGTTCTTGCTGTCGTCCAGGAAGAGGAACTCGGTACGGAAGAGACCGACACCCTCGGCACCCGCCTCGACCGCCGCGGGCACGTCCGCCGGGCCACCGATGTTGGCGAGCAGCGGCACCTTGTGCCCGTCCGAGGTGGCACCGGGACCGGTCGACGCGGCCAGCGCCGCCTTGCGCTCGGCGGCAGCGGCCTCCATCGCGGCCCGCTTCTCCGCGCTCGGGTCCACGAAGATCTCACCGGTGCTGCCGTCGACGGCGACCACGCTGCCCTCGGCGAGCTCACCCGCACCGGGAAGCGCCACCACGGCGGGCACGCCCAGGGCGCGGGCCAGGATCGCGCTGTGGCTGGTCGGTCCGCCCTCCTCGGTGACGAAACCGAGCACGAGCGCGGGGTCAAGCAGCGCGGTGTCCGCGGGCGCAAGGTCACGGGCGATGAGCACGTAGGGCTTGTCGCTGTCCGGAACACCGGGCATCGGCACGCCGAGGAGCCGGGCCACGATGCGGTTCCGTACGTCGTCGAGGTCCGCGACGCGGCCCGCCATGTACTCACCGGCACCGGCGAGGAGCTCGCGATAGTGCGAGAACGCGTCGTAGATGCCGCGCTCGGCCGTGCTCCCGACGGCGACACGACGGTCGACGTCGGCCATCAGCTCGGGGTCCTGGGCGATCATGGCCTGAGCCTCGAGCACCGCCTGGGCCTCGCCACCGGCCAGATTGCCGCGCGCCATCAGATCGGCAGCGACAGCTTCGACGGCCTGGCGGGCGCGCCCCTGTTCGCGCTCGGCATCCTCAGCCGGAATCTGCTTGGCCGGCGGCTCCAGCACCGCCGTCCCCATGTGCCGAACCTCGCCGATCGCCACACCGTGGCTCACGCCGACGCCTCGCAGCGTTGTCTCCATCTCACCCGTCTCCGATAGTGCGGCGAGCGCAGCCGCCGCGTTGATTTCTTGCCGACCGTCAGCGACGGAGTGCGTCACTTCCAGCCGAACAGCGCGTCGCCGGCCTTGATGTCCCCGTCCTCGACGACACCGGAAAGGGACTCGGCCGTGGCCTCGAGGGCGACGACCGGGCAGATCGGCGACTTGCCGGCGGCCTCGACGGCAGCCGGGTCCCAGCGGACCACGGACTGCCCGCGCCGCACAGTGTCGCCCTTGTTGACGAGCAGCTCGAAGCCCTCGCCATTGAGCTGGACGGTGTCGATGCCCAGGTGCGTCAGCACACCATGGCCTTCCTCATCCACGACGACGAAGGCGTGCGGGTGAAGGGACACCACGATGCCGTCCACCGGGGCCACGGCGTCGGAGGCCTCGCGCACGGGGTCAATGGCGGAGCCGGGGCCGACCATCGCACCGGAGAACACCGGGTCAGGAACGGCGGAGAGCCCGATGGCGCGTCCGGTGAGCGGGGACGTCACACTGGTCATGGCAAGCCTCCCAAGGGGGCGGAGATTCAGGGTCGCCGTCACTGCCTGTCCTGGACGGCGTGCTGTTCAGAAGCGTAAGTCATAAAAAGTCCCGGTTCCCTACGAGAGGTACCGGTTGGCGGACGTAGAGGCCGCGGGCAAACGATTTGCGTCGAAGCTCGGGCCCGTTGTACTGTCGTACACCTGCCAGGGAGGCAAGCGACGCCATCGAGCGTCCAACACCTCGGCAGCATCTATCAAGTCCTAAGTCGCAATGCGAACTGTATTTCTGCATGTCTGCAGATGCATGGCAAGCGGGTCGAAAAAAGACTGATAGTGTTTGACCTCGCCGAAAGGGCCGCGAAAGGGGAGCTCCTATAAGGCGGACGTCAATCCGAGGAAATCGGCCGGTGAAACGG